>NZ_RQER01000004.1:300000-600000 GCF_004770615.1 Leptospira langatensis
GACAAGATTGTATAGTGTACCAAACTGTGAATCAAGGAAAAGGATCTGCGAATCCAACAATAGCGTCGGAATTCTTAGGATCCAGCGGCCAACTTGCGCTAAGCCTTTACCCAACAAGCTATGACTCAAATCATGTCCTATCGATTGGAAGCTCGGGCTATTTCCGTTGTGGAAATTCTTACCAAGTATATGACCAACGATCCGGTTGAACATGTGGATCGCCTGAGATAAGTTCACATGCCCATTCGGGTCTATGCTATTAGTAGGGTTTCCTCCCACGTACATGTATCTGTTAAGACCATTAATCCCCTGGTTCGCTCTATCATCCGCCTGGATGAATCTCGCCAAGAATGGATCATAATAGCGGGATTTGTAGTAGTAAAGCCCAGTGTCCTCATCTAAGATCTGGCCAGTAAACTTGTAACGGAATATATCAGGACCACTAGATTCGGTGTTGTTCATCTCTCCATAAGGAAGGTAACCTACGTAGCTAGTCCCTGATCTTCCTGGACCGGATACTGGGTTCCCATTGCCATCTGTGAGCATCGACGTTGAGCCAAGTCTGTCCGTCTGGTAAAAGAATCCTCCTACCGCAGGCACACCCGATCCGTCTATGCTGCTACTGCTACTCTTAGAACCGATCGCTGTCGTGTTTTCTAAGGCAGACGGAATTAGATTCCAAGGCCCTGCGTTGCTTTTGGGCGACCCCGCTTCCGCGGGCCGGGCTACTTCGGGTTCGCTACCGCTCATCCCTTCGCCACTCCATTACTTTTATCTAAACTCTTCTTTACTCTCTGCTCGGGACTAAAGCCCTGCGTATCCCTGTCGCAGATTGTGAGCGAGGATTTCTCTTCTTTATTTTAGCTTCGCTGCACAATTGTGCAGTTGGGGTTAATTGATAGATTCTCAAAATACACGTTCATTTTCATTATTTGGAACTTTAACAATTCTTTAATTTACTCATTCCCTGCGTTAGAATTTTGGCAGGCCACCAGACCTAGCAATGCTAATTCAAGAGTTTGCTGCTGGGTACTTGGATCTCCTGGCAGAAGAAAGGCCGTAAAAATCTGCTTTTCGCAGTTCTGTTTATTCTTCTTTTTTAACTCATTCTGCTGCCAAGGAGTATTGCAACCATGTTGAGTAAAGATTAATAGAATTATTGCTAATATACTTTTCATTAATAAGACCTCGGAAAAGGAATGATGACTATACCAAGAGATAAGAATATATTGAAAATAATATACTCATTTCTTGGATTAGAAGGAACTTGAGAAAAGAAAACATTTCTAAAAATCAGATAGTTCAAGTATGCATCCGAATAATTATGTAAATAGTCATTTGTACCTGCTCGAACATCTGCATTCGTTTCCAAATAGCCACCTCCAGATGAACCCTGGAATGGCCGGGATAGCGCACTAGAGTAATAGTCAATCCCACCCCAGTCATAAAACTCACTTATATGCCCATATTCGTGTTGAAGAGAATTCCGATAAGCATACTTGGCTAAAATTCCATTTCCATGTCTTCCCATGTAGATTACTGGAGCTAATGTTATTCCACCTCCGCCCCAGCCCTCATCTTTTAAGATATTTCCAATGCCCGAATTTTCTATCAACAGGGCACCGTGCCTAAAAGATAATTTTGGCAAACCATAACCGTTTAAAAGGTTATATGAAAGGCCGACATAGAATTCGAAAGTCAAAGCAATCGAATTTACGATAGCAGCAAGTGTATAGCCTACTATTCTTACTGCTCCCTTGAAAAGCATGCCCCTGCTCAAATCATGCCCTATCGACTGGAAGCTCGGACTATTGCCATTGTGGAAATTCTTACCAAGTATGTGGCCCACGATCCGGTTAAACATGTGAATCGCTTGAGATAAGTTTACATGCCCGTTCGGATCTATACTGTTAGTCGGATTTCCACCCACGTACATGTATCTATTGAGACCGTTGATCCCCTGATTTGCTCTATCATCAGCTTGGATGAATCTTGCTAAGAAAGGATCGTAATAGCGGGATTTGTAATAGTAAAGCCCCGTGTCCTCATCTAAGATCTGACCTGTGAATTTATAGCGGAATATATCCGGACCACCAGATTCGGTTGTGTTCATTTCTCCATAGGGGAGATAACCAACGTAGCTTACTCCAGATCTTCCTGGACCGGATACTGGATTTCCGTTACCGTCTGTGAGCATGGATGTAGATCCGAGTCTGTCCGTTTGGTAAAAGAATCCCCCAACCGCAGGTACACCTGAGCCGTCTATGCCTGAATTGCTTTTGGGCGACCCCGCTACAGCGGGCCGGGCTACTACGGGTTCGCTATCGCTCATCCCTTCGCCACTCCATTACTTTTATCTTAACTCTTCTTCACTCTCTGCTCGGGACTTAAGCCCTACGTATCCCTGTCGCAAGATCGTGAAGGAGGATCTTTCTTTTTTACTTAAGCTCCGCTGCACAATTGTGCAGTCGGGGTTAAATTTACCTTTTTACATTCCGCAAAGGCTGCAAGAAAAAATTCCTGATAAGCCATCAATCAATCTTTAATCTATTTCTGGCATTGAATCAAATACAATAGAAAGAAATTCAATGCATCAGTTTTCTCTGCAGGAGTATAATTAGAACTACTATTAATTGCATCAACAGAGGTAATGTAAGTCTTTATACAATTATTTTTCACAATATTTTCCGAAGGTGCATTGCATTTACTAAAAAATAAAACAAACGCCAATGCAACAATTACTAAAGTTTTCAATTTCATCAACGTCTTACCTATTCCATAATGTAGCAAAAACTATAACGATTGATCAGTAATCTGACTAGTGTATATTCCATAAAGTATACCTAATATCTCATTAGAGCTTAAGAGTAAAAAATATATTCTATTAACTATAATATTATATCCATATTGATTTGTTCCTCCCAAGGAATCTGCATGAGTTTCTAGATACGGAGCCATATTCCTTTGCAAAGGTCTATCAAGCACCCGCCCAAAGAAATCCAACCCATTCATACTGTAAAATTCGTCTACATGTCCATATTCATGCTTGATGGTTGCGTTCCATACCATACGGCCAAACCAATCGCCTGGTTTCTTATACATGAAGATCACCGGTCCAGGTGTAAGCGCTCCGCCATTGCCAAGCACAGGAAAATCATGAAGTAAGTTACCCAATCCTGAGTTCTCTACCACCACCGCTCCATGCTTAAAGCTGTATTGAGGTAAACCCTTACCAGTTGCAAAATTGTATATCGTACCAAATTGAGAATCAAGGAAAAGGATCTGCGCATCCAACAATAATGTCGGAATCTTTTGGATCCAACGACCAAGCCATGTTACACCCTTACCTAGCAAACTATGAGACAAATCATGCCCGATCGACTGGAAGCTCGGGCTATTCCCGTTGTGGAAGTTCTTACCAAGTATATGACCCACGATACGGTTAAACATGTGGATCGCCTGAGATAAGTTCACATGCCCATTCGGGTCTATGCTATTAGTCGGATTCCCACCCACATACATGTATCTGTTGAGACCATTAATCCCTTGGTTCGCTCTGTCATCTGCTTGGATGAATCTTGCTAAGAAAGGATCATAGTATCTGGACTTGTAGTAATATAGCCCTGTGTCCTCATCCAAAATCTGGCCAGTAAACTTGTAACGGAATATATCCGGACCACCCGATTCGGTTACATTCATTTCCCCATACGGGAGATAACCTACGTAGCTTGTCCCTGACCTTCCAGGACCAGACACTGGGTTTCCGTTACCGTCTGTGAGCATCGACGTAGATCCAAGTCTATCCGTCTGGTAAAAGAATCCTCCTACTGCTGGTACACCAGATCCATCAATACTATTACTGCTCTTAGATCCAATCGCTGTCGTATTCTCTAAGGCAGACGGAATTAGATTCCAAGGCCCTGCATTGCTCGAGTTAAGTCCACTGCAGTCTTGTAGAGCAAAGGTCCCTGTTATAGAAACTAACAGTACTGGCGTAGAAAATCCTGCGATCCTCATTCGCTGGAGTAACTCGTTGCCTTTAAGTAGATACGGATATGCTAAGTAGAGCAATCCTACAAAGAATAGAATGTATCCAATTCTGAAAGCAAATGTTGGAATTCGATTCTCAAAGAATGCTGAGTAGGCAAGGAAACGATCCACTGGTGCAGTGAGTCTGTTCTTCCAATAGGTGCTACAATCCACTGTTAGATTCGTGCATAAATTAAATGGATCGAACCAGTTTCCTATTCCGCCGGCGACTCTTAGTTCATCGCTCTGCGTGATGAGAGTAGGATTTGTACGAGTGATTTGGGTGAGTATTTCTCCACCAAGTCCTTTCACATACATGGTATGTTTCGCTGTTTTACTATGATCTTTTACGATTTCATAATAATCGTCTATGTTATAGGTTACTAGATTCGTTCTTATATTTTCCGACTTAACTCGGTTCCCTGAATAGTCGTATGTATATCTGAGTCGCTCTCCGTGTTGCGTATGATACTCCGTCATCTTGCCGAAACTATCATAGAAAATTGCCTCTCCATCTCGGAACGTCATGTTCCCAGAAGCGTCGTAGGTATAATGGATCGTTTTGCGTCCACTTACTACCTTCGTCACTGCGTTTGCATGGGTTGAGTCTCCGTAAGTAAATACTACGTTTCCTTTTTGGAGTAGGTTTCCATTTGGCGTATAGCTATAGTTCTGTGTTCCAAAACTTCCTTTCGCTGTTAGGAGACGATTATCTAGATCATACGTATACGTATGGCTTCTACTCGCATTCTTAAGGTCCGTTTGTTTTAATACATTCCCTGCTGCATCGTAGTCATAGGTTAGAGATTGTAAGGTCGTGCCTTTCTTATTCGTAGCGATCTGCGATGTCGTTTGGAATGTGGACAGATCTATCTTTACATCTGTGACGATTCCGTTTCCGGCGGTCTTTCGGAACACTGGGCTTCCATCTGTAAACAACGGTCCTGTGTATTCTACTACACTCACTCCCTTGCTCTTTCCATCCGCGCTATCTATTGTTACTTTCTCTAGATTGCCGTTCAGTGAATAGCTCTGGTGAATTTTCGATCCTTCCGGGTAGGTAATCGTAGTCGCCCTACCCAATGAATCGTAATCGATCTTCGTGATCAGATGATATCCATCGATAGCCTTCGTTTGATGGATCGGTTTGCCTTGTGCTCCATATTGTAGCTCTGTCGTTCCAGACCCATCTGCGACCTTCGTCATCCTTCCGATTCCGTTAGGTGCACTTGTGTCGTCATACGTGTAACTGATTGGAGTTTCACCTCCATTCGTTCTGGTACTCTTGATCCTTCCGATCGAGTCGTAAATGAAGCTTAGAGATTTATTTCTTGCGTCGGTTTGTTTCGTCACTCTTCCCAATATGTCATATGTATAACTGACTGCTCCAGAATTCGGATCGGAGACGCTGGTCCTTCTCCCTGCTAGATCATACACAAACTTCGTAGATAATCCGGCAGGGTCCGTGATCTGAGACGGCTGTCCGTTCGGCGAATAGGTTGTCGCAATCGTTTTACCGTTCTCGGTAGTGGAAATGATCTGGCCCAATTCATTCTTGGTTTGGCTAAACGATTTCGTAATATTGTCAGGATACGTAACGGATTTGGAAACAGAAAGTCCCAAGTAAGAAATACTCGTAACCGTCGGACCTTTGGCATCCGTATATGTATTCCCACTCGAGCGAAGGTCCGGATCCTCGTATTTGTATTCCGTCCAGAAAGGAGAAGTTGTCGTAAAATACGGATTCGATTTCTTCACGAGCAAACCGGTCCGATAATCATATACCGAATCTGTGATCAAAGACACTCCACTTGCCGCTGTATCCGATACACTACGCAGAACATTCTCAAATGGATCCGAATATTCTGTAACTGTAGTTTGGATCCCGCTCGTTGTATCCCGGATCGTTTTGGTGACCGATTGGTTCTGAGAAAGATCGGATAGATTGAATCTGGCCGGATTATCATACTCGTACGATTCGTTCCAGTCTGAATTTCCTCGATACGTCACCTTCGACAATCTTCCAAATCCATCATAGGACTTTGAAGAAATCACTCCGTTCGGATCTGTATGCGAGATCTCTAATCCCAAGCTAAGATCGTAGTTAAACTTTTCCGTATGCCCTAAAGCATTCTTCTTCTGGATCGGAAATACATGGATCGTAGGATCATACACGATCTGAGACACATTTCCCAGAGCATCCGTTGTCGATACAGGATTTCCAAATGGATCATATGTATAACTAGTATTTTGTTCTACTCCGCTTCCAGAAAACAAAGTGATCGAAGTCACGGTATCTCCATTATATGCAGCCTTTCTGTCCATTACCAAAGCTCCATCCACAGACTTTTTTAATTGGATCGGTCTTCCAATCCTCCAATTTGTAGTATCATGAAGTAAGGAAATATCGTTAGAAGTAATATGCGTACCCGCAATATCCGTTTGGTTCTTAGGAAAACCGAAAGAATCCAGAGTATAACTCGTGTTAGTTGCCAGATCCAAAGAGCCGTTATGATACGAACTCTGGGACACTTGGGTCGCCATGGCGATCTCCGTCCCGAAAGGATTCGGGAATTGGAATCCGCTATAGATCGTCTGAGCGATCAAATTCCCCGAAACATTAAAATTACTAACAGTCATCGGAGTGTCTGCCAAACGATACTCGCTTTGGTTGAATTCGCTCAGCTTATAGAAACCTGTGCCTTGGTCCGTTTCCTTGACGCTGGCAAAACCGAGACTTCGCATAATATCTCTTTGGCCCAGATAGAATCTCGCATTCTTATATTCGAAATTCTGACCGATGACTACACCCGAACCCACATTTGTAGAAATGTTCGTAACCAATTGACCAGGAGAAGTATCCGGCACATTCGGATAATTACCGCTGCCTACAAGGATCGCACCCGAATGCAGATGTTTGGAAGAATAACTAACGTTCTCGGATTGGACCCCGTTCGTTACGGCGACCAGATCGTCTTCATCCGAGGATTTTGCATTCGCATTTCGAACGATCACATGGCCTTGCGTCTTATCCTGCCAAAGCTTGATCAAAAGAGCGTCCTTGGAACCGTCCCCATTCACGTCTTGGATAATAAACTGACCCTGGTCCGCCCGATACACACCATTCGTGGTTTGCTCGTTCAGAGTAAATTGCCCGAACCCGAAAGCGGAATTATAGGAAAGAGCACCCGCTCCGTTCGAAATATACGTTTCTACTCCCTGAGTTTCCTTATTATACAGGACCAGATCGTCCAACCCGTCCGAATTCACATCGGAAAAACTAAATTGGATCGCCTTCGTTCCGTCGTCCGCATTTAAATCGCTGGCAACCTGAGCCGCAAAGCCTTTGCTGGAATTTAAAGAAACCTTAATCTGATTTCCCACCACCGTCACAAAATCAGGAAGATTATCCGAGTTTACATC
Organism: Leptospira langatensis; assembly: GCF_004770615.1. Classification (NCBI taxonomy): domain Bacteria; kingdom Pseudomonadati; phylum Spirochaetota; class Leptospiria; order Leptospirales; family Leptospiraceae; genus Leptospira; species Leptospira langatensis. The sequence continues at coordinate 307,453 of NZ_RQER01000004.1, forward strand.
CCCGAAAAAACTTCTCAAACGATCCGCGCTCGTACCAAGATCGTTCGGAACGGTAGTCGCAGTCTTGGAACTCAGATCGAATGTGGTTACATCCAATCTATAGCGGATCGTCCCGTTCGCACTTGCATTCAGGTCGTTCAATTGATTCTGTAGATCCGTTTGCGTAGAAGTAACAGGACCGATTGTACCCGCATACACAAGTTGCAGATCGTCTGACAAAGTGTTGGGAACCGGGATTGGAGTCCCGACAAGAGCCGCCTGCAATAGAGTGATATCGATATAATTCGGATCTGAATTCAAACAAGCTACATTCTCTCCGTTGCTATTCGGAACGAGAACGATATCATCCATCGAATAATTCCCAATGCCTAAACTAGAAAGATAAAAACCGCATCCTCTCAAATAATAGTCCGTAAGAGAATTAAAGTCGGAGCTGGAAACACTGGATGCGCCCAGAGTGATAACAGTATTTAAGATATCACTTTCCGTATTGTATTCATTCGTGATCGAATCGGCCTGCGCGTTTGCAGCTTGGAGTTGTGCGTTGATCTGGGTGTACTGAGGATTTTCGCTGTACTGTACCAATCTTACATACTCTGCCTTCCCGTCCGAATCCATGTCCATGAATTCGTTGATGAAATAATTCGAAGTACCTGCAATTTGGATCGCATTCGCAAAGCTACCCTTTTGGTTTAAGTAAATATTGAAATTCGAACCGTCATAATGAATGAAATCCGCAAGACCGTCTGAGTTCATATCTGCAAACCAATCCGCAGGAGCCTTATCTGCCGCCATTCTCTTAGGGTTCGTACTGGAATGTTCGAAAAAGTAAGAATAAGGAGCAAACGACTTCATATTCCGATTCGCCGCCGGGATCACAACATTAGAGAAACTGGAAGGACTACTAAAGGAGTTCGCTTGGGAATAAATAACGTTCAGTTTACCGCCGTTCTCGAAAGCAAAATCAGTTCTCCCATCTCCGTCCAAGTCCGCCGCTTGGAAAAAAGTATTATAATGCAAAGGAAGGATCGGGCTCAAGAAACTCGCATTCGGATCGATGCCGCCGTTTTGGACTGTCCAGGCGCGCAAGCGGATCGAATTATTCGTTTCGGAACCGACCACACTCGCAAAGTCCAGGATCCCATTTCCATCCAGATCCATAGGGGTCCAATACGTAAGCCCCGAATCGATACCGGATGCGCAATACGTAGGACCGCCCCAATTATTATAATCCAAGCAAAGAGAAGCCAAGTAATTAAAGAACCCTACGTTACCGCTCCAACAAGGAGCGTAAGCCGCACAAAGACAAGCAGAAGGACCGCTATTGCAACTTTCCCTGTCTGGCACAGGAATATGCATCGCATATTGGAGATAGTCTGCGAGCCTCTTATCCGTGGCAGTAGGTTGAGTCGGTAGAGGATTCCCGAAAAGAAGATTTGCATACAGCAAAAGGCCGCTCGGAACAAATAGATTCACATTCGAGACAGTAGAGTTCAAGTTCGTATCCGCAGGAGGTTGCAAAAGGAAACCATCACTGCCGTACGTAAATTCAAGATCCGCATAACTTTCGGAGCCGAACGCATTCGATTCTTTTCTCTTAACGGAGCTAAGAACGGATCTCCCGGTAGTAGCTCCGATAGAATAATCAAAATCATATTCTCGGATCAAGGACCCGTCAGCATAGATCTGGATCGCATCCAAACGTTTCGTGGTTTTAACTAAGGAACCGCTAGAGTAACTTGGGAACGAATCCGGTCTGGAATCTGAATATTCAAATTTAATACTGCGATTTTGGTAGGTGATCTCGTTCGGATAATATTCTCCGTTAGAACTATCTTCAATATACGTAATATTATAACCGTTACCGAAAGGATCGCGGACCTGGCTCAAAGCCCAAGCGCGAATCGACCCGCTTCTTCCTATCGCTTCGATCCTAGAATCGCTCGTAGAACCGTAACTATACGTCACCCCATCCTTATCGGTCGCCGTCCAAGAACAAGGGCCGCTCCCGCAAACACTATTAGGAATGAATTGAGCCCAAGATTCCTTGCGACTATGAAAATTGGACTGGTTCCCGGAGACATCTACCAGAGCTCCTACCTGATCGGAAAGAAAACGATCCTTTCCGTCATAATTGATCCCAAAATTCTGATCTCTAGAAATAGAAAAGATTCCCTGCAAATCCCAACCCACTCCAAGGATCCCATTCTCACCGCCCGAATTATAAGAAAGTGATAAGGCGGGGACTATCCCTTTAGTGCCCGGAGGAAGAATGATCTCAATCGAAGAAGACAAGGCTCCGTTAGGCAACGCAGCAAGTTTAGGAAGAGGTTGGGGAACCAAAGTACCCGTAAGGCTTTGGATTAGGGATCGGATCGAAAAACCGCTGAACAATACGAGCACGAGTAACGGAAAACAAAATAGAAGAACAATTTTTCTTAGGGTCCGATTCATAAATACCAAGTAGAACATTCCTAAACGGCAATCCAGAATGTGAACGATTGCGCATCAATTCACGGATTGCCGAGTTATTTGTACTCGGAATATGCCGAAATATATAAAAGTAAGTCAATGGAATTTAGAAAAGATCAGAAAAAAGTCTGAATGGATTGGAAAAATTTATAGGATTTATTAATAGAAATGAAATCTTCTCTAACGCAGAATATTAAACGAACGTTCGCCAAAAGGAGCCTTGCTTAGAATCATTTAAAGACAGAAAGGATTATAGCACATTTCCTAACGAAAGTTGGACATCCCAACCTATCTCACTCCCTGGCCGCTTCTCTCCACCAAGCTATCCAACTTGATCAGACCGGAAACCATATCCTTCATCGCCGAACGAAAGATCTTTCTTTGTTCAAGATCCACGTTATGCCCAGCGACATCTGCTTTCATAGATTCTAAGGTATCGCTTACCAAGGCCAAGATACCGTAGATAGGTTCTTCTTTATTTGTAGAATCGATGATGAACTCTATATTTGATTTATACATTTTCGTTTCCTTTTTTCCGCCTTCCGAAATAGTTTTATGAAAAACATTTCGGATCTATTTATCATAAAAAACTTATTCCTTTGGGGAGAGTGGTTCAAGTCGAATTTGCCAATTTGAACCGCCTTTTAAAGATTTTTCCGAATCTTCTTATTGTATATCCCGATGACCTTGCTTTTGCTCCAGGTGTTCGAAATAGAATATTGAAGATATCAATCGATTTGAATCTCCGATGTATTCGGATTTTCTAAAAAGTCCGGGCTCATCTCATCCTTTAAATCCACTCCAGATATCCCTCTTCTAAGCGATTCGGAAAGCAGATAGATCGTCTTTTCTGCGGCCCTTCGGAAAACCAGACCATCCGGTCTTATATTCGAGATGCAATTCCTGCTCTCATCCGTCTTACCCGTTTTCGGATCGAAGGTAAGGTACATTCCCAAGCTATCTGCAGAAGTCAATCCTGGCCTTTCTCCTATCAACATGACAGTAGCCCTCGCTCCCAAGGGCTCCCCTATCTCATCGCCGATCGCAACTCTTCCTAATTTTGCCAATACAAAAGGGCCCATTCTGAATTTCTTATATACTAATAACGGAAGAAGGACTGCAAGAAAGGGAATTAAATTCGAATCCAATGCCTTAGCAGAAAGACCGTCAGCGGCAACGATCACTAGATCGTATTCTCCCCGTAGCGCTTGTAGCTTTCTGAGAGAAGGCTCCGATAACCTTCGTCCTAGATCCGGTCGAAGCAGATACTCCTCCCGATTGCGAGCGAGACTTTCTACCGTAACTGCTTCCATATTCAGATCCTTTCCGAAGCGCCCCAGTTCGACTTGTAATTTCGGAAAGTCGGGCTCGACTAAGACTGCATCCCTTGCTCTTGCATGATCCAATCTGAATTTCAAAAGTTCTTTTGTAGGAAGGGATCCTCCCGATCTTCCTAATCCAATTCTAGCAGAAGTGAGCGCCTTCCATTCTTCCCATGAGATCATTTGGATCTTTCTCCCAGGATCCCTTCTAATAAGAACTTTCCCTTATTTTCCTTGGGCAGGAACACATGAGATTGATCGAATAAGCCGGATTCCAAAAGCCAAGTCTCAAATTCGGGAGCTGGTCGAACGCCAAAAACCTGGCGCAAATACAAAGCGTCATGAAAAGAAGTACTTTGATAAGATAGCATAACGTCGTCGGCGCCCGGGACTCCCATGATATAATTGCATCCTGCTGCGCCAAGTAAGGTAAGAAGATTGTCCATATCGTCCTGATCAGCATCCGCATGGTTTGTATAGCAAATGTCCACTCCCATCGGAAGTCCCATGAGCTTACCGCAAAAATGATCCTCGAGACCTGCCCTTACTATTTGTTTTCCATTATATAGATATTCCGGACCGATAAATCCAACCACTGTGTTTACGAGAAGTGGATCGAATTTCTTTGCGACTGCATAGGCTCTCGCCTCTAAGGTTTGCTGATCGATCCCGAAATGTGCTCCCGCAGATAATGCGCTTCCCTGGCCTGTTTCGAAATACATTACATTATTCCCGACGGTCCCTCGTTTTAATTCCAATGCCATTTGCTGGGATTCTGCCAAGATGCTCAGATTCACTCCGAAACTCTTGTTCAAGGCCTCGGTTCCCCCGATAGACTGAAAGACCAGATCCAAGGGCGCACCTTCTTCCATTGCTTTCATAGAAGTAGTTACATGACAAAGAATGCAAGACTGGGTAGGGATAGAATACTTTTGGATAATAGAGTCCAACATTTCCAAGAGAGCGATCACCGTAGGAACATTATCCGTCGCAGGATTGATACCTATGACGGCATCTCCGCTTCCTAAAAGAAGACCGTCCAAAATACTAGCCGCGATCCCCTTTGGGTCGTCTGTAGGATGATTCGGTTGTAGCCGGGTCGACAGTCTCCCAGGAAGCCCCAACGTATTTCTGAATTTGCTGATAACAGGGGATTTCTTTGCAACCAAGATCAGATCTTGGTTGGACATGAGCTTGGAAACCCCAGCAAGCATTTCCGGAGTCAGACCATCCCTGAGTTTTGCGATCTCAGCAGAGCCTGTTTTTTCATCCAATAGAAGATCGCGCAACTCTCCAACAGTAAAAGAAGAAATAGGAGAGAAGGCTTGCTTGTCGTGAGACTCCAGGATAAGCCGGGTCACCTCGTCTGTCTCCGCAGGCACCAATTCTACATTCAAAAATTCTGATAGATGCAGATCGGCGAGTGCCATTTGAGCGGCTATCCTTTCCTCCTGGGTAGAAGCCGCTACTCCTGCAAGCTCATCTCCCGATCGAAGAGGACTTGCCTTTGCCAGAAGGCTTTTTAGATCCGGAAATGTGTACGTTCTGGTCCCTAAAACGGTTCTATATCCCATATTCAGTCTCGAGTGAAATTCCTAGAAATAATATCCCGCATTCTTCTCGAATATCCATCGCAATCTATTTGGAAAAAACAACCGAGCAAGAAATTTGCGATGGAGGAAAAGAAAAATACTCTCATAATTCGGGGACTCTTTTGGCAAAAAGAAGTTTTCTCGCCCATAAGATCCCGCTCAGTAAGATCAAAACAAAGACCGCGAATAATCTAGGATGCTGCCAAGCAGTGACTGCGAATACCAAGACGGATAACATGAGCGCGATTGCCGGCATCCATAATCTTCCGGGAACTACAAAAGGTCTTTCTCGATCTGGCTGTTTTCTTCGCAAAACAAAGAAGCTGATCATGGATCCTAAATATAATAACAAAGCGCCGAATGCAGAAAGAGTGATCAATTCCGCGGTCTTACCGGTTAATAAGGCGCCGATCCCAAAAGCTGTATTCGCAAGCAATGCATTCGCGGGCGTCTTGAATTTTGGATGTACCTTCCCGAAGAAAGAAGGCAAGAACCTTGCCCGTCCGAATTCGAAGCTGGCCCTACTTCCGGCTAGAATAATTCCATGAAAGGAAGCGATGAGTCCGAACAATCCGATCGTGATCAATAAGTGAAAGGCCCAGCCTGTCTCTCCATACAATTTGCGTAAGGCTAAAGGAAGAGGATAATCCGAAGCGGGACCTCCGGGCACAGAATAAACGATCATCTGCCATCCGCCTACCCCTACGGAAGAAAAGAAGACTAACGCACAGAGGAGCACCAAGGTCCCAAGCGCAGACCCGAATCCGATCAGGATATTTTTCTGTGGGTCCTTGGTTTCTTCCGCGACATTGGCTACGCCTTCTATCGCCAAAAAGAACCAGACTGCAAACGGTAAGGAAGCAAGAGCACCGGACCAACCGTTCGGCAAAGGGTCCAAGCTAAACTTCTCCCAAGAAAAACTAGGCAATGTCAGTCCGGAGAATAAAAGTAATTCAAAAACTGCTAATATAGTTACCCCTAACTCGAAAGAAGCCGCGGACTTTACTCCCAAAATATTCAAAGCGGTAAAGAATAGATAGGCAAAGATAGAGATCCAAACCGGATCGATCCCGGGGAGAAAAAGAGAAAAGTACGCTCCGATTGCGGCGGCAATCGCAGGAGGAGCAAATAGGAATTCGATGAGTTGGGCTGTGCCCACCAAATAGGCCCAACGATTTCCTAAGGCCTCCTTTGCATAATCAAAGGCTCCTCCTGCTTTCGGGATCATGCAAGCGAGCTCGGTATAGCTAAAGGAAAAGCAAACATACAGCAGAATGATGAGTAAGGTAGCAATTCCCAAACCCAGGGTCCCACCCACTGGCAATCCTAGATTCCAGCCGAAATACATTCCGGAGATCACATATCCCACTCCCAGACCCCAAAGTAGCCAGGGCCCGAGACTTCTATTTAGTTCTTCTTTTTCTTCCATTCTCTTCTATGTTTTGCAAAAACTATGCCCGTTCGCTTTCTATTTCGGCTTTAATGGATTGCAACCAACTTGTAGGAGCTCCTACAAAACGCCTGGCGGATAGATCGGACCTTGGTCCGATTACTTCTCTTCTACCCATCGGAAAAAACTCGACGTCTAACCTTGTACCAGGTAGCGTAAAATATGCCTCAGTACAGATCCCGCACATCCACTCACGGAAGAAATATGGCCGGAGCCAGAGCCCTTTGGAGAGCCACCGGTATGAAAGAAGGCGATTTCGGAAAACCGATCATCGCAGTCGCAAACTCGTTCACACAGTTCGTTCCGGGACATGTCCACTTAAAAGACCTAGGCCAAATGGTCGCGAGAGAAATCGAAAAGGCGGGAGGCGTCGCCAAAGAATTCAATACGATCGCGGTAGACGATGGGATCGCGATGGGTCATGGGGGAATGTTATATTCCCTTCCTAGCCGGGATCTGATCGCCGACTCGGTTGAATATATGGTGAACGCACATACTGCGGACGCACTCATTTGTATTTCCAATTGCGATAAGATCACTCCTGGAATGTTGATGGCCTCTCTCCGATTGAATATTCCTACCGTATTCGTTTCCGGTGGTCCTATGGAAGCAGGAAAGGTCAACTGGAACGGAGAGATACGAAAACTAGACTTAGTAGATGCAATGGTCGAAGCTGCTAACGAAAAAGTTTCCGACGAACTAGTGAGCCAGATAGAACGTTCCGCTTGCCCTACCTGCGGTTCTTGTTCCGGGATGTTCACTGCAAATTCGATGAACTGTCTCACAGAAGCATTGGGACTTTCTCTTCCGGGGAACGGTTCCACTCTTGCCACTCATGCGGACAGAAAGGAATTATTCCTAACCGCGGGTAAACTGATCGTCGAACTCGCAAAACGTTATTATGAGCAAGGAGACGAATCCGTTCTTCCTAGAAATATCGCGACCTTCCAAGCATTCCAAAATGCGATGAGCTTGGATGTTGCGATGGGCGGTTCCACAAATACTGTGCTCCATATCCTTGCAGCGGCAAGAGAAGCGGAACTGAACTTTACTATGAAGGACATTGACGAGATCTCTCGCAAGGTTCCTTGCATTTGCAAGGTCGCTCCTGCCACTCAAAAGTATCATATGGAAGATGTTCATAGGGCCGGTGGGGTCGTAGGAATTCTATCAGAATTAGATCGAGCAGGGTTGATCCATCGAGATGTTGCCACTGTTCATTCCGAAACTCTAGGAAAAGCATTAGAAGAATGGGATATAGTTCGCCAGAATGCAGACTCCAAGGCATACGCATTATTCTCCGCGGCACCGGGAGGGATTGCAACCACCGAAGCCTTCTCCCAATCCAGACGTTGGCCTGAGTTGGACTTGGATAGAGCGAACGGATGTATTCGAGACGTAGAGCATGCCTATTCCCAAGACGGAGGCCTGGCAGTTCTCTACGGAAACATAGCTCCGGAAGGTAGTATCGTAAAGACTGCAGGGGTAGACGAGTCTATCTGGAAATTCAAAGGCAGAGCCAGAGTCATGGAAAGCCAAGAAGAAGCTGTCGCTATGATCCTGGGCAACGAAATTGTAGAAGGTGATGTGGTCGTCATTCGCTATGAGGGGCCTAAGGGCGGCCCCGGAATGCAAGAGATGTTGTATCCTACTTCTTATCTGAAGTCCAAAGGGCTTGGAAAGGCCTGTGCACTCTTGACGGACGGAAGATTCTCCGGAGGAACCTCCGGACTTTCCATCGGACATGTTTCTCCGGAAGCGGCTGCCGGTGGAGCGATCGGCTTGATAGAAGAAGGGGACATCATAGAGATCGATATTCCCGACAGATCCATTCACTTGAGAGTTACGGACCAAGAATTGGCAAAGAGAAGGGAAGCCATGAACGCAAAAGGTAAGGAAGGTTGGAAACCTAAGTCCAGAAAAAGATTCGTTTCCGCCGCCTTAAGAGCGTATGCAGCATTGACTACTTCGGCCCATACCGGAGCGATTAGAGACGTAAGCCAAGTAGAACATACCTAAAATTCCGTCATAGCGATCCGATCCGTCGGATCGCTATTCCTAAAGTATCGAAAGCCGAGAAAGGAAAAATCCCGGCCACTCGAAAAAGGCTGGAAACGACTTTTAAAACGGAGTAGTTTGTTCGCATGTCGAAAAAGCCCCTCTCTCTTCCATCTATACAAACTCCCACTCAGCTCATGGATTTTCTCCGAAAAGAATCGGATAATCCTAATTTCGATTCTTGGCTAGACGAATTGGCCGAAAGAGCGACTGACGGAGACAAACTGGTCTGGAGTTTCTTATACCAAGCGATCCGAGAAGCGGATACCGGAAGACTGTCCTGGGGATTTCATAAGAGATTGTTGTCCGGGGTATTCCATATGCTAGCTCGCATCGGGGACTCCCAATCCTATCGACTTCTTATCAACTACGTAAAATCTTTAGACCGTACCATCCCGATCGGAGCCTTGGAATTGATCAGTGATCTGATCCCTACCTTCACAGAAGTGGACATGGATGAGATCATGAATATCGCATCCTTAAGCGATCCTTTTAAATCCGCATTCGGGATCTATGCCATCGCGCAGATCGCTTTAGAAGGAAGGATCCCGGAAGATAAGATAGATCAAGTCCGATCTTTCTTGCAAGATTATAGAAACACCAGTTATTTCTTAGATCATACTGTCGAAAGAACCTTGGAATTCCTGGATACGGATAATTCCAGTATCCTTTCTTTCGTAGATCAGATCGCGAGCTGATCTAGAGATCGGTTCAAGGACCGGCAACGCATCTTGCTTTCAACGTACCTGACTTTACGCTAGAAGTAACCGATCCGTCCGCAAACGAAACTCCCCAAGCATTTCCGGAACCTGAGTTGATATCCGTAGTAGAAGACCAATTTGCCGTACTAGAAGATGCTTCCGGGAAGAAGGTTATACTGATAGAAGGAGCCACTCTGCTCCTATCAATGATACTTTTCAGCTCGTTGATGCTGGGAACTCTCCAAGATTTACTCGAAAGAGAAAGAGTATTACAATAAGATAATGCGTTTTGCCAGGTGTAAGTGGTAGCAGTTCCAGTCGAGCAGCTCGAACCGCTCAGGCCGGAAGAACATTGCTGCCAAACCAAAGAAGTCGCAGAATCCGTTACAGTCCCGTCCCCATTATCCGTAAAGGGAGCCGCAATCGAAGGCAGAGCGAAAATGCAAAGGATTAACAAAATGGATCTTCTCATATAATCTCCCAAACCGTTTCGAATTCCTGCGATCATTCGTTTGTACTGCTTTACTCACTCACGCAAAGAACGACAGGACTCGTAGTGGTCTTATTCGAGAACCCGACGACTCCCTGTCCGTTCAAGAAGTATGCCTTGTCCCCTGTTCCTAAATAAGCGGTAGAGGACCAATAGATCGTACTATTGGTGGCATTCGCGAACAGAGTGCTCGGGATCTTACTCACGGTCCCCGCATCCAAACTATAATTCGGCAAAGTATCCAGCTCATCCGAAGAAGGAACTCTCCAGTTCGTCTTACCCGCAAAACCGCTACCTGAGTTCATTACATTGTATTGAGCGCAAAGGTTGATCGCAGTCAACCAAGCGCCGGTGGTATTCGTGCCGGTGGTACAGCTCGTGCCCGAACTTTTTCCGGTGATACAGTTTCTCCAAGAGAGACCGGTCAGATTGTCCTTCACAGTAGCATCGCTCGTAAACGTTGCATTCAGAGTAGGACCACTAAAGTTCCGGGTAGAAGGAGTATTCGCAAAGTCCCCGTCCTGTCTAGGGAAACTAGAATCTCCACAAGAGATCGAAGTAGTCGCATTATAACAATTCGTAAGCCCAGTATCCGCAATAGATCGATTCTTCTGGCGGACAGTTGTAGTAAAGCTGATCGCACTAAAGGAAGAGATCGCATTTCCTGCAAGATCCTGTAACTCAGCCGTGCTCAACGTATAACTGATCTTAGTATTCTCGGGGAAATTGATCCAAGAGAGTTTGATCTTCAGAGTCTTGGAATCCGTCCACGTGAATGTGGTCCCGTTCGCAGTAGAAGCCGCAGCAGAAGAAGTCCCATCCACAGTGAACAGATTGATAGTCAAAGTCGGATTAGAACCGTCCGTCTTCATATCCTCGTTAAACACGATCGTAAGATTTCCCGGATTCGGAGCCACCCCTGTGCTCGTATCCGAAGGAGTGGAAGATTGCACCGATGGTGCAGTAGAATCCTTGGTCACAGTCCTCGTGCTAGAACCAAAGTTCCCGATCAGGTTCGAGACGCAAACTCTCACCGTGTTTGCTCCATCACTGAACGCCGAGTTTTGGATAGTAGAAGTCGTATCGGTAGTTCCTGCACTCACCGTCCCGGTCACGTTGGAGTTCCCACCGCCGTTAGACAATGCGGTCCCGCTGGAACAATCCGTTCCTCCGATCCGGAGCTGATAACTTCCTGCCTTATCACTATGCCAACTGATGGTAGCGGAACTGGAAGCGGAGACTAAGCTCGAACTACTTCCGGCAGTGATACTTACATTCGCCACCGTAGAATCCACGGTATAAGAAGAAGATACCACGGAAGAAACATTCCCCGCATTATCCCTAGCAATATATCGTATTTCTGTAATGGAACTGTCCGCTGCAGAAATAGAAGAAGTAAACTTGCTTCCGTTCGTAATGCTTCCGGAAGATCCAGTCATCGTAGGATCGGTGCTATTGGTAGTATAGACAATCTTGTCGCAACCCGCACTCGAATCGGAACAGGATAAGAACACGCTTTGGGTGGAAGAATAGTCTCCCGCAGTCGGATTCGGGGTAACAGTCGGAGCGGTATCATCTCTAGTAATATCCACCAACTTCTGACCTGTTTGCGTGCTAATAGAATCGATCACGCAGATACGAAGGGAATTCGATCCCACCGAAAGGGAACTCGCGCTGATATTCGCAGAATTACTAACAGAATTCGTAACGGAAGAAGGACCTTCTAATATCGTTCCATCCGTGCAAGAAGTAGAGTTCACGCGGATCGTATACGTTCCATCTCGGTTCGAAGACCAGTTGAACGTAGCGGCGTTGATCGCACCACTGGAATTACTAATATATTGAGAATTCAAATTGGAAGTGGTGATATCCGGCAAATGATCGTCTATAACGAAGACTGCGGTTTGCACGGCCGCTTGTAAATTGCCTGCGAGATCCCTACACAGATATTTCACCGTATACGATCCGTTTCCGCTGGCACCAACGGAGAATGTAACCTTAGGAGGACCACCGATCTGTCCGTGGATCGGAGAAAAGACAGGAGTGTCCCCATTCGTAGTATAAGCGATATTTCCGGGAGCCACATTGTCGGAGCATGTAATCGTAACGTCTTGCGCGGAAGCAAAGGTCCCTGCACCCGGATTGATAGAAGAACTAGGAGCAGTCACATCGTTTGCGATGCTTTGCAAGATCGTATTGTCCGGATTGGAAACCCCGTCGTCCGTGGTATCGTAGCCTTGGCCAGGAACTACAGTCACCTGACCACCTATGCAATTCGGGCCAAGAGTTAGAGTAGTGACTCCGTCATGAAAGCAAAGATAATAATCCGCAACCCCATCCCCGTTTGCATCCACTGCATCGGCGACTCCATCATGGTTGGTATCGATGAGGGGAATGTCCGGGATCCCATTATTGTTTGTAGAAATGCCGTCCGCCTTTCCATCTCCGTTTACATCGGTAACGGTTCCGGTAGAAGAGCCTTCTCCTCCATTTAAATTAACGGGTTGTCCTGGAGCAGGAAGATGATGAGCGCCACCACCGCCGAGTAAGCCGAGAAGAAGAAATAAAGAATTTCCTCCACTCTTAGGCGAACAGTTTGAAAGCAAAAGGAGAAGAAACAATAAGAGACCGACGATAGACTTCATTGAGACCTCCTTGCACTAGGCGCATGGATAGCTTCCGTTTCAAAAACCAAATCTGACAAATCAAAAAAGAAAAGGTTCCTTTTTTTTAAAGTTCCGCGACTAGCATTGCTTAGTTGAAACAAACTTCCCAAGAGTCCATGCAAAATTGCAAAGCGGAACCTCGGATAAAATATTAGGAATCGAAATAGTCATTCCTGTAGAAACTGCTACAAGAATAGAAGAGAGAATAACCCGAAAGGATTAGCCATTGCCTAAAAATCAGAACAAATTCTATAATATAAGAAGAATATAAGAAATACAACCCAAGGTCCGGACAAAAAAAATCGGAGCCTCTTTAGGAAGAGAACTCCGATCTTTCAATCTGAGAGACGCGAGTCGGTTTTAAGCCGAGTATTGATCCATCAAGGATTTTGCAATTACTCTCAGAGCCATTACTTCTTCGGCTCCTTCAAAGATGGAGAATACTCTCGCATCCACGAAGTAACGAGATACTGCGTATTCTTCCGCATAGCCCATACCGCCATGGATCTGCATTGCTTCTCTGGTAACCCACTCCGCAACTTTGGAAGCGTAGAATTTGATCAGGGTTGCCTCCATCTGTCCTTGGTGGTTGTCCAAAAGTTTCGCCACAGTATTGGTATATTGGCGAGATGCCTGAACGATCATCGCCATTCGAGCGATCTTATACTTGGTCAGATTGTAATCGAAGATAGGTTTTTGGAAAACTTGTCTTTCTTGAGCGTAACGAAGACCCGCTTCGAGAGCAGCTTGCATTACACCGTTCGCACGAGCAGCAGTTTGGATCCTTCCGCCGGCGAAACCTTCCATCTGGAAGTAGAATCCTTTTCCTCTACCGCTTTCCATTCCGATCAGGTTTTCTTCCGGAACGAAATAGTCTTCGAAGGAAACTTCGAAAGAGTGCATACCGCGATATCCGATGGTTCCGATCGCTTTACCGCTGATCCTGCCACCGTTGTCTTGCTTATAATCGAACTCATGTCCTGGGAAGCTAGGCTTCTCCGCGAGAAGAATAGAAAGACCCTTATGCTTCAGCTCAGGATCGGTCTCAGTTCTGGTCAGGATGAGAAGAAGGTTCGCATACCCTGCAAAAGTACACCAGGTCTTAACACCGTTGATCGACCATCCGCCGTCTACTTTCTTAGCGGTTACGGAAACTCCGGCAACGTCGGAACCATAGTTCGGTTCGGTCACCATGATACCGCCCATCTTCTCTCCGGAAGCGATCAAAGGAAGCCACTTCTCTTTTTGAGCGTCTGTTCCACCTTTCAAGAGAGCCTTGGAAAGGATCTCAGGACGAGTGATCAAGGAACCAGCGATTCCCAGAGATCCTCTGGAAAGTTCCTCGGTCACAACTAACATAGAGATATTGTCTGCTTTATCGTTTGGCTGAAGACCACCGTAAGTCTCAGGAATACAAAGACCGAAGCAGCCCATGTCCCTTAAACCTTGGATAATCTCTTCCGGAACGATGTCGTCGTGGCGATGCACATGCTCCGCCTTAGGAGCAACCACTTCTTCTGCGAATTGCTTGAAGGTTTGGCGGAACATTTCGTGGTCTTCGCTTAGTCCGTAAGCTCCGAAATGTCCGAGGGAAACGATGAGGTCCGCGATATGATTGTAGTTTTCGATCGCGCTCGCTTCTTCTAAGAATTTGTTTGTGGATTCATCGAATAGTTTGGAAACGAGGTCCTGGGTGCTGATCCCATATTCAGTAGGGCGAGAAGAAAACTCGGAACGAATATGAGAAACTACTTCGGCCGCGAAAACGAGAGCCATTAGTTTTTCCAATTCTCCTGTTCCGAGAGAATCGTTCCATGCGTAATCGATGAAATTTTCTGCGATCCTTTGCTCCGAAGTCAACCATGCGATTTGGTATTGGACCAATTGGTTTTGGTCCATTTTGGAAACGGAAACTTTTCCGCCGGAGCTGCATTTTGCCGCGAGTGCCTTGGTAACTTGTTCGATTACTGCTGAAGACTTGCTTAAAGCCTGTTTTGCCGACGAAGCGTCCGTCGGAGCTTTGATTGCGATCATCTCTTTTTTCCTGCCGATGTTGCGAATTATTGCTTCAAAATACTATAACCTGGGGTCGTTTCGACCTGTCATTTAAGTTTTGGACCCAAGTCTTGAGCAAAAATGAGACAGAATAAGGGGAATGACGATCGTCAGGAGGACTGGTTTTTCACGAGAGAAGATCTGATCTTCAGAAGATTGTTCCGGATCCTTCTGACCTGATCTTCGGTTAAAGAGATTTCCTTTCTTTCCACTCGATCCAGGACCATGCTTGCCTTCTCTACAAATTCTATAGCCGCATCGCTTGCGGATTCTCGCCTAGATTGTTTTTCCTTGAACAGGTCCAAGGATTTTTGGACCTCAAGTAATTGTTCGGAAACGGACGCGATCTCATCGACAGGAGAACTCATAAGAAACCTCTTTAGTCGTACAGAACATCGATGTACTTTTTCTTAGCTTCGGCATGTTCTTTAAAAGATTTAGAGAAGTAATGAAACCCATCCGGCTTCAATAAGAAGAAGAGATACTCCGTTTGAGAAGGCATGAGTGCCGCTTCTAGAGAAGGCTGACCTGGATTCGATATTGGCCCCGGCGGATAGCCCTTGTTCATATACGTATTATAAGGAGAAACGATCTTCAAGTCCTTCTCGAAGATACGAGGATGGGGCTTGTCGAATAGGTACTGGATCGTAGCACAAGACTCCAAAGGAATATCCTGTTTCATTCGATTCAAGAAGACTCCGGCCATGAGAGGTCTCTCTTCGTTCTTCTTAGCCTCTCTCTCCACGACGGAAGCCAATATTACGATATCATGCAGCTTCTTAGGGTCCAGATCCTTTGCGTTCGGGATCTTCTCCACACGAGCAAAGAATCTCTTGATCATCATCCGAACGATCTTGTCGGCGGGAAAATTCACAGGCACACTATAAGTTTCGGGAAATAAATATCCTTCGGCGGTAGTCGCAGGGATCTTGAATTCTCTCAACAATTCCGTCCTAGAGGCGGCGTTCAGAAAATCGGCACGGGTCTTAATTAAATTTTTCTTAACTAACAGATCCCCTATCTGCCTGTTATTGTATCCTTCCGGAATGGTAAAGGTGATCAGTTTTACCTTTCCTTCGGTGATGACTTGCAGGATCTTACGCGCGTCCATACCGTCATTGATCTCGTACAGTCCTGCTTTCAGTTTTCCGGCAGAACGAGTGATCTTGATCAAATATAGAAAGTAAGTAGAGGATTTCAGTAATCCGTTTTTAGAAAGAGTCTCCGTAACCTTGGCTGGAGAATCTCCAGGCTCGATCGTGAGATCGATCTTTACCTGGCCGGCTCCCACTGCTCCTCCTTTCATTTCATCCACAACAAAGAAGGCGAGAATTCCTAGAACGGCAAGTACCGCGAGGAAGGCTACGGATCTGAATACGAATTTATTCTTAAAAATCATAACATGCGCTCTTAATTTCTATCGGCTCATTTTCCAAGAAAGGGAATATTCAAAAGACGAAGATCTCCCTTCTTATCCTTCTCTCTAAAGAAGCAGGAATAATATCCTTCATGACAGGCTGCCCCTTCTTGGTCCACTTCGTACACAAGAAAACTTCCGTCTTTGGGAGTTCGGATACGCTTCAATTTTTGAATATGACCGGAAGTATCACCTTTGCGCCAGATCTCGTTCCTGGACCGGCTAAAGTAAATTCCCATGGATTCGTTGCGGCTCAATTCCAAACTCTCAGGGCTGGAAAACGCCTGCATCAAGATCAAACCCTTGGGATCTTGGGTGATCACAGGGATCAGACCGTTGGTAAACTGAAGATCCTGACCTTTCCAATCTTCTAAGTCCAGTTCGGAAAAACTAGGATCCAATAAGAGCACGGTATCCTCGTCGCAATCTACCTGTACACCGGTAGTTTCCGGGATCTCTCTGCGTAATTGTTCCCAGTGACTTTGCGTCATTTTTTCCAATTTGGAGATCTTGCCTGGTTGGGCGTTGGCCCAAATCACCGTAATCATTCTACTCCTACAAAGACTTTGAACCAAAGTTTTTCGTCAAGAAAGGTGGAACCTTCCGGATCTCTCCGAAAGATCCCACCAACGAAAAGTTTAAGCCGCGTCTTTCTCTTTTCGATCGCCGAAGCTATCGAATCGAACTTCGTCCGCTATTACTTTGACCTTGGAACGGCTTTGGCCCTCCTGATTTTTCCAACGATCCTGCTTGAGTTGCCCGATCACCGTAACCTTCTTTCCTTTTTTCAAGTATTCGGAAACGTTCTCGGCGGTGCGCTCCCAGCTCTCTATATCTATATAACTGACCTCGGACTCTTCGCCCTCCGTCTTCTTGTAGTTATGGTTTACTGCCACGGTAAAGCTTGCGACAGACTTGCCGGATTGAGTCCTCTTCAGTTCCGGGTCCGAGGTGAGATAACCGTCCAAAACGGTTAACGAAATATTTTTCATTGGTGTTTTCCTCCAAAGGATATGGAGAAACCAGGTAAGAAGAAGAAAGAATGCTCGTTCTTTTAGATAAAAATTTCAGACGGAATACGGAAAATTGATTCTGAAAATGTACTATAAATCCCGCCCCCAAAAAGAGGGCGGGACGAAGAAAATATTATTCTTCCAAACTAGAAAGGTAAGAGTCACCGTCCAGAAGCAAAGAAACTCCATGGTACATATCTTCTTCGGGGTTCAAAGAACCTCCTCCGGAGACTGCGAACCATCCGATGGAAACACCCAAGAGGAGCACGGCGGCCGCTGCCAATACGTTTCTTACGGGAAAGCGAACTACAGTCCGATTTCCTTCTTCTTCCTTATAACGGCGAATAACGCAAGAAGCCAATTCTTTGGACCAATTCGGATCCGTTTTTCTAATATTGATCTCTTCTTGCATTGGTAGATTTTGTTTTAGAGTTTTCCCCATACTTCGCCTCCTTCTCTTCTTTCGGAATTTTGCATTCGTCGGAGCATCTCCTTTCCTCGAGCCGCTCTGGACTTCACTGTCCCTGCGGGAACTCCCAAGGCCTCAGCGATCTCCTTTTCGGAATATCCGGAAAGATAATATTCGATCACACTTTTATAGGCATCCGGTAGATTCGAGATCCATATCTTGGCTTTTTCCCAAGTAGGAAGATCCAAAGTCTCATCCGGCTCTTTTTCCGCCGCAAAAGTTCTGGTCTCTTCTTTAGATCTTTTACCGGCTTTTTCCGCCTTGGTCTCTTCTCGAATCAAATTCTCGTTCATTCGAATGGATTCGTTTCTGGCAATCGTATACAGCCAAGTAGTCAGTTTCGAGTCTCCTCTGAACTGATTTTTTTGAAGAGCCTTGTAAGCTCGGAGATAAGTCTCCTGAGCCACGTCGTCGATCGCATATGCGAAGCGTTCATACAAGTAACGGGAGATCGCCGCTAAGACGATCTCCCTGGTTCCTTCTACGAAGCGGGAAAATTCTTCCTCTCCCATTTTACCCCCGAGAAGCGAGAAACTTAGTCCTCGTCACCCTTATCGAATTTACTTTGGAACTTTAATATTAGATCCGCGAGCTTACCTCTTTGTTCAGGAGTTAATACCGCGTGAAACTCGCTTGCCTTCTTAGTGAAGAATACCCTGAAAGCTGCGATTTTCTTCTCTTTTTCTTCTCCCAGTTTGTTCCATTTGTCGATATTCAGTTTATCGGCGCGGAGTTCTTCTACGAATTCCTTAGGAACAAAATGTCCTCCGATCTTAAGCTCTTTGCGTTTAGCAAGAACCTCATCTTTGATCTTTTCCAAAGACGCAGATTGAGCCTCAGTCAGATCTAATTCGGACTTAAGTTTTTTGACGATATAATTTGCCCTTTTTTCATGGGACATCCATTTGTGATGACAACCTTGGGTTAGAAGGGTAGCCATTCCCAACGTTAACAAGATTGCGGCGATTTTCGAAACTTTGCGAAACATCTTTTTCTCCTCTTTACGGACCTGGGACCAGAGGCTAAAAAGGCGGTTCCCAAAAAAATTAAGGGCTTAGGATCAAAATATCTTCTTCTTTGATCTCGTATTTGGAAGCCAAGCGAGTGACCAGGGAGGCCAACAATTCGTTGGATCTCTTCATATAATAGAATTCCTCTCCTACTTCTATGAAGAATTTTCGGGGATTCGGTAATTCTTTCAGGATAAATGCGATCTCTTGAGCGATCTTCTCCGCATTCTTTTGAAATGGGCAACCGATCAACTTTACTCCGGTCCCGTACGAGTCCCTCTTCGTCTTTTCGATGGAGAAAGGGTAACTCTTTTTATCAATGAGTTGGCTTTCGGGGATCCTCAGGACGGACACTATCTTTTGCAGAAGCTTGTCCGGATCGAAAGGCTTCAGGATATAACCAACGAGCTGCTTGCTATGCGCAGCATTGACCACATCTTCTTTTTCGTTACTTGCAGTAAGAAGTACAACTGGAGAATTCTTATTCAGATCAGGGATCTTATTGGCCAAACGTATCCCGGAAAGAACGGGCATAAGATTGTCCAGAATGATGAAATCGTATTTTTCCTTTCTTAGCTTCAGTTCCGCGGCCATTCCGTCTACGACGTGATCCACTTGAAAATTGAAACGTTCCAAGAAATGAATGAGAAGTTCGGCAGAACTCTCGTTGTCCTCTGCGAATAATACCTTAAATATAGGTTGTGCCATTGATCAGAAATTCCCCTTAGATCCGATTCGCTGCCGTTAAAATCCCGAGCAAAAGAAATTCTTTCTTTCGTAGATCCTCCTCCTGGGTACGGCCTCGTCGACGATAAAATTCGTGTTAGAATCTAGTTATTGGGGGAATTTTCCGGATCATTCCCCTTGGGAAACCAGGGAAATCCCAAAAGCCAAGAAGCCATCTGCCTCTTTGAAAGCTATTGTTCAGTATTAATCCGTTATATTATAGAAAATTGAAACGAAGATCCCGGAATGAATCCGGGATCTTTCGATAGGAAAGGATTATCTACCCGCTTCCCAATATCCTTCGGTGTATTGGTCGGTTAGATTCGCCCAAACTTCCGAGACTCCTTTTGCCGTCTTGGCCTCTAGGAGCTTTTTATTCTCATACGGAGTGACCGGTGCGGAGAAGGTCCAGCCCTTTGCGGCACATGCGCTCTTACCGTTTGCCCAATTTCCGCTGGCGTCAGTGATCGCCCAATTGCTGCTAGAATCCTTACAAGCGTAACGATATCCGTTAGAGCAATTATTATCGTTCCAACGTCCGCTTCCTACGACTTGGAGGCAGTCTTCGTTATTATTGTAATTGTTCGGTTCTGCAGAATCCCAAGACCAAAGGCCTTGTTTCGCAAAATCTGGACTGAACTGATCGATACCGAATACGCTGATCCCGCAAGAAAGCATCTGAGCAATATTCGCATTTGTGAATGTTCCTGTGTCTTTTGCTCCGTCATAGACGCCGAAATAATTCGTGCTATCGTTGTAAACACGGGTCATGGTAGAATCGTAAACGCTTCTGGACCAGTTGCAATCCGGATAGCCTTTGAAATCAAGAGGATGGATCGTATTGTTACCGAAGAAGATCTTCTTATCGTACTGGTTCCAAACTCCGTCGTAGCATCCGTTGCTCATCATGAGGATCCTGCGATTCGAAGAAACCAGATCCTTTAACTTAGGCATCCCCGCCGCGTTCGGAATATCTCCGCAAGATCCGCTTGGGTATCTGTAAAGATAAGGATCCAAATAGCTTCTTACGATCCCTAAGAATTCATCGGCCCTGTTATCGATATAATCCTCGAAATAAAGCACCAATACCTCATTTCGATTCGCAGGATTAGAGATCCAATCCCTGATCTCTGCCAACCCCTGAGAAGCAGGGCGATCGAATACGTTACAGCCAAGACCGCTTGCTTGTCCGTGGCAGAGCAAGAAATCGTTTTTAAAATTCGTGCTGAGATAATAATGAATATCTAGTTCTATGAACCTTGCTCCTAACCTCAACTGATCCGTGATCGAATAGATCTGATTCGGAAAAGCATACGAGAAGAAGGGACCAGCATACGCCTTACTATTATAAGAGTTATGCGTTCCGTAGAACAGAGCCTTGTGCACAGGCAGATTCGCTTCTATTTGCACCTGTCTTTGTACTGCTATGGATTTCGCATCGGCAGACGTCTCGAAGATGTCAATTGGGTTTGGAGTCACCGCACCTCTACTCGCATAGAGATTTGTTCCCGCAAAACCGATCAACAAGAAGGAGAGTATTGTTAATTTTCTCTTCATTTGCATTCACCTTTTTTTATTTAGCTGAAATGCATCTTAATTCCCAGGCCTTAACTTGTAACAAACTTATTCTTATAAGGCACTTATATAGTATATTTTTTATTGAGAACACTCGTTATTTTAAATTCAGGCCCAATTAGTGGGGGGACAAACAAACAGAGTTCGGTCAACATTTCCTTTATATTACGAATTCTTAATATTTGAACACATTCTACCTATCGAAAATAACTTGCCTAAGATTGGAAGTGAGTCAGGATTCACCGTATGCCCGCAAAGAAGAAATCAACTCCTCGTCCTAAAAAGTCCTCTCCCAAGAAAGTTGCCCCAAAGAAGACCTCTTCTCCCAAAAAGAAGACAGAGATCAAGTACAGCGATAAATCCTCAGGACAACCGGAGTTGGTTCGCATCTTTACGGAGCTAAAAAGACTGATCCTGCCCTATCATAAGGGAAGCATACAGCTCCGGGGAGATTCAGGCGGGCAATTCAATCTCGTCAGCGAGAAAGAGATCAGTGTCGTCGGCAAAAAGAAGCCTGAAGTATTTTTTGCCACTCTACTCGTTCAGAAAGGATATGTAGGCTTCTATTTTATGCCCGTATATTCCGATCCAGATGTAAAGAAACAGGTCCCGAAAGAGCTGCTGAGTTGCTTAAAAGGCAAAAGCTGTTTTCATATCAAGAAAAGCGACCCTCTCCTTTATTCTCAGATCGAGGAAATTCTACAGATCGGTTATGATAAGTATAGATCCAAGAATTGGGTAGATTGAGTACCAGCACCGCTCTCGGATCGATAACAACTCGAAAGAACAATCCTTAAGATCGGAATATCAAAGAGTTATTCTTTCGATCCGAAGATCTCTAAGAAATATTCTCTTAGCTCGGTCGAGGGCATGATCTGATAATGTGAAAGCCCTTTTAAGCCTCTTACTCTTCCTTCCGGATTTTCCTTCTTTCTGAAAACAGAATCACTAAGCAGAGTGAGACTAGGTTGCTCTACGATCCCATCCCCAATCCAAGAGGACCAAGGATTCTCCTCTTCGGCTACGAAACTATAGATCTGATAGGCGTCTATATCATCTAGTTCCCCGAAATATTGCGGCTTCCAGTACCGGGAAAGATGGGATCCGCTCTTCCAATCTTGCTCTCGGATAATACCGTGAGAAAGATCCTTCATGGCGTCGCTTCTCTGGTTCCCGATATATCCGACTAATTGTACGGGAAATACGGGCAGGGATTCCGCACCTAGACCCAACCAAAATCCGATCTTTTCAATATAAGAACCCCCGTCCGGAGAACTAATAAATAATACTTTCTTAATATAAGAAGGAAGAGGATAGGTCTGTTCTTTAGCGAGATTCAAAGCACTCCTAAAGATCAGTCCTCCCTGGCTATAACTCAAAACGTCTAGCTTAAACTTTTGGATCTCCGAATCCTCTAAGATCTCCCGCATTAGATCAAGTAAACTGGAACCGTTGTCGGAGATATGGGACCCTGGATTGAATCTGAGATAAAAAGGATAGTATCCTTCCTCCAACACCACATCTGAAAAAGAGATTTCCGATTCTGTTTTCCAAAGGCCCTCATCGCAAAATAATCCGGGCACGCAAAGGATCGGTTTTTGAGAGCCGGACTTCTTCCAATCTGCTAAGACCTCTTCTACACTCACATCTTTTCCCTCTAAACGAAAAGAAGGTTTGATCTCAGAAGTGGTGACTAGTCCGGCAAAGGATTCTCCCACGATACTGGAGACGGAAATATTCTCGAATAACTTCTTCTTTATAACGGAGTCAGCGTCGTTTAATGCCTGTAATGCGACATACATGGCCTCCGACGTGGATTCGAATGCCTTGGAGAGACCTTCTTCCGTTTTGCTTCCTGCTTCTTGCAAGGATTTGCCGGTATTGCGTAGGAATTCTTCTAGCTTAGTTCCCTTTACCAAAGGAGCCTCTGAGATTTGGGAAAGACTTTTAGCGCTCCATTCAAAAGAGCCTACGAGTGCAGCCTTGACTCCGGACAAGATCCCAAGAGAAGAATCTTTGGCGAAGGAGACTGCAAATTTTCCCAGCTTCATACTGGGTTCTGTGGGTTTATAAGGCATAGAGACAGCAAACAATACGGATTTTCGGGGGAAGGTCAAGAGGGAAAGAGAAACAGCGAGCAAAACTAGGCCTTTGCAGGAGGCCTAGTTTCAAAAATCCTTATATTAAGAAGCGAGGCGTGCGAAGTCGATGGCGTCGTTTTTAGTAAATTCCGCCTCATCTTCCATGAATCCGAGGAAAAGAGCCTGGGCTCTCATTCTCGCGACATTCGCGGAAGGATAGTCTAGGACGCAAAGAGCCTGCTTGGACAATAGATCCCCCTCTTCTCCAAGAGAAGGAAGAACCTCGCTGGATCTGCGGACTCCTACGGTTTGTCCAAAATCCAGGATTAGGCGATACGCCTTTTCTCCATGCTCAAGCACGAGTTCAAAACCGACCACTTTTCCGATCCTAAGATCCAGATCTGCAAACGGTTTTTCAGAAACCAAGTCTGTATATTCGGTAGATTCCATCATATCTTTAACCTTCGAGGAGGTAATTATTTGACAAAAAAATCACACGGTTAGTTCCAAAATGACTTCTAGACCGCAGGCAAATCAAGGAAAAATCTTGTGTATTCGTTGGGAACGCTTTCGAAAGAGAGAAAGCCTCCATGCTCTTTTACAATCCCCAAGCTGACGGAAAGTCCGAGTCCCGTACCTTTTTCTGCTCCTTTGGTTGTGAAGAAGGTATTGAAAATGGATTTACCTACTTCGGGAGGTATACCGGATCCTAAATCTTCGATAGTAATGCGGACCCATGCCTTGCCGGCGATTTCTTCGCGTTTGGCGTTTATTGAGATCCTCTTGTCCTCATTAAATGCCGGATAACGTTGGTTCAACGCATCGATCGCATTGTTGGTCAGGTTCAACAAGACTTGGAGGATCTGCCCTTCCTTACACAGAACGAAAGGAAGCTCAGGGTCTATGCGTAGATCCATTTGGATCAGACTCATCTTCAGTCTTTGTTCCGTGATCGCCCTGGTCTTCTTGATCAGATTGAACACGCTAACTGGTTCATACACCCCTTTTTCCTGACGAGCGAACCTAAGTAGATCCTTGACCATTTCGGAGATCCGTTCTCCTTCCTGCTTGATCTTAGAAGAGATCTTTTGGATCTTTGCCGGGTCCATCTCTCCTTTAGAGATCATCTGCGCGTAATCTATGATCGCCATGATTGGATTATTGATCTCATGGGCCATTGCTCCCGCAAGAAATCCCATTGCCTCGACTTTTTGGCTCTGTCTAAGCTGCTCTTCGATCTCGTATTTCTCCGCTTCGGCTCTCCTAAGAGCGTTATGCTCTTCCATCTCTTTGATGGCTCTTTTGAGTGCAGGCACGAGTTTGACCAAACGGTCTTTTAGTACATAGTCAGTCGCACCTCTTGTCAAGGTCTGGATGGCCGCATCTTCTCCGTATGTTCCCGAAACGAAGATAAATGGGGTCGCAGGGCATTTTTCCTTAGCGAGAGAAAGAGCGGACAATCCGTCGAAATTCGGTAATGAAAAATCCGAAAAAATAAAATCCGGTTTCTCTTCAACGATAGCCTTTATATATTCTTCTCTATCCTGAGCGTGTAGAGGGATGTATTCCACTCCCCCTTTTTTTAGTTCTCTTTGGATCAACTCCAAATCGGTCGGAGAATCTTCCAAAAAAAGGAATTTAAGTGCTCTCATATTAATGCACCGATTTATTTAATATACACCAATATTGTCCGATTTCAGATACTGTTACGATGAGCTTTTCGAATTCCACAGGTTTAATAATATAACTATTAACACCTAATTTATAACTTTCCACTATATCTTTTTCTTCCGCAGAAGAAGTGAGCATCACTACTGGGATCGTTCTCAGATTCTCGCTAGATTTAATTTCCTTTAACACTTCTAGACCGTCTACTTTAGGCATCTTCAGGTCCAAAAGTACAAAAAGAGGTCGTCCCGTGTTTTCACGATCCTTATATCTTCCTTTAGTAAACAAGAATTCTAACGCCTCTTCTCCATCTTTCACATGAAAAACTTGATTTACTAAATTATTTTTTCTAAATCCGCGAAGGGTCAACTCCGCGTCGTTCGGATTATCCTCCGCGTAAAGAATATCGTAATGTCCCGACTGATTCATCATTTAATCCTTGTTAGGTAATGTAAAATAGAATGTTGCACCTTCGCCTATTTTGCCCTCTGCCCGTACTTCTCCGCCATGACGTTTTATGATCCTGTCCACAATTGCAAGACCGATTCCCGTTCCTTGAAACTCTTCGTTAGAATGCAATCTCTGAAATACCTTAAAAAGCTTGTGAGTATACTGATTATTAAAACCGACCCCGTTATCTTTTACAAAAAAAGTCTTATCCTTCTCCCCGCTCAAATATCCGATCTCTACAGTCGGATGCTGGGACTTGGAAGAATATTTAAACGCGTTTGAGATCAAATTCAACCAGACTTGTTTTAGCATAGCACCGTCTCCCCTGATTATGGGAAGATCGGAAATACGAGTGTCTATCTTATCGTATTGATATTCTTGATTTATGATCTCTATCGCATCCATGACCATATGCTTCATGTCGACTCGATCCGCTTTCGGCTCCACTTTAGAAACCCGATAGAATCCGAGAAGATCGTCTATCAATTGTCCCATGAATTTGGAATTGGAAGCGATCACGTTCAAAAGACGAACGGCTTCAGGCTCCATCTTCGGAGCAAAATCCTCGAGCATGATCCTTGCAAAACCGTCCACTCCTCGGATCGGAGCGCGCAAATCGTGAGAAACGGAATAACTAAATGCTTCCAATTCCTTATTTGCATATTCTAATTTTTTAACATTCTCTTCAAGGTCTCGGTTCAGTTGGTTGATCAGGAATTCCTTTCGATTCCTTTCAGTCACATCCAGCCATTCCACAACACTACCTAGCCTTTCTCCCTTTTCGTCGATCACAGGGTCTGCGCTTAAATTGAATTCCCTTCCTCCTATGGAAATGGAACTTTTATGAGTGAAATTGAATGTAGAAAGGATATGTCTTTGTTTTTCCGGATGAACATGGAATGAGTCTATACAAGAACCCAGCAAGGATTCGGGAGAAAAATTCGGATATTCCGTTCTGATATTCTCCTTAGCTGCTTGGAACATATTCACTACGGATTTATTCGTATATACAACGTTTAGATCATTATCAGCGATCATGATATTGCTCGATACGCAATCTAAAGCTGTCTTGATCATGAGCATTTCCCTCATGTAGATCTCTTTTTCATTAGAGATCCCTTCCTCTAATGTAATGTCCGAAAGAAGGAATACTTTTCCCAAGTCCCTTCCCTCTCTGTCGTTCAATGTAGTTCCGTTTGCAAGAATGATCTGTTCTTCGGCAGTTCCAGGCTTCAGGACCAACTTGCCCTGCTTCGATTTTAGATTGTCTAAACTGATTAGCAGATCGGAAGATTCGGCAAGCAACTTCTCGGATTTATCATTCAGTAGGATCCTTGAGCCGGATTTGTCCAAGACAACAACCCCATCGGCCATATTATCCATGATCAATCCCAAGAGTGTATTCTTCTCGAAAAAATCAGTCTCCGTCTTTGCTCTTAGTTTATATTCGTTATTTAGGAATTTATATAGGACAACTAAGACAAATATATTAAATAAGAATGATATTCCCAGGATCCATTCTGCGATCATCATTTTAGTCTTGGAATCGGAAGACCGAATGACCAAAAGCTTACTTTCTCTTTGCTTCAAGTCTTCCGCTAAATGCTTCATTTCCTCTTCGACGGGAATGATCCGAGCCTTGATCCTTTCAGCGTCTCCCGGATGATCCAAGATCTCATGGATCAATTGGTCCCTTTTTAAGAATGCCTTTTCTATCTTGTTTAGAGTAAGCTGTTGTTCTACATTATCCCCGGTCTGGGCCTTTAATTCCTGCCAAGCCTCGATAGCGACTAACTTGGAATTTTCATAATTTTGGACATGTATCCGTTGGCGGGTAGAGACATAGGAGAGAAGATTGATCTCCGATTCCCGAATCGCGGCGGAAAGTTTCTCTAGTTTCGACAATATTCCGAAAGTATGACTTTCCCAGTCCTTGGATACAGCGAGGTTCCTGCTACTGATCCAGGAGGAGAATCCAATGATCAGGGCGAGAAATCCGGCCCCGATAAATCCCATTCTTAATTTCGTATTGTACGAGAGCATGAAAGTATGAGAACTCTTTCACGATCTTAGTGTGTATCGATCGATCGCCGAAAAAAGCCCCGCGCATTTTACTTTTTTTGACTTCGATTGGCAAGATATTTACACAATTTGGACAAAATTAATTTCCAAAGAAAAATTACGGCTAAATGTTTTGCATTAAGTCTCATTAGCCAAAAGAACTATTCGAAAAACTAGAGCTCATCACTCCCGAGTATCTAACATTTTTCTAATTTTTGTTACTTGAGAGTTATCCGGTTCCAAACGTTGTGCTTCTAGTATCAGATATTTCGCTCTTTCATAGTTCCTAAGTGAGATCGAAACGGAAGAAAGATTGATCAAATTCCGGACATTCGTCGGTTCTCTCAAAAGTAATCTCTCTCCGAAGTCCTGTGCCTTAT
Organism: Leptospira langatensis; assembly: GCF_004770615.1. Lineage (NCBI taxonomy): Bacteria > Pseudomonadati > Spirochaetota > Leptospiria > Leptospirales > Leptospiraceae > Leptospira > Leptospira langatensis. The sequence goes on from NZ_RQER01000004.1 coordinate 335,109, forward strand.
GGAATTGTTTTGCTCTTCGTGCTGCGTAAGAAGCGATAAATAAAACTTCTCTGTCCACCGGTCGGATATTCAAATATTCTTCTGCGTAATGCGCAACTTTGGGATAATCCTTCAAGCGAATATGGAATTTCAATATTCCCTTCTTTACTTCCGGGAGCCTATTATCGAGCCCATCCGCCTCTTCCAAAAGAGTTAAAGCTTCCGTAATATTCTTTTCTTTTGCTTTCTCTTTGGCGTTTCTCATCAATTGGCGAATCTTTTCCTTCTCGCGGATCCGTTCCGGGATGCCTTCTTCTTTAAAGGAGATTCGGACCAAAGATAGGTCATCGGTCAGGCCACCAGTTCTTTTGATCGCCTCATAGATCTTCGTTAGATCTGCGCTTCCTTCTTCTATCAATCTTAAGAAGAGCTGCTCGTCGTTATTGATGATCCGGCCCCCCTCTTCGTCGTTACCTAGCAATAGATCATCCCGACCGTCCGAGCCTGCGACAATCACGTCGCCTGCTTGCAATTGAAAGGTCTTTACGGAGATCTTTCCTTCCATCCCCGTAGTTCCAAGCTTTCGGAACATCAGATCGTTTTCAATAAAGCTCGCCTTGCCGTCCCTGTATAGAGCAGTCCAAGGATGCTCCGCGTTGATATAATATAAACTTCCGGATTCTTCGTCTATGAGCCCGATCACCGAAGAAACCAACATGGAACCTTCGAAACTCTCGAAGACCTTATGAAGCTCTATGAATGCGTTCTTTAACCATCTTTCAGGAGATTGTTCCTTCATGGTTTCCACGATGCGGGTCCTTTCAATAATGGATTCGCATACCGCTCCTAAAACCAAGGCTCCACCGGCTCCTTGCATGGATTTTCCCATAGCGTCTGCGTTTAAGAAGACTGTATATTGTCTTCCCCGCAATCGGATCTGGTTGGCGATATTCATATCGCCGCCGATCTCGTCGTTGAATCTGCGGAAGCTGAACTTCTTCTTTTGCTCTAAAAGAAAATCCACTTTCACATTTTCAGAAGTAGCCTTGTTCGCTCCGAGAGGTTTGATCAGAAGGGAAGTAAGGAAATAATCACCGTCTTGCTGTTGCTTCAGTTCGTTTACTTCCGCAAGAGTCGCTTGGAGTTCCTTGGTCCTCTCCTCTACTTTTTCTTCCAATTCGTCCGCGTATTTTTGCAATCTCTTACGAGCCGCCTGGATACTTCTCGCCATCTTATTGAAAGATCTAGCGATGAATCCGATCTCATCCTCTACTCTAGGCACCAATCTATATTCGAGGTTTCCGGAATTTACTTCGGTCAATCCCACAACCACTTCGTCCATTGGCTTCACGATCGCATTTTGGAAGAAGAACCGGAAACCGAACACGATCACCATGAAGGTCCCTATCATGGACAATACCAAGATCAAAGAAGGATCGTGCTGAAAGAGCCTATAATCCCGATAATTAAATCCTACTTCGAAGATCTTGCCCTTTGGATCCGGAACGAAATAATAAGAGAGATACATTTTGGGTTTGGGATCTCCCACGGAATACACTCGGGTCCCTCTGTAGATCCTAGCTCCGGTAGGATGAATAGGAGAGAGCGGGGTCAAGACGGTTTTTAATACTTCCGCCGAAGGTCTTGAGGATTGCACTGCTCGTAGAGCGTCCTCGCGGACCAATGTGAGAGTTTCGGATAATCCCGGCTCTTCCGAACTTAATAAATTTTGAATGGATTTCAGATTGGAAGGATTCGGCAAACGAGAATACTTATTTCGAATTATATTCAGCTTTCTGTATATATTCGTAAAGTAGGCATCCATATCGGAATCGCTCACTTTTTCCTTCTTCTTGCTCTTCAGAAATCCACGCACTCCGTTCGCATATGCAGAGAATTCGGAAGGGGACTCATCCAAAATAGGTTCGGACTTCTTCAGCCTCTGGTCTGCAGATAAATTTCCCAAATTGCAGAGAAGGAGTTTCTCCCTTAAGAAACGGACTTCCAGCTCATCCTCTTTCTTAAAGCGAAGATCCTTAATCCCTCTCTCCGGATGAAATTCATTTTCCTGAGGATCGTAAGAAACGATATAAGCTAGTCCCTGAGAGTCCTTGTCCTCGGTGACGGAGATCTGGCTGTCCCTTCTTTTCATCTCATCGTAAGAATTCTCATAACCGTTCAAAATGGAATAACCCACGAGTTGGTAACATACGAAGAAGGTCGCGAGAGAGACTCCTACGATCCGACTCAGAATGGTTGTCCTTTCCTTAGTGGCATTCACGTACACGATCATGATCAGGAACAATCCGGTAACCATTCCGAGATTAAAGGATTGCTGGTAAGTTGCCCGGGCCACCGTTCCGTTCCGACTGAGAGCATTCAAAATTCCCGGGACAACCGTGATCACTGCATAGCTAAGAAGAATATAGATAACGGAACGCCTTTCTTTTCCGGTCTCAATGATCGCCTTCCAGATAGCGATCACCATATAACAGGCTTCGTAGAATAAAATGATGTATATAAAATATCCGTAAAATAGATTCGCTTCGTAATCCCAGTAATGGCTCCCAGGAACGAAAGAACGAGGAGCATTCCAACATTCTATCGCATAAAAGATCGCAACAAAGAGAACCCCCGCGTATAACAGCCAATAAAAGATCAAACCCGGGATGATGCCCTTCTTTCTAGGTTCCGGAAAATAAATAAAGAATCCTACAAGCTGAGTAAAGCTCATCAGAGGAGCGGTAGTCGTAATGAAACGATGGTAGATCGTTCCTTCTTCAAAAGAAATGAATCCCCAAGTATATCCTACGTTATGAAATACGGTGGTAAGAGCGCAGACTCCTAAATGAAAAGCAGCCTTACTTCTATCCTTGATCGTTAAGAAAAAGAAGGCGATATACAAGAAGAACAAAGAGATCAATATCGAACCGAAAGAATAGAAGTTTAAGAAAAACGGATCCATATCAAAGCGTTCCCAGGATTACGATCCCGGAAGCATAGAAGAATTATCTTGCTTCGAGCAAGCGTAATTTATTTCCAAAAGGAGTCGCTTTGGGGAGAAGAAAATTTTATCCTATGATTTCTCCGCGAAATCGGCCCGAACAGGCTTAAAGCACGTTCTAACGAAGAATCTACTTGACCGAGGAGTCGACTGCCAGATCTTTATTGGAAAACATTCGCCCTGTCATTTTTCCTTCATTCATGCAAGCCTTTCCTGAAAAGAAATTACCCCTTTCCATTCTATTCATTCCTGTTTTCTCATTGTTGGGTTACTTAGCGGCTAATTCCGCATTTTTCACGCAACCGTACCAAGAAATCGGGGATTACGCCGCCAACGCATTGCAAATCCTAAAGGCAGGTCAGTTCCAAGAAACCTTAGGAGCTTATTCTCGCTTTGTTGTGAACCATCCGGGTCCGATTACATTCTATTATCTTTCTTGGATGGAGAAGATCTTCTTCTTCGTAAAATCACCTCATGGAGCTCATTCCATCGGGATCGTTTTATACAATCTTGGCCTGCTCCTCGTAAGTCTTAAGATCCTATATAGTAGGACAGAAGACAATCGTTCTTCCGTATTTTTACTCATCGCCCTACTGATCGGGCTCATCCCATTATTGCCGGGGGCCTTCTCCAATATTTGGAGCCCTGGCGTCATCCTATTCCCCACATTATTGTTCTTACTCGCCTTAGCGGATTTTACAGGCGGATCGATCCGGAACTTCTTTTGGCTTACTCTTTCCGCAAACCTGATCGTCCAGAACCAGATCGTAGGGATTTCCTTCGTATTCCCTTTGCTCGCGATCGGAATATTCTATTTTTATAAAAGCTACGGATTTGCAGAATACAAGAGCAAAGAATTCCTGATCATTGTTTTCTGCTCCATCGCATTCACGATCGTATGCTGGCTCCCTCCCTTATTGGAAGAATTCTCTCACTCTCCGGGGAATATTACAAAAGTATTAACCTTAGCTCTAAAGAATTCGACCGTCCACAAGATAGGCCCGACTCTCTCTTATGTTCTATCCTACTATACCGCTTCCTTTTCTTTCTTAAAGGAGTTTCCAGCTCTTTTAGTAGTCGGTGTATTCTTCGGGATCCCTTTGTTCGGAAAAGACAGGCTCCAGGAATTCGACAAAAGACTCCTGACAGTTCTATTTTGGGCCTTCGGCCTTACTCTGTTCGGCGGGTTCAAGATGAAGGGAGGTCAGATCTCCCATATATACTGGTTCACTTATATAATAGCGGCCCTTCTCTATTATTTAAACATCAAGGTGTTTTTCGCCAAGATAGAGTTCCCAAGCAATAGATCTTTCTATTGGTATTTTGCAGTTCTATCCTTTCTCTGCTTTGCATTCTACGGCAAGAACCAGGAATTCAAATACGACGACAGAGTGGATAAATTCGTAGAAGCGATCTCTCCCCAAAAAGAGAACAAGTATAGGATCCTCTGGAAATCCAATGAAAAGGATTTCAAACAGGGAGACATCGGCATCGGGATCGTTCTCAAATTAGCAAGAGAAGGATACAGCTCCTGCCTGAATGAAGAATGGCATTTCCTAGTAAGGGACGCCTTTAGATGCTCGGATTCCGAACCTGCACACACAATTATATTAGAAACTCCTGATACAGAAAGCGAAACCTTCCAAACGATAAGCAAGGATTCCTTCGTATACAAATCAACAGCCCTAAGGATGACTAAATGAAAGAGTATTTCCTCGGAATATTCCGTTCCGACGATAAAGAAATAGCCCCGTTCAACGGGATCAGGACCATGTGCTTCTTTATGCTCATTTACGGGCATATGTATCGGAGCGTAGAGGTCTTCATTCCGGAGATCAATCCATACATGAGAAATTTTTTGGACAACGGTTCCACTTGTTTGGACATGTTCTTCAGTGTGAGCGGATTCTTGATCGCGACTCCTCTTTTCGCAGAGTTGAACAATAAAGGAACTATCAACTGGAAATTCTTTTATATTAAAAGATTCTTAAGGATCTTTCCTCCGTATTATGCGTTCTTAGCTTTGCAATACTTCGTCTTCATCCCGATCATGTTAAAAACTGCTACGCCTGAGATAGCTGCACAGATCGAAATATACAAAGGAAGGATCTGGTATGATATATTCTATCTTTCCGATTATTTGAAAGGGACAATGTTCCACGGTTGGTCCTTATCCTTGGAAGAACAGTTCTATATTATCTTTCCACTTTTTCTTTTGACCGTATTTTCCAAGGTGCCGGAAAGGTTCCGGCTAACCTTGCTAGTAGTTCTCACGATTATTCCCACTATTTATAGGGCAATCTTCTCCTATACGATCCTATTTAAAACGACCGGATCGGAAAGTGTAAACCTGTACAATACGTATTTCTACTATCCGTTCCAGGGACATATAGATTCCATTCTTTGCGGGATCGTATTCTCTTATATATTCAGTTTTCGTAAACATTGGCTGGAATGGCTATTTAAGTCAGGAAGACTCGGAACAGTTCTTCACCTATGCGTTTGGGCAGTCCTTGTTACCTATACGATCTTGGCAGAAGAATTCAAAATGAGCTTTCACCAGATCATTCGTTATCCGAGCTTCTCCATACTCTGGATCCTGATCTTTATTTTCACAATGCGAAAAGACGATCCGATCGGAAAGTTCCTCTCTTGGAAGGTATTCTTTCCATTCGCTAAGCTATCTTACTGCGCGTATCTGATCCATGTAGTGGCGATGGTCCCTCTTTCCAGAAAGCTTTTATTCGCAGATGGAAAATTAGAACAACATGAATTCCTATTATATACGATCCCTGTTGGGCTCTTCGTATTCTTCTGCGCGTATTTCTATTATCTGCTCACGGAAAGACCGTTTACCATTATCAAAGATAAACTCATCGCCAGATATAAAGCAAAGATGACCTCGCAAGTATTCAGAGATGAATTGAACAAGGCGACTTCATAAATGGAAGGTTCTTCTTGAACGAGTGAGGGAATCCGCTTCATTAGAGGGACATAAATCCTTTTTTTCTAGATTTGTTCCCGAAAATTACTCTAAGAGTGGTTTTTCGGGAATTTTATCGGAAAGATCCCACCATATCTTCCGAAAAAGCTGTTTTTTGCTTGCTATTAAAAAATCGAATATGCAAACAAGGTTCGTTACCCACATGGAAATAACCGTTCAAGGCGATATTCATATCATCAAAATTTCGGGGTCTATCCTCCAATCCGATAGCGAAGAATTGGATCGCAACCTAAGCGATCATAATTTTGAGCCTTCTCCTAAGATCATAATCGATCTTACCGAAGTGAGCCATATCTGCTCCACTGCTTTGGGTATCCTTGTTTCTTATAAGAAGAAGTTTAACTCCGCAGAGGGAGATATCATCATCGTAGTCAATGACGACGATCTTCTGCAACTTTTCGAGATCACGATGTTGGACAAAGTATTCAAAGTACTTCCGACCATTGACGATGCTTTCGACGAGTTCAAACTGGGAAATTGAAATCCCTAGTTATAGCCTCCAACAACTCTCATAAAGTTCGCGAAATTCGGGCCATCTTAGATCCTTTGGGGTTTAGTTTATCTACTCCAAAGGAATTGGGAATAGACTTCGGCCCGGAAGAAACCGGAATCACCTTCCAAGAAAACGCTCTCTTAAAAGCTAGAGATCTATATTCCCTTTCCAAACTTCCCTCTCTTGCGGACGACTCAGGTATTTGCGTGGATGCTCTGGGTGGAGAACCCGGCGTTTATTCCGCCAGATTCGGAGGAGAAGGTCTAGACGATGAAGGAAGAGCCCGCCTTCTACTCAGCAAAATGCAAGGAAAGAAGGATCGAAACGCAAAGTACGTCTGTGTGATCGCCTTAGTAACTCCGGAAGGAGAATATACTTTTGAAGGGGAATGCCACGGATTGATCTCCGAGGAGTACGAAACCAGTGGGAACGGTTTCGGCTACGATCCTATCTTTTACTACCCGCCCTTCTCCGCTCATTTCTCGCAAGTTTCAGACGAAAGAAAGAACTCAGTGTCTCACCGAAAGCTCGCCTTAGACGGCCTGGTGAAACACCTAAAACAATATTCCTAATTCTTAATTTGCTTCGGTCAGAACAGGTCCGCCGGCGAGGCGTTTGTAGAATTCCTGTCCTTCTCTCTCTAGGAAATCTTCGTAGGTTCCCTTGAAGTCTCGGATCCCTTCCGTAGTGACCTCGAGGATCCTTGTAGCGATAGAGCTCACGAATTCTCGGTCGTGAGAAACGAATAGGATGGTTCCTTCAAATTTCGTTAAGGCATAGTTCAAGGATTCAATGGACTCGAGATCCAAGTGGTTGGTAGGCTCATCCAATGCCAAAAGATTGTCTTGGGTAAGGATCATCTTTCCGAGGATGATACGGGACTTCTCCCCTCCGGAAAGTACCTGAGTAGGTTTCTTTGCCATATCACCGCTGAATAACATTCTACCTAAGATCGCGCGGATCTCTTCCATCTCCGTGCCTGGAGGTGCGAATCTATATAACCATTCGATAATGGAGTCCGCGTCCTCGCCGATCCCTTCTCGGTGGTCCTGCGGAAATACGGAACTCTCCACGGAATCCCCAAAGGCAACAGTTCCGCTGTCCGGATCGATCTGTTTCATCAAGGTTTTCAAGAGAGTGGTTTTCCCCACTCCGTTTGTACCGATGATCGCGATCTTCTCTCCCTTGGTAATATTGATAGTGAAATCCTTAAAGATCGATCTATCGTCGTATGCCTTGGAAATATTGTCCGCTAGGATCACGTCCTTCCCTAAAGGACGTTTCATCTTGAATATAATATAAGGGAACTGACGAGAAGAAGGTCGGATCTCGGTCATATTGTCTTTGATCTTCTCGATCATCTTTTGACGAGAAGTCGCTTGCTTAGATTTTGCAGCGTTCGCGCTGAACCTACTTACGAATTCCTGTAACTCTGCGATCTTTTCCTTAGCTCTCTTATTGTCAGCTTGGGCTCTTTCTCTAGCACCTTGAGAAGCTTCCATGTACTCGTCATAGTTTCCAGGATATACGGACATGGACTGATAATCCAAGTCGCAGATATGAGTTGCGATGGAATTGATAAAGTGTCGGTCGTGGGAGATGACGATAACTACTCCCTTATAATTCAGAAGGAAGGATTCCAACCAGTTAATGGTCTTGATATCCAAATGGTTGGTAGGCTCATCCAAAAGAAGAACGTCCGGTTTTTGGAATAGGACCTGAGCGAGTAAAACCCTAAGTTTAAAACCGCCCGTTAAGAAAGAAAGAGTCTGGCTATGGATATTGGTAGGAATTCCAAGACCTTCTAACAATTCACCCGCAGTACTTTCCGCTTCGTAACCGCCCATTTCTCCGAAGGCTTCTTCCAACTCGGAGACTCGGATCCCATCCTCATCGGACATCTCTGGCTTGGAATAGATCTCATCTCTCTCCTTGGCGATCGCCCAGAGTTCCTTATTCCCCATCATCACAGTATTGATTACTGTTTCGTTTTCGTACTCATAGTGGTCCTGCTTTAAGTAACCGACCTTCACTCCTACGTCGATTGCAACGGAACCTGCGGCAGCCTGCTCCATACCGGCAAGGATCTTCATAAAAGTAGATTTACCGGAACCGTTAGCTCCGATCAGACCGTAGCGGCAGTTCTCCTTGAACTTGACTGTAACGTTTTCGAAGAGGATTTTCTTACCGAAATTTAGGGAGATACCCGAAACGCTAATCATACAACCTGCCTAAACACCTAAAATAAAAAGGGATTTTCCTAAAGAAGAGGGGATACGTCCAAATTCCTCAAACTACTCGGATTTGCCAAGCAAAACTAATAGGCAAGGAGCTTACACCTCAGGGACGAACCGATCGTCCCAGGGAATATTCAGGTCGCATTCAAACTGCAATACAAGGAAAGATATTTAGAAGAACAAGAGAGTATATAAGGATTTCTTGAAATTCCTGAGGAATATCATTCGCTCATTTTTCTCAACTCTTCTATTCCCGGAAGATTGGATAGATCCGGAACGATCACGATCTCAATCCTTCGATTTGCAGCCTTGTTCTCGGGAGTAGTGTTCGGAACGGAAGGTCTAGAAGCTCCCATGGAAGCGGCGCTAATCCTTTCTTCCGGCATTCCGGATTTCACCATGGTATGAAGAACGGTCAAGGCACGAGCGGATGCGAGTTCCCAATTCGAATAACCTTTTATTCCAGTAGGAACATCGTCCGTATGACCTTCTACCTGGAACCTTCTACCCGGAAGAGAGGCGAGAATTCCTGTGACTTCCTTAATAGCGTCTGTGCCTTTAGGAGAAAGATTCGCAAGTCCCGGAGGAAATAAAATATCGGAAGAAAGTACAACGACCATTCTTCCATCTACGATCTTGATCTTCAGTTTGCCAGAATCAATCATGCTCTTGAAACTGGAGAGAAGGTTTCTATACTCTTCCACTCTTCTGTTCGTTTCTTCCTGGATGCGTTTCATGTCGTCCATGGATCTCATCAAAGCGAGTTTGTCTTTTTCCATGGCGGCCAAGTCTTTGGCCTTTCGATCGTATTCCGCCTGTAAGGCGTCATAGCTGGACTTAGTAACGCAATTTGAGAGCAGGATCAAAGTAGATGAGATGAGAAGAAGAGGACGTACTCGAGATTTCATCGTTTCCTCCGAAAGACTTTTAGTTAAAACTGAGACAAGCACAGTATAACTATCGATTTTTTTCCGTTTTTCCTAAGATATTCTTACGAAATTCGAATTTAATTAGGAAAAAATCTGGCAGGAATGCCGGACTAGAGTTAGTCTGTTAGTTAAGTATGCGCCCTTATCAGTTAGAACGTTTAAGAGTCAGATTCTTTCCTTATTTTTTAATATTCTTACTCTTCTTTCATCTGCCTCTGATCTCTCAGACTACTCCTGCGGGAACTCCCGTAGGACCAAAGGAATCCGTCTCTGGAGGAGCGCCCACACTAAAGAAATTGGTGGAAGAAGTTCGGGTCTCATTGAAGGACAGAGGCTATGCCTTCGATAAAAAATCCCAGTTCACCGGATCCGTGTTCAAAGGAAACACAGTACTATTCAAATTGCAATTCCCGGAAGGAAGGGACAGAAAGATCGTTCGCAAATTAGGAGTAGGACTCGCTCACGAGATCCCGGACCAATCCGTAATGATGCAGATCTTTCTCTCGGATAGCGAAGACAGAAAGCTTTCTCCTTTATTTACAGGTTATGTGGAACCTACTTTTATCTATGAATGGGAAGCTCGCTTCGGAGAAAATCATTTCCTAGTAGAGATACGCTTAGACGAATCGGAGACTAACGTAGCAAACTTCGAGCTTCTATTCGGAAGTCAGATCTATACTCCTGCGGCAGCCTTCGGTAGAGAAGAGAAGGACCAGAACTTAAACCAACCCGCTTCTTCCGGAAAAAAACATCCCGGATCGGAGGGAAGGATCCCGGGGACCAGCGAGTTAAATAACTACTTCGAAGTCTTTAAGAAGGAATTTTGATTTTTCTCAGTTCGTCCCTGTACGTGTCGCAGGCTCTCGGACAATCCGCTCCTTCCTAAGAATACGTTAATGAATTGCGAAATTACAGCGTTTGTTATAACTTCGCTTAGAGGCCGGATCAGTGAAAAGAAAGGATGGTAGTCCAATCTACCCCACAAACGGAGTCTTTCGAAATTCTAGAGAAAGGATTTTAGAAGGGGCAGCCATAGCTTTCGCCAGAAAGGGATTTCATGGAACCTCTCTCCGGGAAATTAGTAGAGAATGCGGCCTGGAACAACCCAGTATCTACCATCATTTCCATTCCAAAGAGAATCTTTTTAGAAAAGCGTTGGTAGCCACTCACCTGCTGATCCTAAACGATATCCGAAGTAGGATCATCAAAGACCAAGGACTTAGGATCGAAGTTGTCTCCGTCTTTCGGGCAATTTCGGACATCGCAAGGGAGTATCCGGAGAGAGCCAAGCTTCCGTTCAGTTTGGTCTATTCCGCGCCGGAAAATCTTCTCCAAGAATACACCAACCATTACGGAGCCCAGTACAGAAAGCTTTTAGAAGCGGCGGTAGACAGAAATCCTCCCACCAAAAACCCGGAACTCAAACTTTCCCTTCTAGTAGATCTATTGCACAGCCTGATCCTTTCCATCTCTTCCGTTCGATATTTCGAAGATCGGGTAAGAGGCTTGGAAGAAAGGATCGATCATATTCTTCTCTCCTAGCCTTATAAGCCTGCTTTTTAGCTGTTTTTTTTGTCGAAACCCCTGGTCGGTTCTGTTTTCTGGTCCCCATGAGCGCACCTGAAATCGTACCAATCGGCCAACTTCCTCCATTAGGAGTTGTCCCTAAAAAAATGCACGCACAGGTCATCCGACCAGAGCGTTTTGGCGACCCGATCAAATCCATCCAACCGGAAGAAATCGACGTACCTGAAATTGCCCCTGACGAAGTACTCGTTGCGGTCATGGCAGCGGGAATTAATTATAATAACGTATGGGCAGGCCTAGGCTTTCCAGTAGATGTGATCGGAGCCCGAAATAAGAAAGGTGAACCTGAAAAATTCCATATCGGTGGTTCAGACGCATCCGGGATCGTTTATAAAGTAGGTTCCGAAGTTAAGAACGTAAAAGTAGGAGACGAAGTAGTCCTACATTGCGGGATCTGGGACAAGAACGATCCTTGGGTCAAAGCAGGAAAAGATCCTATGTTTGCGCCTTCCCAATTGATTTGGGCATATGAGACGAACTGGGGTTCTTTCGCTCAGTTCTGTAAAGTGCAAGACCACCAATGCCTACCTAAACCAAAACATCTTTCTTGGGAAGAAGCTGCCGCTTACATGCTCGTGGGCGCGACCGCTTACAGAATGCTTCACCACTGGAAACCGAACGATGTAAAACCGGGTGATGTGGTTTTGATCTGGGGAGGAGCAGGTGGACTCGGAGCCATGGCAATCCAGATCGTAAAAGCCGCAGGCGGGATCCCGATCGCAGTAGTGTCTTCCGATGATAAGATCGATTTCTGTAAGAAGCTTGGCGCTGCCGGAGTCATCAACAGAAACAACTTCAAACATTGGGGAGCTCTCACTTCGGATATCAACAAGCCTGAAGTATTTGTAGAATGGACCAAGCAAGCCCGTGAATTCGGAAAAGCAATCTGGGACATCGCAGGCAAAGGAAACAATCCTAAGATCGTATTCGAACATCCGGGTGAGACCACGATCCCTACTTCCGTATTCGTTTGCGAAACCGGAGGAATGGTTGTGATCTGCGCAGGAACCACTGGCTATAATGCAACTGTGGATCTAAGATATCTTTGGATGCGTCAAAAACGTCTGCAAGGATCTCACTTCGCAAACGACGAAAACGCAGCTGGCCTGAACCAACTCGTGATCGACAAGAAGGTAGATCCTGCTCTCTCTCATACGTACAAGTTTGAAGAGACTGCACAGGCTCACCAATTGATGAAAGAAAACAAACACCCTTCAGGAAACATGAGTATCCTTGTAGGTGCGGACAAACTTGGCCTAGGCAAAAAGTAAGTTCAGAAGAAGGATCCGGATCCGCAGAGGTTTCGGATCCTTCTCTTATTCCAAATCCTCTCTTCCAATAATCCTTCCCTAATAAAGACCAAATCTATGAAAGCTATCCTTCTTCCTTCCTTCGGAAAAGAAAATCTCGCACTTACGGATTTACCCGATCCTGGAAAACCGGGACCAGGAGAAGTACTCGTTCGATTTCGTGCGGCCTCTTTGAACTTTCGGGACTACTTAGTGGTACAAGGAAAGTACAATCCGAAATTCCCTGTGCCCATGGTACCTTGCAGCGACGGCTCCGGAGAGATCGTCGAAGTAGGCGAAGGAGTTACGGAATTCCGTACGGGAGATAAGATCAACGCAACCTTCGCTCCATATTGGTTGAACGGTCACGCAAACAAGAAGGAACTCAGGACCACATTGGGCGGCCCGTTGGATGGAACTCTTAGACAATATGCCATCCTTCCAGCTACCGGTGTGGTGCCCATGCCTTCTCATTTAAGTTTTGAAGAGGCGGCTACCCTTCCCTGCGCCGGACTCACTGCTTGGTCTTCCTTCTTCGTAGAGAACCGATTGCAAAAGGGAGAATCCGTAGTGGTGCAAGGAACCGGAGGAGTCTCCTTGTTCGCTTTGCAATTTGCGAAGAAGGTAGGGGCCACAGTGTATCTAACCTCTTCTTCCGATGAAAAACTAGAAAGAGGAAAGGATCTAGGCGCAGACCATCTCATTAATTATAGAAACGTAATAGAATGGGGAGAGAAGGTCCGAGAACTTACAGGCGGAGACGGAGTCGATCATGTTGTAGAAGTGGGAGGAGCGGGAACCTTGGAGCAATCCATTAAGGCGGTCAAACTCTTCGGGACCATTCATCTGATCGGTATCCTGGCAGGAGCCATCAAGGACCTGAACCTTTTGCCGATCGTCATGAACCAGATCAAAGTCCAAGGAATTGTAGTAGGTCATAGAGAAGGTTTCCTTGCTATGAACAAAGCGATCGAGACCTGGGGACTAAAGCCTGTCGTAGACAAGATCTACGAGCTTTCCGAATTCAGAGAGGCCTTGGAGTATCTCAAGGACGGAAAACATTTCGGAAAGATCGTAATTCGCATTCCTTAATCTTTCTAATATAGGATCATTTCGACTCTCCAGATCGAATGACCGAGAGAAAACTCCTCCCGGTCTTAGTGGAAATTAGGCTACCGATGCGGTAGATTTTACCTTCTGTCCTTTCCGAGAAGAATACAGATAATCCTTTTCCTTATACGCCATGAATCTTCCGAAGCCGGATTCTTTTCCGATTTGCGGAAGAACAATACCATTCTCGACAGCAACTTTTCCATTGATCAGAACAGCTCGGATCGCTTCTTCGTTTCTGCGAACCAAACGGACCATTCCTCCGAATTCCGGCATCGGAGTTTCTTGGATGGTTTCCACTTTTTCGTTTAAACCGTTTGGATCGAGAAGAACGATATCTGCCTGTGCGCCTACCTTTAGTTTTCCGGTATCCAAACCGAACCAATCCGCGATCTCACCTGTAACTCTCCATACTGCCTTCTCTGCAGAAAGGAAAGGTTTTCCTTCCAGCTCCGCATCCCGGACCAGTTTCAAGAAACGAAGAGGGAAATTATAATGAGCCATTCCTCTCAAGTGAGCGCCCGCATCCGAGAATCCGATCAGGACATCCGGATGGCTGACGATGTATTTCAAAGGCCCTTTTCTATCGTTCCCGATCACAGTGTACCAACGGATATCATTCCCAAACTCTGCACATAGATCCAAGAAGGTCTCGACCACATGCTGCTTCCTTTCTTTTGCCAATTCGGAGAAGGATCTACCAACCAGTTTCTGGTCTCGGCATTCCACGATCTTGGATTGGTTGAAATCCCTATGAAAGACCCTGGGCAAAAACCAATTCGTCCATTGACGTCGGAACCATTTTCTATATCCGGAATCCAAAAGTAGTTTTCTACGCTCCGCAAGATCCGCCAAATGAATGGCTGCCGTACCTGCCCCGAATTCTTCAAAGACGACTACATCCACTCCGTCCGCATATAGATCGAATACGGCAGGAACGGCCTGCAATCTCACATCCCCTCTTAAGATCGTGTTCACGATCCGAGTCAGAATAGCGACTAGCTTATAGATCCCTCGATTAGATCTTGGGTCCATGAGAGAAATGATCGTGGTCTTTAATTTCTTCTGAAAGACCCCTATACTTTCCTTAAAGAATAAAAGAACATTATATTTTGTAGATACGTTCGGAACACCTTGAAAGATCCGATTCTCTTTCCTTACGATCCGATTCAATCGATTGATCTCGGACCAATTCGCAAAGGTCGAAGGAAGAGGCTTACTCCTGAAACGAGTGCCGTCCATCTTGTCCCAAGTAAGAGTATTGATCGAAAGTCCCAGGTAACCGCAATCGATCGCTTCTTGCAGAAGTTTTTCCATTTGTCGCATCTCTTGCTCAGTGGGTTTTACTGAGTGAGACAAAGATCTTTCCAATCCCATCGAAAATGCACGGATCGCAGAGTGACCTAAAAAGGTAGAAACATTCGGCCCTAGAGGGAGAGAATTGATATGATCTGCATATTCCTTCATAGAATTCCAATCTTTCTTTTTCTGTAAGAGAGGAAGCACCTGTTCTCTGGGAATCGCCTCTACACGACTGAACATGTCCGCAAGATCCTCTGCGGAACCGATACAAAGACTGAGAGAGCAACTACCCATCGTAACTGTAGTCACTCCATGCATCACAGATTCTTTCAGTCCTGGAGAGGCCTCTACCTCCGCATCGTAATGAGTATGAAAATCTATAAAACCAGGAGTGACCCAAAGTCCTTTGGCATCATAAACTTTGTTTGCATCCCCTGAAATGGATGCGGAGATCTCTGCGATCTTGCCGTCAAGTACCGCGACATCTCCGATAAAAGAGCGGCCCCCTTCTCCGTCGAATATCCTTCCGTTGCGAATGAGCACGTCATATTTCATCTGAGTTGATTCTCCTCTTCTATTCTATCTTTAAGAGAATCGTTAGAAAAGTTGATAATTTGGCTGGGTCAACCTTTTTCACATTTTTTGAATATAGATGAACAATCGTTTACAAAAACCAAATCATTTCTGGGCACGATATTCGCCTTTTGCAGATACGATCCGATTTCTTCCTTATTCGTATCTGCTACAGTCCGTAGCTTTCCCAATAGCGGTCTACAGGAGATATAGGTCTCCCGAGCTCTATATAATGAGACATAATTCTAAATTGCTAAAAATGAGATAAATCAAAAGGACCCTAAGGGATAGGGAAAATCCATGGTCATATCGATCCCTTTAAATAAACGAACGTTATAAATTAATAATAGTTTCATATCAAACGTTCTATCAAGAGAGCTTTTTTCGAACGATTTCAGTTGACAGTATTGTTCCCGGAATTATAGTTCAAAAGCTCGGTTTGTACCGAGCGATATACAGAAAAAAGCGAACAAAGACCAAAGCGAAATCTCAGTTTAGAGAACACAGACATCAAGAGAATAGTGAAGAGGTAAACTCAAATGCGTAAATTAGGACTAGCGTTATTGCTCCTATTTATTTGTGGCGGCTCGTTGTTCGCATCAGGCGGCGGATCATCGTCCAAACCATTGGCTGGATCGTATCCAATCATCCTTTCCCACGGCCTTTTCGGTTGGGGAACTGATTCTTCCGGAATCATCAGCATCGTTAGTTATTGGGGAGGTATGGACTCATACCTTACGTCTCAAGGAGCTACCGTTTATGCTCCTACTAAGACAGCAGCCCAATCCAATGAAACCAGAGGCGCAGAGCTAAATACTAAGATCCTTACGTATATGGCTGCAAATGGCTTCAGCAAGGTTCATATCCTTGGCCACTCTCAAGGTGGATTGGACAGTCGCTACGCGATCACCAACCTGGGACTTTCTTCTAAAGTTTCCACTTTGACCACCCTAAACACTCCACACAGAGGATCCCCAATTGCAGACATCGTAAACACTGTCCTGCCTGATTGGATCAAACCTTTTGTAAATGCGATCTTAGGTGTAGTGGTCCAATTAGTATACGGCGGAGGAAACCAAAACGCTCTGGGAGCGCTCGGATCCTTGACTACCAGCGGAACTGCAGCTTTTAACACTCGCACTCCAAACGTAGCTTCCGTTAAATACTTCTCTTACGGATCTTATATCACCATTCCGGACCTGATCCAACACCCTCTCATGGGAATCCTCCAACCAGCTTGTGCTGCAGGTGGATTGTTCAACGGACAAGGAGCAACCTGCGACGGACTCGTTCCTTATTCTTCCCTTCAGTGGGGAACTTTCAAAGGCGGACCTGACTATGGTATCCTTACCACTGGTGTAGACCACTTGGAAGCTTCTAACACTTTGAACTCTGGAAAACCTTGGTACGATGTAGAAGGTTATTTCCTGAAAATGGCTCAGAACGCGAAAGCAAATCAATAATCTCGTTCTTTGCTTAGAAGAAAAAGCCGGGTTTCACCCGGCTTTTTTTATGCCCGAATCTATAGTCTCGATACGGAATACTGATTTTATAGTTGGTATTTTTATAATATTCTTCATTCTTTCCGCTTATGAGTTTTTCCCCTAAATTTGCGATCTTAGGTGCCGGAAGTATCGGAACATATATAGGAGCTTGCTTGGTAAAAGCAGGATATCCTGTAGTATTTGTTGGAAGAGAAAGATTAAAACAAGAGATCCAATTATTCGGTTTAGGGATCAGCGATTACAATGGAAAATCCTTTACCCTTGCCCCAAGCCAAATTCGGTATGTCACGGATATAAAGGAAGCCAAGGATTCGAACGTATTCTTGGTTACTGTCAAAAGCAAGGATACGAAAGAGATCGGAAAATCAATCCGTTCTCTTTTTTCTCCGGAAGAACTTTCTAAGATCGTAATTGTTAGTTTTCAAAATGGGATCCGAAATTCTAAAGAGCTGGCCTCCGTATTACCGGAACTAAAGGATCGAAACCTGCCTGGCATGGTCCCTTTCAATGTAGTAGCAAAGGGAAAAGGTCAATTCCACCAAGGAACAAGTGGAGAACTCGTGCTCCCTTCGAATGACTATGGGAAAAGGATCCACTATTGTCTAAGAAAGGCGGCCTTACCCTCCAAAGTGCATAAAAATATGGATGGTGTGCTTTGGGGAAAATTGCTTTTTAATTTGAATAACAGTCTGAACGCTCTGGCAGGAGTTCCCCTAAGAGAAGAACTGTCCCAAAGGACCTATAGGAAGATCTTAGCTTCTATGATCACGGAAGGATTGGAGATCCTTAGCCTTTCAGGTATCCAGCCGGCAAGCGCGGGCAAAATGATCCCATGGCTTGCACCCATTATATTAAATCTGCCCGATTTCCTTTTTTTTAAAGTAGCTTCTTCGATGGTGAAAATCGATCCGGAAGCGAGGTCCTCTATGTGGGAAGATCTACATTACGGACGTAAAACTGAGATTTCTTATTTGAATGGAGAGATAGTACGCTTAGCGGACGAGATCGGTCATAAGGCACCGATCAATCGCAAGATCGTTTCTTTGATCGGAGAAGCGGAAAGCGATTCCGGAAAATCGAAATACGATGCGGAAACGCTTTCTAATCTATTAGGAATTACTTAAGTTCTTAACTCTCCGTATCGGTAGGAGGAGGAGTCGACGCGGTTGGCTCTTCCGATTTTCCCTTTCCGAATATGAATTTCTTTACAGCATAAAATAGACCAATCACAGCAAGGATGATGATCTTAGCGCCTTTTGCAAGAAAGCCTCCGATAAGCGCAAGTAGTCCTGCTTTTTTCAGTAAGCCACCGGCAATCAACCCTCCGATCCCATACGCAGCCAAACTATCGACTTTAGAGTCGTAGTCCGCATAACGGTTTCCTTCGGTGAACTCCACACTTTCCAGGATCTTGCCTACATCGTTCTCTACTTTTTTCAATATGGGAATATCCCCGAGAGCGTTCAGTAATAGATAACCGTTCCGACCTAAGATCCGAATATTATAATTAAGAGTATTTACCGGAGCGCCATCGAACTTATATTCTTTTGCCCAATGTAGTTTTTTAGCGGCCGAATCATAATACGGAGAAGAAGCCCAACCGATCAATTCCAATCCGGCATATCCGTCTTTCTTTCTCTGCTCGCTCTCTTCCTTAGTAGCGTCCTGCAGCTCGGTCAATAGTTCATCGTATTTGATCTCTTTGGAATCCTCGTCATCCACATGACCTTCCTCCACATAGTCGACAGTGATCGCATATGTTCCCAGATCCAAAGGCGTATCGGTAGCGAGAAATAAGATCCCTAATCCAGGTTCGCTGTTAGGCGGATTTCCCCATACATCTTCCAAAACGATCTTACTATCCTTTGGATTCAGATACTTGTACCCTTTCGGTACTTTGATATTGGCGATCACTTTTCCGTCCTTGTTTGCAAGAGGAACGGTATTGGTTTCATATTTTAAGGATTTAATCCATTTTGTTAAATCCTCATCTGTAGCAAATTTTTGTGCAGATGCAGGGACGCTCCATAAGAAGGTTCCGACAACCAAATAGACCAGGAATCTACGAATCATATTTTTATCTCCGAGCTTGAAGTTCGAGTAGCGAATACTATGTGGATTCGAACTGAATTCGGACAACAAATAATGTTGGCTTTGGAAAAAATAAATTGAAAAGAACGATCGCTATACGATCTAGATCAGCTAGATTTTGCGCTGAACAATCCGATGTCCTTTCTAACGTGCTTCGATTCCCATTCGGATAGAGTCATCCCCTCTTCCTGGGCTTTCTTTTCTCTATAAGAATTTACTAATTTGAATGTAAGAGGATATCCTGCAATCCCCAACGGGATCCCGAATGCGAAACCGCCCACGAACATTGGGAGTCCCATCTTATCCAAAAGAAAAATACTCCAATGATAGAAGCCTGTGATGAGATCCATAGACTCGGATTGCTTTGATATGGAAAGCAAAGTATCGAAGCTGACCTCTTGGAAAGGAATGTTGAACAAGAAAAGTATATTCTTCCCGATCCAATAGAATAGGGAATAAAAGAAAGGAACCGTTGCCGCATTCGTGATCCAGATCATCGCTATCGCGATCGGAAGATAGAATCGAATCCCTATCACACGAAGAAGGACCCAAGTTCCAAGCCCCAAATACATCTGCACACCGACTAAAGGTGTCATTGCCCATATCAATCCGATCGTGGTACCTAAACAAAGTTCGTGAATGGGGGCGTGAGATTCTTGGAAGGGCAGAATGATCTGTTTATGAAGAATTCTGCCAATAGCTCTAAGAAAATTCATGAGGAGATTGTTCCTGTATTATTTAGAACCGGCTGCTTTCGCATATTGTTCCCAGGATTTGGAGTATTTCTCCATGGCCGGAAATAATTCGAATGCCTTTTTTGCGGATTCGGCAGCGGCCCGAGGATTTTTTTCGAAATCATTTTGTAATTTTGCAAGAAGGTAATATGTTTCTGCCTGAATGATAGAATCCCTATATTCAGTTTCTATTCCCTTCTTCAAATATAAAATAGAAGAAACCTTATCTCGATTCAGTAGATATACGAGTCCCATTCCATAATAAGCGGAACCTTCCGGTTTGGCGGAGATCGATTTAGAATACCAGTCCAGAGCGTCCTTTCTCAGATCCTGAGATAAGAAAAGATTTCCCAGATCTGTCATGAGCATAGAGGTATATTCCTTATCTTTTAAGGCCTCGGCTACTGTAAGAGCCTTCTTAAAGTCGGACTCTGCCTTTTTATATTCCTTCTGATGATTCCTGATCTGAGCGATCCCTCGCAAGCAGTCGATAGAAGCAGGATTCTCTTTTAAGCAAAGCTTATATTCTTTTTCCGCGGCGGGATCGTCTTTGCGAAGATACGACATCCATCCTCGAAGATAATGGACCTGATCCGTCTTGCCCGTCTTAAGTAATTTACTCTTCGCCTTTTCTACCGACTCGGAGATATGACCCGAGTCCAATAGATCTCGAATTTCTAAAATAGTAGGCTCTTCTTTAGCCCCATCGCAGGATAGGATAAGAGCAAAAATGCTGATCGCTTGTATTAGTGGGATAAAACGTGAATTTGTAGGAAGACTAAAGCTCATTCTAATCAATGTGGGAACTTTTTCATACTGCCTGGTATTGTTCGCCTGGCAAACAGGAATTTCAGGCTTTTTGTTTCGGACCGATAAAATACGCCGATTTTTCCGGAAAAAGTGCAGTAGATACGTTTTTTTAGACGTTTTTTTTACTTCTAATCCTCTTTAAGCTTCCCGAAAGAAGGATGAGCGTCTCTTCCTTCTTCCTGAACTTAAGCAAAAAA
Organism: Leptospira langatensis; assembly: GCF_004770615.1. NCBI lineage: Bacteria > Pseudomonadati > Spirochaetota > Leptospiria > Leptospirales > Leptospiraceae > Leptospira > Leptospira langatensis. The sequence goes on from NZ_RQER01000004.1 coordinate 355,953, forward strand.
TATTCACTCGAATGTGGGAATAATAATATTGGAAATTATTATTTTCCTAATTTCCGAAACGAAAACGCTTGTTAGTCGGAGAACGATTGACGAGAGAATCTAACTCAATGGAGGATGGTTCCTAACCTTCCTGCCTAATGCACATTTCGAAGTATTTATTTTTCTTACTCGGGCCTATCGGTTTTCTGATCTTTCTTTTGTCCCTCACTCCGTGGCATAAGGAAGAGAATCTTCGCGCCTATCACGGAGTAATCGACCTAAGAGGGGTCCAAGACGCCTCCTCGGGACCTGTAGACCTTTCAGGAGAATGGGAATTCTTCTGGAGCCAAGAACCTGGGCAGATCTTAGAATCTTTCCGCGGCACCATGACTGTTCCTGGATCTTGGAATAGAGAGACGGAACTACACCCATCCTACGACAGACTCGGATATGCCACCTATCGTTTAAAGATATTAGTCCCGGATGTATGGGTAGGCAAAGTACTTACGATGAGCTTAGGAACGGTTTGGAGTTCCTACAGACTCTACATGGACGGAGAGATCCTAGGAGAGTCCGGGATCCCCTCTAGTAATCCTGAGTCCGGTCTCGCCAGAGTGCAACCCCGTTCCTTCTCCTTTATTCCTAGCTCAAACCAAGTTGTGATCGAGATCTTTGTAGCGAATACGTACGCTAGAGAAGGTGGGATCAGCTCTCCCGTTAAACTTGGCCCTTCCGAAGTTATGTTATCCACTCGGATAAGAGCGATGTTCATAGACATCTTTGCCTTTTCGAGCCTGGTGATCATGGGCCTCTATCATATTTCCTTGTATTTATATCTGAGATCCAGTAAGGCTCCTCTGTATTTCGGGATTATGAGTATGGCGATCGGTGTTCGCGCCTTGGTCACGAATACAAGGCTTCTCATGGAGTTCTTTCCTTCCGTTCCTCAAAGCGGAGTACAGACCATAGAGCAGATCTCTATGATGATCGCGGTTGCTCTTTATATTCTATTTTTCTTAGAGACTTTTACCGCTTATGTTTCCGAGATCTTTGTAAAGGCTTCTTTAGGGATAGTCGCCGTTTTTATAGCGATTACTCTTTTCAGTTCCTTAGAGTTCAATAGCAACAAGATCATGTACTTCCACATGTTCATTGCGGTTACGATCGCATACGTTCTCTTTGTGATCTTGCGCATCGACTTCGACCAAGAAAGCAATTCTTCTTACGTTCTGTATGGTTCCGGCCTCTTATTCTTGGGAGTGGCTATCGACTTATTCTATACCTATGTCCTAAAGGTTTCCTCTCACCAATTGTCCCATATTGCGTTAGTATTCTTCGTATTCCTTCAATCTCTCGTGATTGCTTCGGATCGCTCCTCTAAATACAAAGAGGCAAAACTACTTACCGAAGACTTGCAGACCATGAACCTCGAATTATTCGAGATGAAAGAAAAACTGGTCCAAAAAGTAGAAGATAGGACGAGGACCCTGAATGATACTCTCCAGCAGATCAATCGAGAACTCGAGATCGCGCAGAACGTACAAAGAAAGATCCTGACTCCTCCGGAAAGAGAGATCAAGGGGATCCGCTTCGATTATGTATATAAGCCTTTGGAAAAAGTGGGCGGAGACTTCTTGGATATTTCCGAGATCAAACCGGGACAGGTGCGTGTGCTTCTTGCAGATGCCGTCGGTCACGGGGTCCAGGCCAGTTTGATGACCATGGCCTTGAAAACAGAGTATGAAGAGTTAAAGAAACTGGAATGTCCCACTTTTGTACTCAGAGAATTGAATGGAAGATTCTTGCGTAAGTTCGATACTCTCGAGAGTATCTTTCCTTGCTTTGTAGCGGATATCTATCTGGATAAAAAAGAAGTCCTCTATGCTTCCGCAGGACATCCGGATCAAGTGCTGCTTTCTCCCGACGGAAAATACGAATTATTACATAAAACCGGACCGATCTTAGGTCTCTTCGACGATCTTGAAGTCGAACTTGCCACCTATCCTTTCCCATTAGGAAGTCGTTTATTATTGTTCTCTGATGGACTTATAGAGAACAGGAGAAAGGAAAATCGCTGGAGCACTGTGGAGACGATCGCCTCTAAGGCGGGAACTCTTTCCGGCTCCAGTTTACAAAAACTATTAGAAGAACTAGTCGTGATGGAAGAAAGGTCCCGAGGAGACGAACAACGCTACGACGATATCACGATCATAGCGATCGAATCCAGGGACCAACCTCAACTCTCCGATTCGAACCGCCTATAAACGGCGGTCCTTGGTTAGCCTTCCTTTCTTAAAAGAAGAAGGGTAAGTAACCCACAAAGAAATTCAAAACCGCTCGGCAATAAAAGCATAGGATTCGCCATTCCTAGTAAAACGAAAATGGCGATCGCCACAAATTGAAAGCTTCTAGAATGAGTAGTTAATTTCAGAAAGGGACGTATATTCCAACTTCCCATTTGAAAATAAAAATATCCTAATATTGCGAGAGCAACTCCTACAACTCGGACCCAAACATCCTCCGCGCTTAAAAGGAAAAGGCTTAGAAAAAGATCGGGAACCAGGATCAGCAAGGTCCCTTCGATCAATAGAAATACACCGAAATATTGCACACTCTTTGCAGCATTTATCATGCGCAAATGCATACTCCAATCACGCGCAAGGGCAATCGCTTTTTATTTCTTAGATATTGAGAAGATATAAAAAAGCCCTCGGAATCGAGGGCTTTCTCCAAATAGTTTGTTAGGAAAATCTTAGCAAACTACAACTAATTCGCCAGAAGCTTTTACTTCTCCGGATTCGTCTGCAGCTTCTACTGCAACCGTAAGAAGTTTCTCTCCATTTTCTTCTTTCTTGCGTTTGATCTTTCCAGAACAGGTTAACTTTTGTCCAGGCTTAGTCATTGCTTTGAAAGTAACCCCGAACTCCCTGATCTGCTTTTGGTCTGCCCAAGCAGTGCAAAGTCTTCCGATCTGAGCCATTACGAACATCCCGTGCGCGATGGTGCCGTCTAATCCAGTCTTACGAGCAAAATCCGGATCGTTATGGATCGGGTTAAAATCGCCACTCGCTCCCGCATAACGCACTAGGTTTGCGTGAGTCACTGGATCCACTTTTAAAGGAGGGAGTTCTTGTCCTACTTCGTATTTATCGAATTCAATCTTACTCATGGTTTTCCTCCGATCATTGTTCCGGCTTACGGATAAAAATAGACATTTCAGCTTCGATCACTGTGTCGCCTTTCGCGTCTTTGATCGTAGTCTTGAATGTCATCGTATCCATCTTACCAACGGTAACGTTAACGCACTCTCCCTGAGAAGATACTCTACCGGGATAAAGGGTCTTAACATAGTTATATTTTTCTTTTAGGTGAAGAATTCTGGAAGTGTCCACTCCCATGTTTTCCATATCCTTCCATATTTTAGGATATCCCCAAAATTGGATCACAGTTGGAAATGTAGGAGGAGCCGGAATATCTTCGAAGCCTGCTTTCTTAGCGGCTTCTACATCGAAGTAGATAGGATTGGTTTCGCCGATCGCTTGGCAAAACTCTTTGATCTTTCCTCTCTCCACATCGAATTCGTAACGATCGAGTTTTGTGCCGATCAGGTCTTTTGAAATGCCTTTTTCTGCCATAATCCTTTCCTTGGATTGGTGTTAAAAACTTTCCTAGAATCGAAATAGTTTTATCTCCCTATATTTTGGAGACCAACTATTCCAGTCCATTGCTTTTTACTAACGAACGTTCTGTTCGGAAAAACAGTCGTTCACCGAATACTGTTCATTCGAATGATAAGGGTTGTAAAGTTAAACGTAGGCAAAATCCTGACCTTGTCCTTATGATTTCTTTTGAACCCAAACTTTCCAGGATCGGTATATATTGCCTTGCCTTCTTTCTCTTAACAGAATGCAGACAATTGTCCTCTCGCTCTTTCTTCCAAGAAGAAGAGACAGTAATTCCAGTATGGGATGGGCTTCGCTCCTTAACTAGATCCGGAAGCGTTTGCCAAGGCGATCCTGAAGAAGCGATCAAGAAGATCTCCTATCACTATAAAAAGAATCCTTCCAGATATTCCGGGCTTTCCGTTAAAGAAAGATGGAGGAACGTACAACTTACAGTATTAAAGGATAAGGAAAATCTTCTGAATGAATCTAGGGACAGTTTGTTCCTCTTTCAGAATGGAGACTGTTCTCTATCTTCCGAATTCACGATCAAAGACGCTGAGCTTTCCTATTCTTCAAAAACTATATTCAGTTTTTCTACTGCAGTTCTTTCCCAGTCAGGAGAGAAGGTTCCTGCCTCCGGCAAGTTGGAGATTTCCTTAGGACAAACCCAAATATTCTCCAGAGAAGTTTCCGGCAAAGGGGATAATTGGCAGGATTTCGAGATCCCGATAGGAGAAAATATAGCAAAACTTCTCAGATCCAAACCTGCACCCAATTGGAATTTCAAATGGATCCCTAAACAAGGAGGAGATCTCATCTTTCTGGGTCAGCCAATATTGTATTCCAAGGTATCCGACATCCAAGATTGGGGATCTAAGGAAAACCTAATATTGATCGTAGTAGACGCACTTAGGCCGGATCGTTTAGGCTTTGGAGGTTCTCCAGTCGCTACCAGCCCAAATTTGGATCAGCTTGCCTCCGAGTCTGTGCTATTTGAAAACGCCTTCTCGAATGGGAATTGGACTAAACCAAGCATGATCTCCTTTTTCACTTCTAAGATCGCCTCCGAACTGGGTTTAGGAAACGCTTGGTTCTATTCTACGAATCTACACAGAAAGATCTTTTATTCCAAGGCTCCTTCTACCCTGCCAAATCATCTAAGAGAAAAAGGGTATTTAACTGCGAGCTTCATGAATAATGTCTTTCTCTTGGACTATACGGGAGTGGGAGTCGATTTAGGTTTTCATAAACTATTCCAGCCGGGAAAAGATAAGGCGGATACGGAACTGATCCTGGCAGAGTCGTCAAAATTCCTGAAAGAAAACAAGGACAGAAGATTCTTTCTTCATATTAACATCAATACCCCTCACTATCCTTATCTTCCCGAAAGAAAATATATAGAGGCATTGGAGAAACAAACCCCCACTCAGGTTTGGAACCAGTATGATCCGTTCGTGAAAAAGTATATGGCAGAGATCTTATATACCGACGAGGTCATCGGAAAGATCTTAGAGGAAGCTAAGAAGAACGGAGTCTTCGATAAGACCTGGATCGCAGTCGTTGCCGATCACGGGGAACTGCAATCACTAGAGCATTATTACCATCATCATTTTGTTGCGGAAAATCTACACGCGCATGGAGAATCCCATTACGACGAAGAGATCAAGGTGCCTTGGATCCTTCATCCCCCGCTTTCGGCTAAGACTTATATCAAGAAATGGAAATTCCCGGACCAAGTCTCCCTTCTTTCCTTATTTCCTACCTTAGTTGGTGCATTAGGTTTTCCTTGTGGAGCCAAGGCCTGCGATGGGAACGATTATTCTCTCGCGATGTTCGGAGATTCAGGGCCGGAAAAAGAAGAATATATATATACGGAAGGAAGATTCTCCGAATCCATCCGAAGTAAGGAATTCAAGCTTATCCGAAGATATCCCGGCTACGATTTTGTACGTAGAACAAAAGAAGGACTTCCACATCAAATGTCCGAGGAACTTTACGATCTGGTCAAGGATCCTCAAGAATCCAAGAACCTCGCCTTAGAACCTTCTACTTTGCTAAACAGAGCAAGAGAGGAATTAGCGGCCCATAGTTTAAAAAAGAATACCTTCCGACTTAGATTGCCTGCTTGCGCAAAAGATTGTTTGCGTAAAGTGGATCTAAATCTGCAAGGAGGGATCTACAGGATCTTTTCCCAAGACGATTTTCATTTAGACAGAGTAGAAGCAAGATCGGCCTCGATTAGCGTCCGACAAACTGCAGGAAAAGAAGTGATACTTTCCTTTCAAACGGTGGAGCCAGCTTTCGGCTTCCGGCTATCTATCACAAAGGACGGAGCGTTAGAAGATTATAAATCCGGAAAATGGGGAATTCTTTCCAGTGCAAGCGTAGGACTATATGCGACATCTCCGGAGACAGTCGCCTCCTCTCGGCAACCATACGAATTCAAAACTTCTAATTTACCTTACTGGTACAACGACGCCGGCCTTACAGGCAACACCGACTCTTCGGAGCAAGCAGCTCTAGGAAAAGAAGTACGCAAAGTATTGGAGAGCTGGGGTTATATCCACGAGTAAAACTAATTTTACATCCAAGTTCTTATTCCCGGATCGCAAAACCTCCTTGCATTTTCCCACTTCTGCCCTACTTTATTTCGATAAAACCAAAGAACTCGGGTGAAAAGAATGAAACTGAAAAATGCGATCCTATGCGGACTATTCCTAATTTTACTTTCCAATTGCGGCTCCAACCCGGTGCAACGCTGCCAGGATAGAAGAAAGGTAATGAGAGACGCAGTTTGCCAAGCTGTCTCTGCGCATATCGGAACTAGCACTTATAACGATAGTTTGGTTGCCTGCTTATTACAGGATAACGAATACAACGATTGTTCTAAAGAAAGCTATTTTAAATAAATCTAAACTATTCGGCGAGGATCTACAATTCTCATTCGCTCGGACATTCTCGATCGTAGATCCGTATTTGGATCTATATTCCGATCGGATCAATCCAATACGATAGTGATGTCCACTCTTCGGTTCTTTGCCCGACCGGCATCATCTTCGTTTCCTGCTACAGGCTGGGATTTTCCATACCCTCTGTAGGACATTCGAGTTTCTTCGATCCCATGAGCGTCCCTCAGCTCTTGTAAAACGCTCAATGCCCTGTCTTGAGAAAGTTTCAGATTATACTCTTGGCTTCCTCTGTCATCAGTATGTCCGCTGATCCGGATCTCTCGATTCGGATATTTCTTCAATACGTCTGCGATCCGATCCAAGACTTTCTTCGCTTCCGGTTTCAACTCGGACTTGTTATAATCAAAGAGTAAGTTATCCAGAGAAAGAACGACTCCTTCGTTGGACTTGCGGATCTCCACAGGGGCCCGATCCGCTTTCTCTCCTTCAGGATTTCCTTCCCATTCCGGCCATTCCAAACCGTTGCCCTTGCTTGTATTCGGTTTCTTCTTAGGTTGCGAGCTTAAGTCCGGAAAACCGCCCAGCATTTTCTTTACTTCGTCGGCAACCTTATCCTTATCAGACTCGCTTACAGAGTTTTGTTTGGAATAGACCCCATGGATCTCGAAGGACATTTCCTGCGCGATCCCGTTAGGAAAGACAAAAGTGTATGCCAATTGAACGTGTTTGTATTGAGGGACTCCTGCTTCCGAATCGAAAAATACCTGACCCTTTGCAAAACCGTAGATCTTATATGGAACGCCGGGGGAGAAAGTCTCATTTTCCTTCATTAGATTATAATTATATTCTATCAGATCTGCTTTTCCGGATCTTCCTGCGTACTCCCAAGTTTCGGGACCTTTATACGTATATTTTGCTTGGACTGGGATCTCTATCCTTGCAGAGCTAAATTGAAAACTTTCAGAAGCAGGCTTTACCCAAACTTCTCCTTGGGAAACACTTTTGTCCGAAAAGCTCGGAAGAGATCTAAGGTTCGGCATACTGTATTCGGGAGGAACGGAATATTGCCCCGTTTCGGAAATGAAGAAGCGGCTCTTGAAAGTCTTATCCTTATAAAATGCGGGATCTATTTCCGGGAACTTAGTATATGTATCGAAAATGGCGGAGAAGTCGCAGCCTTCCTTCTTACAAGAGACCGCTTTTAGTAAGATCCTGTTCTTATCCTCTCGATGGATAATCCTTTGGCCTTGCCTCGCTCTTACTCTATGGTATTCGTTTAATTCCAGATCATCTCCCGACTTCATTTTCCATCGGAATAGCACGGAGTCTTGGGAGAGTAGGATCGAGGGAAAAATGAAAAAGAGAAGAAGAAGCCCTCGTCGAAATACCATAGTTCTAGTTTCGAATACTTTCCGAGAAAACTTAGGAGTCAGCCCGAAAAAAACCCGCTTTCTTCGTTTATTATTCGTTCGAAATCAACTCACTCCCACATAAAAACGAATTAGAATGGGCTTATAAGGAACTTGACAACCTTACTAAAAATTCCATCCACTTAATACGTGATCCCTCTTTTCCAAGAGATTGTTTTTTTCGGAGTGCTATTCTGTATGCTTCTCAGCATAGGATGCTTGGTCCGGCCCGAAAAAAGTCCGAGCTTTAAGATCCTCTCCCTACTTTCCTTTTGCGTCTCGATCCAATTCCTTTCCATTTTCTTTCTATTGAGGGAAATTTATTTCGAACCATTGTTCTTAAACCATATGCATATTCCCTTGGCCTGGTTCTTGGGTCCGGGAATGTTCAGTTTATTTTCCGTAACGGTTCGGGACGAACAGATGTCTTGGACAGAAAAGAGCTTCTATTTGCCTGGAGTATTCTTTCTAATCTTCTTCCCTTTATTCTATCTCGCGTTTCCGGAAAGTTTTAGCAGTAGACCGATCGATTATTTCAAACTGAGGACCGTCAGTTGGTTGGATGTCCTACTAATTGGGGCTTATTCTGCGAATCTCATTTTCTATCTCTCAGTAGTCTGGCAGACCAGAAGCGTATTTCGATGGCAAAGATTGAAAGAAGATGCCGGAGCGAGGATCCTTCTCTTTGTGATCTTAGGCAGCGGTAGCGCAACGTTAGTCTTGGTTCTCGCCTTCCTGATCCGAGACCTGAATCTCCTGTTCGCTTCGGTCCTAGGAACAGTGATCTATGCGGTGATCGGCTATCTATTCCAGATCCATTCCCCTCATGTTTTCCAGGAGATCGGTCCTTCCATGAGAGACGCATATCGAAACTCCAGATTAGATGGAGTGGATACCGCGGACCTGGAGACTAGGCTCGATTCTCTAATGAAGAAGGAAAGGATGTACTTACAAGAAGATCTTTCCTTAGGGGCTCTATCTAATCAGTTAGATATCAAACCTTATCAGCTTTCTGAATTTTTGAACCAAAGAAAGGGTATGAACTTCTCCAAATTCGTAAACGGCTTCCGAGTAGCAGAGGCAGTACGTATTTTAGAAAAAGAAGATGGAGCGAATATTCTCGCAGTCGCCTACCGGTCCGGCTTCAATTCAAAGGCCACGTTCAATCTTGCCTTCAAATCCGTTACAGGCGTTTCTCCAAGAGAGTTTTTAAGAAAAACAAAAGTCTCTTAGCGTCTTATTTCTTTTAGTCCGGATCTATCTTCGAATTTGAACGAACGTTCTTCTTTGAATTCGTATAAATAAAAAATTAAGACCTTTTATTTTGTCTAAAATCCGAATCCCAGACGACCCAATTTGTAACGGGAGCTATACTCCTTCCCCACTAAGCGAATAGAATTTGAAAGATCGAAAAGCTTATGGAGAATAGCGATGAGAAAAACATATCGAACGTTAGTTATGCGACTTTGCATACTAACTATGACGATGGGTGTGTTCTTTTACTCTTGTAAAAGCGAATCACCAAATAATGCGGAAGCGGCGGCCTTACTTGCATCTTTAGATCCAAGTTTAGCCCAAGCAATTGGAAACCAAAGCGGAACAACAGGAACTCTGCGGGCGGCGGATACCGAATCGGATATCCAGGCTGCATTCGCACAAGAGAATGATGGAAGCTTTACTTTCGACAATACGATCAAGGTCAATGCCTTTGACGGAGTCTCTTTAGAAGTAAACCTTTTCAAACCTGCAAATATTCCCAGCGGAACCAAACTACCCGCAATCGTATTCGTAAACAGTTGGGCACTCAACAAATACGAATACATAGTCCCTGCTGCGAAATTAGCAAAGAAAGGCTATATCGTTCTTTGTTACAGCACTAGAGGATTCGGGGCTTCCGGTGGATTGATAGATACTGCAGGACCGAAGGATAGAGCGGACCTCAGCTCCATTCTGGATTGGTTGCTCGCAAATACTCCCACCGACATCGCCAATATCGGTATCTCGGGAGTATCTTATGGAGCGGGAATCTCCTTAACAGGGGTGAGTACCGAGCCTAGAATTAAGACTGCGGTAGCCATGAGTGGTTGGGGAGATCTAAAACGCTCCTTGTACGGAAACGATACTCCTAGACTTGTCTGGGGATTGATCCTAGTTGCCTCCAGCTATATTACTGGAAGACCGGACCCTATCGTAGCTCAGAACTTCGCGAGCTTAATACAGCATACCAATATTGATTTTGTTACTTCTTGGGCGGCAGACCGTTCTCCTCAAACCTACGTAGGACAATTGAACGCAAGCTCAGGCAAATCAGTAATGATCTCGAATAACTTCGAGGACTTCTTGTTCAACCCGAACGGGATCTTGGATTATTATACCCAGATCACTGTTCCTAAGAAACTCTTAATGAACGAAGGGATCCATGCTTCCGCAGAAGCGACAGGACTATTAGGAATTTCTAACTTTGTTTGGGACAATGCCTACGACTGGTTCGACTACTGGTTGAAAGGCGTAAACAACGGGATCATGGCAAAACCTCAGGTTACCCTCCAAACCCGTTTTAACGGCCCGAGAGTTACCTATCCTTCTTGGCCGGCACCTACCGTGGGGAACAAGACCTATTATTTGAAGCCAAGGGGCCTTTTCACTAACGGCGAGATCTCTACGAGCCAGAACACTACAGTGACCAACACTACCATTCTTTCCGGAGCTGACACTGTTGCTACTACGGGCTTCCCTTTACTTTCGGATATTCTTTCGGCACAGGTAGGGATCCCTACTACAACGAATCTATTCTTCGAAAGCAGAGTAAATGGGATCGTATATCAATCTTCTGCTTTGAGCAGCGCTCTTAAGATCAGAGGAAAGATGTTCTGGAACGGAAGAATCTCCTCTACCTTAGGAAAAGCGAATATAAACGTTTACTTCTATGACGTTGCTAAGAGCGGCACCGCTACTCTGATCACTCATGGAACGTATACGATCTTTGACGCGGCTGCCAACGAGGCTCGGGACATTTCCATTGACTTGAATGCTGTAGCTTATGATGTGCCTGCGGGAGATAGCATCGCTATTGCGATCGATACGTATGACGTTCTGTATTCTGTCCCTACGACACTGATCTATGGGCTGGATGTAAAACATCTCAAGTCTCCTCAGACGACCTTGGTAATCCAATCCGAGTAAACTATATTTTCATCCTTACTAAGCGGGCAATTTGCCCGCTTTTTTTTATACTTCCCTCTCTTTTCTCCACTCTAGGTATTCTTTCAACTCTACGAGCTCAATATAGCCTTCTTCTTCCGGGTCGTCAGGGAGGATCCCTATCTCATAATATCCGATCTCTTTGGAGAATGCTTCTTCGCCTAGGACGGCTTCTAACATTAGGCCGACTGCTTTCTTGACATGGGGATTGGATTCCACATTCGGGAAATCCGGGAAACAGATCCGAACCCCGAACCCTTGGCCTTTATTTTCCAAGGGCAAAAACCAGATCTCTTCGGAATCCAGCTCCAAACCTTCGTAAAAAATGACAGTCCCTTTTTCTTGGTATTGGTCCACCGAAAAGATATCCCAGCCGGGGACTTCGGGGGCGAGATCTACGAATCTTTCGGCTTCCGCATAGAGCTCTTCATCTCCGGCAGTAATCACGGTTAATTCATTGGGGCCTTCTTCTCCCCCACCGATCTCGAAATAAAACTCGGAATTCACATCCTGAATACGATCCATTAGATCGTCCAGAAGACGGTCTCTTTCCTTATCTTCCAGGTCGTCAAGCTTGGCATAGTACCGGCTGTTTTGAGCAAACCAGTTCCAGAACTTTTCCGCTTTTTCTTCCATTCATTCGCCTCGATCCCGATTCAGGAGCAAATTTCAAACTCCGTGTCTCGATAAAAATATCCGAATGTATGAAAAGAATGTTTAAAGGGAAAGAATTATTTTACGGTTTCGGATTCTATCCAATCCAAATACTTTGGATTCCCCTCTTTGATCTCCCAGGAGACCACACACGGCACGGTGTAACTATGCAACTCTTTCACCCTAGCCACAACCTTCTCCGCGAGAGCGGCTGTGGTCTTTAGTAAAACAACGAATTCATCGTTGTGCTCTACTCGACCATGCCATCTGTAAACGGATCGCATAGACGGGATCACATTTGCACAAGCAACCAGTTTCTCTTCTACCAGAGTTTCAGCGATCAGCATCGCTTCATCCTCATCCTTTGCAGTGGTGTAGATTGTTCGATAGCCCATACTATTGTGATACTCCTGTACTGCGCTTGTTTCAAGGAGATTCCCCTATATTTCAAGAAGAAGGATAAAAACTCGTCAGAAATGGGTAAAAAAGAATCCAACTTTAAGACCAAAACGGTTCAGGGAAAATTCTGGACAAGAAGCGGAAGTAATTTAAGAAATTGGTAATGGTTTCCCGAAAAGCACCTAATATTCTAATTCGAAAATCGTATGACGCTCTTTGCTTCAACTCCGCATTTTTCGGATTCTATGCACACTCCGGTTTTTCCTTGGGACTGAAGGAGATCGGATTCGTACCTTCTAAAATTACGGGCTCTAGCTCGGGGGCCTTGATCGGCTCCCTGATCGCCGGCGGATTCCCTCCGGAAGAGATCACTCGGTTTATCCTTACCTTGAAAAAAAGCGATTTCTGGGATGGAAATATTCTGACCCAGTTCTTGAAACCGTTCCGAAAAGGGCTCAAGAATTATTCCGGCCTACTCAGCGGCAAAAAGATCCGAAATCTTCTCGAACCGTATTTAGGGGGGAAGGATGTATCCGAACTTCCTACCAAAATGGGGATCTCCGTTTCAAATCTGACCAAAGGGATCCGGGAACTTAGAACGAGCGGAAATACGATCGATCTGATCCTTGCGTCCATGACCTTTCCGATTCTTTTCGAAATTCCTAATATAAACGGAGAGGAATTCTTGGACGGTGGAGTTGCCGATGCCGAGCCTATCAAGGAATTCATCCTAGATCCTAGCATTAAGAGGATCATCGTCCACGATATAGAAAACAGAAAACCTGTCTCCGAAAAGATACTGATGAGAGCCTTCGATTCCTGCGTGAATGTGATCGCAAGCGAGACTAAGGACCTAAAAGATATTCTCGCTAAAAAGTACGGCAAGAAGATCATCCGAGTGGTAACAAACACTCCTTATCTTCATCCGAATAAAATGGAAAACGGAAGGCTGGCACTTGAATTAGGAAGAAGATCCGCTCATTTCATGAAGGACCAGATCCTAGGCAAGATTAAGAACTAAAACAAAAGCCGTCCGGTAAAAGACGGCCCTGTTTGGAGAAATGATCAAGAAACATTCAAAATACGGAATATTCTTCCGTATATGATTACTTCTTAGGTGCTGCTTCTTTTTTGTGTTCTGCTTTGTGCTCTTTCTTAGCTTCTTCTTTTTTAGGAGCTTCTTTCTTTTCTTCCGCGCTGATTGCGAAAGCCGCAACTAAAGACAGAGTGGTGATCGCTAATGCTAGTCTTTTCATCGTTTTTTCCTTTGGGTTCGTTTTTGATCTGGGAGAATCTCTTCTCCGATATCGAGAAACTTATAAAACTGCCCCTCTGTTTTGCAAGCAAAAAATACAATATAACAGATATTTTTCCGTTATTTCGATAGGTCCGAATTCTGAAAATCTTCCCGAAAAAGTAGCTGACACTGAGGAAAGAATGGAATGTATAAAGCTCAAGGGGTTTTCTCCTATGTCGCTTCACTATTATATCCGGTGGCTGTGAAACCTGCCGGATCCTTTTTCCCAATCTTATAATCTTGGATTTTTAAACCTTCTCCATTTGGCAAATGCTGTCGATTTAGGTGCGTTTAGCTCCTCGGACCTGCCAATCCTATTGTAACTAACGCCCTCTTGCATCGGAAAGCCTTGTAAAATGAAAAGGGCCTCCGTTTCGGGAGGCCCTCCTTGTCGCTGAACTATTACATCCAGTGGCACATTCAAACGATCCTAGTCGGATTATTTTTTGTGCTCTTCTTTTTTATGCTCATCTTTTTTGTGAGCTTCTTTCTTGTGCTCTTCTTTTTTAGGAGCTTCTTTTTTCTCTTCTGCGCTAAGAGCAACAGCAGCAACGAAAGAAAGAGCAGTAATCGCTAGTAATAGTTTTTTCATTGGATTTTATCCTTTAAAATTGTTTTGGACTTCGAGTAAAACCCCAAAGCCCGGGGTAAAGATAATCAGGAAAAGAACGGGTCGACCACAATCAAATTTCGATAAATCGGGTAAAATTTCATTCAAATAGTTCCCGATTTTTTTTCGTGATCCACTATAAAATTGCAATTCTAAGAAGGAACCGTGGAACTAAATTTTTATCCGCTTGGGTCATACGGGAGAATATTTTTTGACTGAAATCTTTCGGTCTGGAAATTTCTTTCCAAAAATCTTTCTTAAATTCTACGCCCGAATTTCGGCATTTAAACCTTCTTGCTGATCTTTCTAGTTAGCCAATACCGATCGTACGTTCTTGACTCGGTACCCAACCGCTTAGAACCTGTTCATTAGGGTTTCCTAAGGGATTTATAGAGAAACTCATTCCAACCACAAGGTTTATATTTAATGGACTTCGCTCTTTCGGACGATCAAAAAGCGCTCAGAGATCTAGCTAGGGACTTTGCCAAAAACGAGATCAGACCCAAGGCAGAGCATCACGACAAAACGGGTGAGTATCCTCTTCAAATCTTGAAGAAGGCATGGGAAACCGGCTTAATGAATATACACATTCCGGAAGCATATAACGGCGCCGGAATGGCCGAGTTGGATGACGTAATCATAGGCGAGGAATTATTCTGGGGATGTTCCGCAATGGCGACCGCTATTCTTGCAAACAACCTGGCTCTTGCTCCCGTTCTCATCGGTGCAAGCGAAGAAGTTTTGAAGAAATGGGTGCAACCCATGACGGAGCAATTCCAACTTTGCGCGTATGCAGTGACCGAGCCAGGGGCTGGTTCCGACGTTGCAGGGATCCGCACTTCCGCTAGAAAGGTTGGGGACGAATATATCATTAACGGTTCCAAGATGTGGATCACAAACGCAGGCTATGCGGATTGGTTCTTCGTTCTGACTAAAACAGATCCTGCTGCGGGTCATAAAGGGATCACCGGTTTTATCGTTAGTTCCAAGACTCCAGGTGTGATCGTCGGCAAGAAAGAGTTGAACATGGGACAAAAATGTTCCGACACAAGAGGGATCTCTTTCGAAGAAGTAAAAGTCCATAAGAGCCAAATGATCGGTAAGGAAGGAGACGGTTTCAAGATCGCCATGGGTGCGTTCGACCATACTCGTCCTGGGGTTGCGATCGGAGCGGTCGGTGTAGCAAGAGCAGCCATGGAGCATGCATTAGAATATGCTAAGACTAGAACCGCTTTCGGCAAACCGATCGTAGAAAACCAAGCGATCTCCTTTATGATCGCAGAAATGGCGAGAGATATCGAAGCGGGCCGTCTTCTTTGCCACCAAGCCGCTTGGCTGATCGATAACGGTTTCAGGAATACGTACCAAGCATCTATCGCTAAAGCTTTCTGCGCGGACGCTTGTATGAGGATTACCACCGATGCGGTCCAAGTACTCGGCGGTTACGGTTTCAACTCGGAATATCCTGTGGAGAAACTGATGAGAGACGCTAAGATCTTCCAGATCTACGAAGGAACTTCTCAGATCCAAAGATTGATCATCTCCCGTTATCTAACTGAAGGTAAGGGGATCGAAGGACCGAACCTCTGAAGGAATTCTCCTTAACATACGAAGAATTTCTGGAAAAGACTAAGTCCGGAAATTTGATACCGGTGTTTAAACAGGTCTTTTTAGATCTGGAGACCCCCGTGTCCCTTTTTGCAAAATGGGGAGGCACGGAGGCAAAGCATTCCTTTCTATTGGAATCGGTAGAAGGTGGAGAGAACGTAGGTAGGAACTCTTTCTTAGGAAAGCAACCTTATCGATTGCTCTACGGAAAAAACGGTTTGTTCTACGTTTCCAAAAGGAACGAACCGGAAACAGAGATCATCACGTACGATCCTCTCTTCTTATTGGAATACTCAATGGGCGAGGACAAGTATGTTCCGGATCACAGACTTCCTTCTTTCCAAGGAGGAGCTGTGGGTTTTCTTTCCTTCGGCGCAGTCCGTTATTATGAGAATATTCCGGACACGAAACCGGAAGACGAACCCGCTCCGGATGCATACTTTGCACTCTACGACGAGGTTTTGGTCGTGGATCATGTGGATCGTCTACTCAGGATCGTGGTCAACGCCAGACTTTCCGAATTCGAAGATCCGAAAGCCTGCTACGAAGCTACATTAGAAAAAATTGATGCGATTGAAAAGGAACTGAGAGAAGGAGAACTCCCCGGCTGGGTTTCGCATCCGCTCGAATCCAAAGAAAAACTGGAGTACGTTCCTAACATTCCGGACGAAGACTATAAAAAAGCGGTCCAGAAGGCGAAGGAGTACATTTATGCGGGAGATATCTTCCAAGTAGTTCCTTCTAGAAAGCTGGAGTTCCGTCCAGGAGTTCCTCCCTTCCAAGTTTATCGAGGATTGAGAACGGTAAATCCAAGTCCTTATATGTATTTCTTAAAGCTGGACGATATTTCTCTCGTAGGTTCTTCTCCCGAGATCATGGTCAAATGCAAGGATAGAAAGACCTACCTGAGACCGATCGCCGGCACGAGGCCGAGAGGAGCCAATCCGGAAGCGGACAAACTCCTGGAGGAAAATCTTCTTTCGGATCCGAAGGAAATCGCAGAGCATATCATGCTCGTGGACCTGGGCAGGAACGATCTAGGCAGGGTTTGCGAGGCAGGAAGCGTACGAGTGGAAGATTTCAAGATCATTGAGAAATATTCCCACGTTATGCATATTGTAAGCCAATGTTCCGGAGTGCTGAACGAAGACAAAAGCGTTTACGACCTTCTTCGTGCTACTCTTCCTGCGGGAACGGTTTCCGGCGCTCCTAAGATCCGAGCCATGGAGATCATTGACGAGCTGGAGAGAACTCGAAGAGGGATCTACTCGGGAGCCCTGGGTTATATCTCTTATGCAGGCGATACGGATATGGCCATTGTCATCCGCACTATTTCTTTTTACGGAGAGAAGGCGTTCGTGCAAGCGGGAGGAGGAGTGGTTTACGACTCTTCTCCGGAAGGCGAGTTAGAAGAGACCAAGAATAAGATGGCAGCACTTCTCCGAGCGGTGGACTTCGCAAGAAACGGATTGAAGGGGGAATGGAACAGATGATCCTCCTCATCGATAATTACGATTCTTTTACATACAATTTATTTCAGTATTTCAGCCAGATCGGAAATAAGGTGGAAGTTTTTCGCAACGATAAGATCGATCTGAATACTATCCAAGACTTAAAGCCGAAAGGGATCGTTCTGAGTCCGGGCCCAGGAAGACCGGAAGATTCCGGAGTCTGCCTTGACGTATTAAAAGAGCTAGCGGGCAAACTTCCCATATTCGGGGTTTGCTTGGGTCACCAAGCGATCGGCCTTGTATATGGAGGAAAGATCGTGAACGCCCCAAGTATCATGCACGGAAAAGTTAGCTTGATCGAACACGACGGTAAGGATATATATAAGTCCTTGCCTTCTCCTTTCTTAGCGACCCGCTATCATTCTCTCGTGATCCAACCGGAAAGTCTTCCTGCGGAATTAGAAGTCGCTTCTAAGACCGAAGACGGTGTGATCATGGGAGTGCGCCATAGAACAAAGGCTCATCTTTACGGAGTCCAGTTCCATCCTGAATCCATTATGACCCAAAACGGATTGGAAATCGTAAGAAATTTCTCTCGGATCGTTGCAGAAGCCTAAACTGATGAAGATCTTCTTCCGTTTAATGTCTTATTCCGTACGCTATAAGTACAGATTCTCTTTGGGTATCGTATTTGCTCTTCTAACTGCGGTCCTAAACGCAGTCTCCTTGACCTCGATCATTCCTCTTTTCGATACAATGGCTGCGGATCCGAATACCAGATTTCAATTCGAATTCACTGCGGCGGAACAAGAGATCATTACAAAAGAAGAATCGAATATAGGGATCCGCCTGAATCCTCTGGAAAGAGCAAAGAAAGTATTAATCGATCTGAAGAGATGGTCCAACGGCAGGACAAAATACATGGAACCCAAGCAAGTGGTTTGGGCAGTCTGTCTTTTTATTCTTCCTTTGTATGGGTTAAGGCTTCTGGCCTATCTTGCCTCAGTGTTCTGTTTGGCCACGGCGGGCTATTGGGCCGTTCGGGACATTCGACAGGAATTATTCGAGAAGAACCAGATGCTCCCTCTCACCTACTTCTTTAAGGAGAAGACGGGGCTTTTGATGAGTAGGATCATCAACGATGTAGAAGTGGTGGCGGCAGTCATCTCTTCGAATTTCAGGGATGCGACCATCAACTTCTTCTATGTGATCACTCACCTGCTAGTATTACTTTATTTGAATACGGAACTTCTACTTATCGCCTGCGGGACTGTGCCTTTGATCATTCTTCCGGTAACCTTGTTTACTAAAAAGATCACTAAGTCCACAGAAAGATTACAGGAGAAGATGGCGGATCTGAACGCAAATCTGCAAGAGATGATCTCCGGGATCAAAGTGATCCGAGTATTCCATACGGAAAAACTCGAAAAGGAAAAGTTCCAAAAGATCAACCAAACAGTCTATCGTAGGAATTTCAAGGGCCAATACTATCTGCAGATCGCTCCTAGTCTAGTAGAGCTAACTTCTTCTCTAGTTGTGCTTGGCTTCTTCGCATTAGGTGCAAAATTCATTTTGGCCGGAAATGTGGACTCTCCATTCACAGTCGGTCAGTTCATGGTATTCCTGCTCACTCTTCTTTTCCTTCTTCGCCCTCTCACCCAACTTTCTCAGATGGTAGGCAAGGTCTCTCAATCAATCATCGCAGGAAGAAGGATCTTCGAGATCATAGATTTGGAAACGGAAGATCACAGCGAAGAAGAGAAACTGAAATCCTTTAAACTCTCCGAATCCATCGCATTCCGGAATATCAGCTTCGCGTATCCTGGGACGAGTTCCGAAGTGTTGAAAGATATCAATTTGGATGTAAAGATCGGAGAGACTGTCGCTATTGTTGGCGCCAGTGGTTGTGGTAAGTCCACTCTGATGGACTTAATTCCCCGCTTCTTCGATCCAAATAACGGCTCTATCGAATTCGATGGTAAGAATATTAAGGATTTCTCACTTGCGGATCTTCGTAAAAAGATAGGGATCGTAACCCAGGACATTTTCCTATTTCACGGCAAGGTCTCTGACAATATCGCTTACGGTAAACCGGATGCGAATCGAAAGGATGTGATCCGCGCCGCGCGTCTCGCTCACGCACACGATTTTATCAAACAGATGGACAATGGATACGATAGTATCCTTGGAGTCCGAGGATTGAATCTCTCCGGTGGACAAAGACAACGCTTAGTGATCGCAAGAGCGTTACTGCGGGATCCGGAGATCATGATCTTGGACGAAGCGACTTCTGCCCTGGATGCCGAATCCGAAAGATTGGTCAGCGACGCTTTTAGAAGATTATTCGCGAATCGCACTACCTTTGTGATCGCTCACAGACTTTCTACTATTAAAGACATTCCTAGGATCCTTGTCATGGACAACGGAAGGATCATCGAAGAAGGAAACCACACTTCCCTCATGGAAAAGAACGGGATCTATCGTAAATTAACCGACAACCAATATGCCGGAGCTGGAATACTACCTTGAAGCCACTCGTACTGATCGTAGACGATAATGATCGTTATGCAAATAATCTACAGGCCTATCTAACCAAGATCGGTTGTGAGACGATTCGCGCTTTAGATGCCGCACAAGGTTGGGAATTCTATCTTGCGAATAAATCCAAACTGAAAGCGGTCATCACGGATATCACCATGGAAACCCAAACCTCAGGCCTTTGGATGATCCGAAAGATCCATAAGGATGGATACGCGGGTATCAAAGTGATCGCGACCACCGGTTTCGACGTGGGCGGCGTCATGGCGATCAGCAGATATCTTCTGCCTTGGTTTGCGGGAATAGAATATATGGTACCCAAGGTGCCTTTAAAGAAGGGAGAAGTCCTCATGCTTCCCACTACGATCCCTTCTACTTCTTTCGAAGAAAAGATCAAAAACTCTTAATCATCCTATTTCTTGGATCTATACCGATCTTCGGTCGAATATTCGGCTACACGGATAGATCCATTCCTTCCCATACATAAGATCCTATTATTCTACTTCAATTTCCGGGATTGAACTGAGTATTCGAGCCCCAATTTTACATAGATTTCCTCTCATCCGTTGCGCAAAAAATCCAGGCATATTAATAAATCTTAAAGTAATTCCGCACTCAAACTTAGCCGTTTCGTTCAAATCGAAACGAAGTAAACCGATCCAAAAGAATATAAGATAGAAAAATAATGAACGTTTGTTAACTAACATAAGTTAGTTAACAGTTTTAATTAACTTTCGTTAGTTAGTATAGAATATATGCAGTTATATTATAAATTAGGAAAATAGTTTAACTGTAGCATCTGTTATACTTGGCGAACCATTGTTCATGATCCTTCATTTTCCATTTTGTTTGCATAAAAAATTTTTTTCTTGAAATCAAAACGTTAAACTCTCCGAGTAAAAGTGAAATAACAATAATCGAAAATTTTATGATGGAAGGCATAACAAATGAAAGCGAATTATTCAAGCGAGCCTGTATCTCAAGAACAAGCGTCTCCTATCTTTAAACATCTCTCCGAACAAGAAGTAAAAACATATATAGTATTCGGAGGACAAGGCACCGATCCAATGCCTGAGCTTCGCTCCTTCTATGAAGAAGGTCCATCCAACTCCGAGTATTGGGAGATCGTATTCGCTTCTATCGAAGAAGTGCTCAAGACATTGCCTAAAGAAAAGATGATGGATTGTTTTCCGAACGGATTCAATCTGAAAGAATGGTTGCTCGCTTCGGAAACCACGCCCGACGCATCGGTTCTTAAGAATTGCTGTTATAGCATTCCTCTCATATTCATCACACAAGCTTCTAGTTTATTTAGAATACTGAAAGAAGGATCCGAATGGGATTCCTTCTATTCATCAGCTAACGGGATCTTCGGACATTCCCAAGGGATCTATTCCGGTTTACTTTTATCCTCTTCTCCGAACAAGACCCTGTTCCTAAAAAACCTTTCTTTGATCCTAAAGAACCTGCTTTATCTAGGGATCCGGTCCCAAGAGGAATTTCCTTTCTTAGAATTGGATCTAACATACAAGAAATTCCTAAAGCCTGACGAAGTCGCTTCTCCTATGGCGGCTCTTCGGCTCGAAGACGATCGCATCGTTCTAGAAGAATTAGAAAAATTTAATTCAGGAAAGAGCGCCGAGGATATGATCAATCTGGGATTGAAGAACGGCCCTAAGGCGAGAGTATTTTGCGGCTCTCCGGAAAGCCTTTTAGAATTCAGAAGTATTCTTTCCGGTTTAAGCCTTCCGGGTTTGGACACTTGGACCTTCTTAAAAGTCTCTTCTCCTTTTCACAGTCCTTTGCTCAGAAGAGTTCCCGTTCTAACGGAAGCTGATTTCAAAAAGATCGGTTTTCAGCCGCAAGGAGAAGACTTAAGGATCCCTCTTTTCGATACAAGAGACGGAAGGGATCTAAGATCGGAAAGGGATCTGGCCCTGTCCTTCGCGAGGATGACATTTGCGGAGACCTTGGATTGGGACGTTTGTTTGAGAGAAATGAGAGAAGAAGGATCCAAAGTCCTTTTGATCTCCTTCGGCCCGGGAACAGATGCAGAGAAACTCTGCATTCCGAGTATCAAAGGAAAATCCTTTCTCGTCAGAAATCTAAGCAAGTCCGATTCTTGGCGTCATTTTAAAAAGGAAACTAGTTTAAATTTTCCTAAACCTTGGAAGGAATTCGCTCCCGAGTTAGTTACATTACCGGACGGACGAGAATTCTTAAAGAACGGTTATACTGTTTGGAGCGGGAAGCCTCCCATATTCGGAGGAGGAATGACTCCTTCTACCGTTGAGCCTGGGATCGTGATTGCCGCCTCTAAAGAAGGATATCTGGTAGAATGGGCCGGGGGCGGTCAGGTCACGGAAGAGCTCTTTAGAAAGAGAATGGATGTCTTTCGCAAGGAACTCCCACAAGGAGTGGGGATCGTAATCAACCTTCTCTACTTGGACGCTTATTTATGGAATTTGCAAGTTCCTCTGGTGAAGAAATTGAAATCGGAAGGAGCGCCGATCGAAGGAGTAACCATCTCCGCAGGAATCCCTGACACGGACGAAGCGATCAAGATCCTAAAAGACTTCGAAGCTCACGGGATCTGGTTGAACTCTTTTAAACCGGGAACACAAAAGCAGATCCGACAAGTCATCTCTATCGCGAACCTGATCCCAGATTCAAAAATCCTAATGCAGATCGAAGGCGGAGCAGCAGGCGGTCACCATAGTTGGGAAGATCTAGAGGAATTGGTCCGCGCTTGCTACTCGGAGATCCGAGATTGCAAAAATCTGATCTTAGCCGTAGGAGGTGGGATCGGAGAACCGGGCGAGGCAAGTTCTTGGTTGTCCGGAACCTGGGCAGGAACGAACCCTATGCCGGTGGACGCAGTCTTCCTAGGAACAAGATTGATGGCTGCGAAAGAATGCGCCACTTCCGAAAAGATCAAAGAAACTCTGGTCCAACTTTCGGGAGCCTCTCATTGGAAGAACACACAAGATGGTAAGAATGTAGGCGGAGTCATCTCCGGAAGATCCGGTCTAGGCGCGGATATTTATTATGCAGAGAACACTTGGACAAAATTATCCTCTCGCGCAGAAGAACTTACGAAAGGAAAGGAATCCGAAGAGGCTAGAAAAGCGGTACTTTCCAAAAAAGAAGAGTTAGTCGCTCTTATCGACTCCACTGCCAAACCGTATTTTGGGGACTTGGAAAGAATGAGCTATACTGAAATTCTTTCGAGATATCTGGAATTGACCTGCCCAGGAGAGAGACTTGTTTCTCCCGAAGGGAATTGGCCCGATCATCCTTTTATAGATAAAAGCTTCCGAACAAGATTTAAGGAGCTAGTCCATAGATTCGAGGGAAGAATATCAATTTCTTCGAATGGAGATTCGATTGTAAATAAGGTGGATCTTATTTCGGACCCGAAGGAATTCTTAAGGGAATGGTCTTTGGCGTATCCGGAAGGAAGTAATGTATTCATTCTTCCGGAGGATAAGATCTTTTTCTTGGATGTTTGCAAACGTCCAGGCAAGCCGGTGAACTTTATTCCCGTTATCGACGAAGACTTAGTGAAATGGATCCGTTCCGATTCTCTTTGGTATTCTCATTGTGTGGGGATCGATCCGAATTCCTGCGCTTGGATCCCAGGGCCCAAAGCAATATCAGGAATTCGTAAAGCGAACGAACCGGTTGCTTCTATACTAAAGGAATTCTTAGAAAAGAATTTCGAAGGAAAAAACCCGAAGAAGATCACTTGGTCCGAACTATTCGAAGGTCCAGGGAACGGAATCCGATTTAGTAAGGAACAACTCGGCTCTAACTCGATCTCCATCCAAGAAAATTCTGACCTAGAATTGAACGCGTGGGTTCTCCAGCTTTCAGAACTCGGACAAGGATTTCTTTCCGGTTTATTAAGATCCCCAAGAATCGGGAATTCTATCTCCGATCTAAGATCCTTTTTCGAACCCCGGATCGGTCGAGAATTCTCTTGGGAAACAAGTAACTCTGGAGAGTTGATCCTTCTTCAGATCTTAGAAGAGAAAAACAAGAAGGTAGAACTCAAACTATTAGAAAAGGACTCCGCAGAACTTACTGTCTTTTTCTTAAATCCCAAAAATCAAACTTGGGTCCCATTCAAAAGGCATTTCCATTCGGGAAAAAGACCGGGCTCCCTCTTCGAAGAAGATATCGAATTCAGAGAAAGATCCATCCAGGAACTCTATCTCAAAGTTTGGGAGCTGGAACGACAGATCGTCCCTGGCCCGAACGGAAGATCGGCGGAGGTCTTAGAGTCAGAGATCATATTAGAAAAAGAAGATATTCTGAATTTCAGAAAGGCAGTGGGCGAACTCAGAAGATCCGATCTGAAATCCGAACCGAACCCTCCGATCAGTATGAGTACTGCTTTCGCATGGAAGGTTTTACTTTCCCCTCTTTTCAACTTAGAAAATAGGAATCTATTCAAACTACTCCACCTTTCTCAGTCCTTCCAATGGGAGAAGGAAATGATCTCTGTAAAACCGGGAGACCGCTTGATCTCTCAGGCAAAGCTAGTTCGAGTAAGAAAATTAGGTGCCGGGCAAGAGATCCTGATCCAAGGACAGATCTTCCGATCCGGGGTGAAGGTTTGCTCCTTCCAAACTGGATTCTTGATCCGAGAGGCTCTTAATCAATTCAAGGAATTCGATTCTATTTCTCTAGAAAGGATCATCCTTCTGAAGTCGGAACCCGAGATCCTTGCCTTGCTGTCTTTGCCTTGGATCAAAAAGGAAGATCCTTCTTCTCTGCAAGTAGGCACTAGATTAAGATTCGTTTCTTCCCATCGATTAGTTCAACCTTCCGGATCCGGAATGGAGAAGACTGTCGTTACAGGTAAAATAGAGATCTTACATGCGAATACTTCTTATCCTTGGGGAAGCTTCGAGTTAGAAGAAGACCTTGCAATAGGAGCTCCTACTGCCCTGGATCGATTCTTCTCCGTATATTCGGATGCGGATCCGGAGATCCAACTCTCCAAGCAATATCGCGTCTTTTCTCAGACCTTCTTTGCACCATCCGATATGTCTGAATATTCCGCCGCATCGGGAGATACGAACCCGATCCATACGGACATCGATTTTGCAAAGTATGCAGGCTGGAAGGATAGGATCGTTCATGGTCTTTGGACTTCTTCCAGAGTAATTAAACAAATCGTAATAGATATTTGCAATGGGGATCCAAGCCGTCTTCTATCTTTCGAAGAGAACTTCCAAGCTCCGGTATATTTGGGAGAAGAGTTGCTAGTAGAAGCAATCCACACTTCTCAAAAGAACGGAAATCAGATCTTAAGCATTAACTTAACCAACAGAAACGGAGAAGTGAAGCTAAACGGAAAGGCTATCGTTTCCACTCTAAGGACCGGCTATGTATTCACAGGCCAAGGTTCTCAATCCCAAGGTATGGGAATGAAACTGAGGGATGAGTTTGCAGAGGCTAGAAAGATCTGGCAAAGAGCCGAAAGCACTACTCAAGACGAATTGGGTTTCTCTCTTCTGAAGATCGTCCAAGATAACCCTACGTCTCTCAAAGTAGGAAATAAGATCTGGAACCATCCGAAAGGAGTACTGCATCTCACTCAGTTTACTCAAGTTGCGTTAGTCACCAAATCCATGGCAGATTGGGAGATCCTGAAAGAAAGAGGATTCCTGATCGAGGACGCTCCTTTCGCGGGACATTCCTTGGGGGAATTCTCCGCCTTGTCCGCAAGAGGATTCTTGGGATTCGAAAATGTGATCCGGATCGTTTATGGCCGGGGACTCACCATGCAAGGCCTGGTCCCAAGAGATGCGGAAGGCAGAAGCCCATACGGCATGAGCGTAGTATTAGGAAATCGTCATGTAGGCTTGGACGAAGAGACCATATTAAGGGTCGTCTCCGAAGTGAAAGAGGAGACAGGACTTCCTCTGGAAGTAGTGAACCTGAATATTAGGGATAAGCAATATTCAGTGACTGGGGACCTGAAGGCACTTTCCCAAATGGAGAACCGATTCAAGGAACTCGTGAGAGGTAAGAAAACGACGATCCGATTAGAAGGGATAGATGTTCCGTTCCACTCTCGCGTTTTGGTGAACGGTGTCTCCGATTTCAGAAAGACATTGGTACAGAATATCCCTGATTCTATTTCCAGATTCGAAGAGTTGGACGGAAAGTATATCCCGAACCTGGTAGCAAAACCATTCTCTATTCGGAAAGACTTCATCCAACATACGTTTGAGATTTGCGGAAGTCCGATCCTAGGAGATATCCTTTCCGGAAAGTCCGGCTCTCTCTCGGAACAAGATCTAAGAAGAACACTTCTCATCGAGCTATTGGCATATCAATTCGCAATGCCGGTACAATGGATCAAGACCCAGGATGTATTCTTCCAGGATTTGAATGTCAAGAGACTCATTGATATAGGTGCCAGAGGGGACCTCGCTGGAATGTCCAGACAAACCCTAAGGGATCTTCCGGATCAATCTTCTTATGAGATACTGCATATAGAAGAAAATCGTAATATTGTTCTATCCGAGCTGGAGGATTGCGAACCTGGTGCCTTCTTAAAGATAGAAGAAGTCCCTCACGTCGAGGAAGCGGTAGGAGCTCCTACAATCCAAACTACAATTGCCGCTCCAAACAAAGCTGTAATTGTAGAAGAGACCAGAGAAGCCGGCGTCAGCGGTGGCGACGAAGACTCAGTCATCTTAACAAAAAAAGAAGCGTTGCTCACCCTTCTCTCCTTGAAGGCGGGAATGCGTGCGGATGAGATCTCGGATGAAGAGAATATAGACTCTCTCTTCGGAGGAAATTCTTCCAAGAGAAACCAAGTCATGGCGGATCTGGGAGCGGAGTTCAAGACTCCAAGCTTGGATGGAGCTCATGAAAAATCACTGAAGGACCTCGCTAAACTTTTAGAGGAACAGTCCGCTTATTCACAACCTGGCCCTTACTTACGAACCGCTTTCGAAGAAACTCTCAAGAAATTCTTCCCGCCCGATTTCGGAAGAACGGAAGTATTCAAGCATTTGAAAGAAGAGAGAGGATTGAATCCTTCCGGAGTCTTTGCTCTCAGCCTATATCTTCCATTAGCAGTAAGAGAAGGCGATTCAGTACGCAAAGGTCCACTTAGTCCGATCGCTTTGAATTCCAGGATCGCAAGCGCCAAAGAAGCTGCGAAATGGTTGGATAGAGCCGTGGATCTTTACGCTCAATCGAAAGGCATCCGCATCGGCAAACTTTCTGCCTCTGCGGGAGGTTCAGGCTCCGGCGCCAAAGTAGATGCAGCTGCCTTAGAAGAACTAGAAAGAAAATATTTTGGCGCAGAAGGGATCTTTGGAAAAACCATCAAAGACTTCCGAGTCAGACTTTTGGGAGAAGATCCTTTTTCCGAGTTCCTGATCAAGGATCTAAACGCCTTGAGCGAAGCGAGACAGAAGGCGTCTTCCGAGACGGTACCTTCTTCTTTATTCGAAGAGAAAAAGATCGTTGTATTTAGCAACTCGGAACAATGGGCCAAGAAGAAGCTGCTGCAATCCTTAGCCCGATTCAGGAATGGAGAAGTAGATTCCTTTGGCGAAGACGAAAAGATCTACTTCGCAAACCAGGAGACTGCTCCGCTTTCTAAAGTATTAGAATATTGGAATAAATTCTGGGAGAAGGACAAGAATGGCAAGTCCCGCAAGGAATATCTGCAAACAGTCGCTTCTTCTTGGAAGAAGGACTCGGATCCAGTTTTCAAATCCAAGATCTCCGTCCTTAGACCTAAACTGGAGATCTCCGGGGACGGGTCCTGGAACTTTAAGGAATTAGAATATTCTACCGATCTAAAGGATTTCCTAAAAGATAAGATCTCTATCGCGACAAGCCAA
Organism: Leptospira langatensis; assembly: GCF_004770615.1. Classification (NCBI taxonomy): domain Bacteria; kingdom Pseudomonadati; phylum Spirochaetota; class Leptospiria; order Leptospirales; family Leptospiraceae; genus Leptospira; species Leptospira langatensis. The sequence continues at coordinate 383,553 of NZ_RQER01000004.1, forward strand.
GACCGTGGAAATAGTTTTCAGGAAAATAAGTCGGAGACTAATTCGATCCTGAGATCTCTTTCTGCTTCCAGCATAGAAGGGATCTCTTTCTCAGGAATGAAGGCGTTGGTGACCGGAGGAGGCCCGAACTCGATCGCACTAGAAACCGTGTATGCTCTTCTTTCAGGAGGAGCGAATGTGATCCTCACCACTACTTCTTATTCTTCCGCGAAAGTGAAATTCTATAAGAAGGTTTTCCAAACCTACGGAGCGAAAGGCTCCTCTCTTACCTTAGTTCCATTCTCCCAAGGATCCTTAGAGGATACTCGACTTCTGGCGGAATGGCTGACCAAGAAAGATTGGGAACCGGACCTTCTCATTCCATTCGGTGCAGTAGGCGAGGAGAATTCCACTTCTCAACTGGATGATTCTTCTCTGCAATCCCTACGCGTTATGCTCCTTGGAGTAGAGAAGCTTATAGGGACCTTAGGCAGAATGAAAAACAGAGCAGGAGATATCTCTCCTCTTCATGTGATCCTTCCTCTATCTCCGAATCATGGCATCTTCGGCAAAGACGGCATGTATGCGGAGACCAAACTGGGTCTCGAGAGTCTGTTCCGAAAGAAATTCTCGGAAGCCGAGGACTGGGGTCGTAACACTCGTATTCACGGTTGTGTGATCGGCTGGGTTCGCGGCACAGGCCTTATGGAAGCCAACGATATAGTCGCAGAAGCTTTGGAAGAAAGAACGGGAGTGCTTACCTTCTCCAGAAGAGAGATGGGTTTGTTACTCGCAAGTCTCATCCATTATACTGCGAATCATTCCAAAGAAGAGATCTCTAAAGCGAATTTTACCGGAGGATTGGACTCTCAACCTGAGCTCGGAAGAATTCTCTCGGAGATCCGTGCAAATATCCTTTCCGAGGCAAGAAGCAAGAAGGAAACGAATGCATTGCAAGAAAGGCTTCTTCCTTCTTCGAAGAAAGCGGAGACAAAGGAATTCTTGCCGAAAGAGGTCTATAAATATCCTTCCGTTCCTGGAAAAAGTAAGTTAGACGAAATTGGAGACCTAGGTCATCTCAATCTTTCCGAACTGATCTGTGTGGTCGGGTTTGCGGAAGTGGGTCCCGCAGGAAGTTCCTTAAGCAGATGGGAATTGGAAAAGAGCGGAGTACTTTCCTTAGAAGGTGCCTTGGAACTCGCATGGATCATGGGGTTCATCAAATACCAGGCTTCCGACAAGGGAAGATCTTGGACGGACGCAGAAACAGGTGAGCCGGTCCAAGAATGGGAGATCAAATCCAAGTACGAAGAAAGAATACTTGCGAACACAGGGATCCGGATCATCGATCCGGAAACAGTCGGATTCGATCCTTCTGCGTTATTCGCCTTTACGGATGTCGTCCTAGAAGAGGATTTCTTCATCCCTGTTTCCAGCAAGGAAGAAGCGGAAGAATTTAAGAAGGCAGAGCCGGATACTACCGAAACCTACCACGATCCTGAAAAGGATAAATGGTTCGTTCGTAGAAAGAAAGGCAGCCAGATCAAGGTTCGCAAGGCAATCAACTTCTCCAGAAAAGTAGCAGGACAACTTCCAAAAGGTTGGGACCCGGCAAAATACGGGATCCCAAAAGATCTCTCCAAGCAAGTGGATATGATCACGATCTATAATCTCTATTGCACTTGCGAAGCATTCCTTCGTTCCGGCATGGAGCCGATGGAATTGTATCGCTTCCTTCATCCTGGACTCGTCGGCTCTACTGTCGGATCCGGTTTAGGAGGAATGGGCAAGATGAAGCGTATGTTCCAGGACTTCCTCTTAGGTAAGGAAAGACAGCATGACGCGTTGCAAGAATCGTTAATCAACGTGACCGCGGCTTGGGCACTAACCTCTTATGTGGGTGGATACGGTCCGGTGCAAACTCCGGTCGCTGCTTGTGCAACAGCAGGAGTCTCTTTGGAAATGGCAGTCAGCCTGATCAAAGAAGGAAAGGCCAACTTCATGTTAGCCGGTGCCTTTGACGATTTCTCAGAAGAAGGCTTGGTCGGCTTCGGAGATATGCAAGCCACAGCGAGTAGTGTGGAGATGGAAGAGCAAGGCATCGATCCGAAAGGGATCTGTCGTCCAAACGATATACGGAGAGGTGGATTCGTAGAAGCTCACGGTGGCGGGGTCATTCTCTTAGCAAGAGGCGATTTGGCCTTGCAAGCAGGATTACCTGTATACGGAATTCTAGCTTATGCCGGATCCAAAACGGACGGGATCCAAGCATCCATTCCTGCTCCAGGTCTGGGACTTCTCTCCTTAGGTGCGGAATCTTCCGAAGTAAAATCCCCGCTGAGAAACGCGTTATCCGTATTTGGACTTACCGCAGATGATATTGGGGTCGCTTATAAGCACGATACTTCCACCAAAGCGAATGATAAGAACGAAAACAAACTCTTATTCAATTTACTGAATAAACTAGGAAGAACTCCAGGCAATCTACTTCCGATCGTTTCGCAAAAATCACTCACAGGACACTCCAAGGGAGGAGCCGCCGCTTGGCAGACAATCGGAGTACTGCAGACCATGGAGACAGGGATTGTGACAGGCAACCGAAACTTAGAAGAAGTAGATCCGGATATGAACCAATACTCCTTCTTGACGTTTACTGATGAAAGTATTTCATTCGGGAAACATAATATTAAGGCGGGAATTCTGACCACTCTCGGTTTCGGTCACGTGGGAGCGCTCTGTCTATTCGTTCATTCGGATTACTTCCTGGCTGCACTGAGCGAAGAGCAAAGAGAAAAATATCTCTCTATCCGAAGAGAAAGAGAGATCCAAGGAAGAAATAGATATCATGAAATTCGAATGGGCATAGGCAAGCCTCTCTATGAGCGCAAAACCAAATCCTATTTCGAAGAAGAAGAGACCAGTCTTCTCCTAGATGCGAACTATAGGTCCAAGTCGGGAGATCAGAAATGAAGACACAAATAGAAAGTCTCTTCGCTTCTTTCGGATCTTCTTCCAAACCGACCGCTTCGATCGGGGTGGACCTAACGTTCATTCCCGAATTCGAAGAAAGTTTGCAGGACAAGGGCACATTCTTCTTTGCAAAGACTTTTAGCGAATGGGAAAGAAGCCGCGCTTCTTCCAAGCCTGCCAATCAAAGAGCTGCTTTCTTCGCAGGAAGGTATGCGGCCAAGGAGGCGGTGATCAAGGCTTTGGATGGATATCGACTCTTCCAAACGCCCGAGATCCGAGTGAATTATTCCGAGATTGAAATACGGAACGACGACTTTGGAAGACCTTATCTACGGTTTTACGGAACCTTCCTGGAATATATGGAAGACCTAAAACCGGATTCGATCCGAGTCAGCATCAGCCACACGGGGGATTACGCTTTTTCAGAAGTCCTCCTTGTACTTTAGGAGAAAGCGAATGATACCAGCAAGCAAACCAGAAATCATAGAAGGAATATTAAGTCTTCCTGAAATAGAATCCGTAATCCGAGATTTAAAAGCCCTAAATCCGAACCGTGTGGGTCTCAAAGAAGAATTACCGGAAAGAAAAGGAAAACTAAAAAAGGTCTTAGTCGCCAATAGAGGAGAAATCGCAAAAAGATTCTTCTTAGCATTGAGAGAAGAAGGGATCCGTTCCGTTGCGGTAGTCACCGATCCGGACAGAGAACAGTCTTGGTACGAATCCGCAGACGAGATCATTTACATCGGCGAATCGGATCGATATTCCACCTCCAAGACGATCGTGGCCGCCACTCTACTTTCAGATGCAAACGCAGTCTATCCCGGTTATGGATTCCTTTCTGAAGACTACAGGTTCGTAGAAGCATTAGAAGAAGCGTCCTCTATATATAATAAAAATATTATATTTATGGGCCCCAAGGCCGCGGTAATGCGCAAAGTCGGGAACAAGTTGGATGCAAGAAAACTCGCATTGGAGAACGGCATTCCTCTTCTCCAAGGGAGCGGACCGATCACAGGCGGAGAAGAGATCGCGGTCCAAGAGGCGGAGAGGATCGGCTATCCTATCATGATCAAATTAGATAGCGGCGGCGGCGGAAAGGGAATGGTCGTCGTTCGCAGCTCCAAAGAACTATTGCCTGCCATAGAAAGCGCGGTCCGTATCGGAGTTCAGTCTTACGGAAACGGAACCTACTTCTTCGAGAAATACGTAGAGCGTCCTGCTCACTTCGAAGTGCAGATCTTCAATTCCACTGCAGTCGGGATCCGAAAATGCGCCGTGCAGAGAAGGAATCAAAAAGTCGTAGAAGAAAGCGGAGAAACTTTCTTGGACGATCGTACCTTATTGCAATTACTCTCTTCTGCAGAAAAGATCGCACATATCTCCGGATATTCCGACGGATGCGCTGCTGGAACAGTCGAGTTCTTACTAGATAATGAGACTGGAAATTTCGGATTCTTGGAAATGAATACAAGACTCCAAGTAGAATATCCTGTCACAGACCAATCTCTTGGGATCGATCTTGCCAAATGGCAGATCCTTCATTTCGACGGAAGAGAGCAAGAGATCCCATACGACTCAGTGATCCGAAGAAGATTCGCAGATCGAAACCATTCCATCCAATGCAGGATCTATGCGGAGGATCCATTCCAAAACTATTCCCCTTCTCCAGGAAAGATCAAGGACATAGAACTTCCTACATTCAATGGAGTTCGATGCGATTTCGGATTCAGAAAAGGAGACCGAGTATTAGGAGATTATGATCCTATGATCGGTAAACTGATCACCACCGGAACCACGAGAGAAGAAGCACTTCTCCGAATGGAAAGGGCTCTAGCGGATCTATACATCCGCGGGATTACTACGAATATAGAACAGTTGATGAAACTCGTGCGGAACGAATTGTTCCGGTCCGGCGGCTATGATAACAGAATTCTAATAGACTATCCGGAACTCACTCGTCCCGATCATGAATCGGAAGAAGAAGGAGCCATCTTCTGCTCTTTAGCGGATTGCATCCTGAATTCTGAAAACGACGTCAAGAAATCGTTTCGAGATCGTGATCTCCCCAAGTTATTGCATTCCCAAGATTCGGAATATACTAGCTATCAATACGATCTTAAGACCGAATCCAAGAACTATAAAGTTCGTTTGTTCAAGACTTCGATATCGACATACCAAGTGCTCTTGAACGGAAAAGACCAAGGTAGGATCAGTTTCTCCTTAAGCGGAGAAGCTGGAGAAGAATTCCTGATCGAATATGCAGGCAGAAGCGTTCCGACAAGGATCGATCGCAGACCTTCTTTTCATTTGGTACGCTTTCCTGATAAACAAGGAAAATTAAGATATCTAAGATTCTCCGTTCATTCCGGAAATAAAAAATCAAATCAATCTTCCGAAAGGATCCTCCGCTCCCCTTTCCAAGGAACCTTTGTAAAGATATGCAACGACCCTTCTACGCAAGAAGTCTGGAAAGAAGGAGCCTTGGTGGAAGAAGGAACTCCTATCCTAGTCATATCCGCCATGAAGATGGAGACCATCTTAACGGCTCCTTCTTCCGGAAAACTGACCTATCTGATCGATCACGGAGAGATAAGCAAACTCATACGAGGAGTCACAGCTTCCGGCATGGTCTTAGGCAAAGGCTTCAGCGAAGGAGAGATCCTTGCCAAGATCGAAACGGAACAAGCAAAGGGAAAAGAAGAAGATTTAGAAATTTATAATGCGCAAGAAGGCAGCCTTTGGGAAGCGCTTCCTTATCTTTCTTCCGAATCTCCCGTCAAAGCAGCGACCATGCCGAATCTAGTCCAAAACGGGGGAGATCTCAGATCTCTATTCCGTTCCTGGATATTCGGCACTTTTAGAGAACAGGATGTGATCGAAAAGTTGGAGATCATCCTTTCTCAATTAGAATTTCTGAAAGCAGACGGATCCGAAAAGAAACTCTGGGGAAACTTCTTCATAGATATATTAAAATTCCATGTTTTAGTCAGAAGGATATTTTCTTCCGATCCCGGAACGAAATTCTCCCATTACGGCGAGGTCCATAGGCTCCTATCGGAATGGGATACCGAAGGATATAATCCGCCTAAGAGCACGAAGAAGCTTCTCTCCAACACATTCCATTACTACGGAGTAAAACCTTGGAGCCCTCTTAGAAGGACCAAGGAACAGAAGGAAGCGTTCTTATTCTTAGTAAGAGCATATGCAAATCTCAGAGAAGGAAAAGAGACCTTTGCAAAACTTTTGGAGGCAATTTCGACTTACGCACCTCCTACTCCATCTATAGACCTTGCTCTGAATGGGATCCTTTATCTGGAGGAAAGAGAGAAGGAATCGTCTCTCGAAAAAACAGTACGAAGGATCCTGACTGCCAGAGGAAATCGACCCCAGAAGTTCAAGGGCGGGGACGCAACCATCTCCAGGGAGCATGTTTTCGATTATATTCGATTCGTAAAATCTCCTTGGTCCTTGGTTTCGGACCAAGACGCCAAAGAACTGGAAGAAGAGTTCAAGAAATCCTTTACCAACCCGCTTCCTCTTCTTCCGGAAGATGCGGATCCGTACTTGTTCAAGAACATCGAGAACCGAGTGGAATATTGGCAAAAAACAGGATCTATGAAAAGATTATTCTCTCCTGCCAAAGGACATTATCTTTATCTAATGGAATCCGAGACAGAATCCCAGTATATCCTGTTTTCGACTCTTCCTTGCGAAGAGAATAAGGAAATCAACCGTTTCGATCTAGAGATCGTCTCTAAGAACGGGGCATGCATCCTACAAGGAGCCCAGACCATCCGAAAGTCGGATATCTTCCGTCTAGAGGTCCTGGTAGGAAACCTACAAGCTCCTTTCGACTTAGGCTCTAAGGAAGAAAATATATTAAACCATACGAATATAATGGAATCCGCAAATTCGGTGGTTCGATTCTTCCTTCACGGAGTATACAGCCAATTTACGATGGATTTCATTCCCAAGGATTCGGACAGATCCGTGAAGCTTTCCTTCTTCTTTAAGGATGGAAAGCTAAGAATGGATATCGCTCATCCGAACGATCCCAGGTTCCCGTATTGTCAGGGAACGGATCCGAAGGATCTAACTGTATTCCAGAAAGGGAAATGGCCACTGGAATGCTGGGTCCAAGAAACATTCGATCGTAAGACCGCAAAAGAGATCCTCGTTCCAAACGCAGACGGGTTATCTAAGAAAAACCCGAAAACAGGACAGGAAGAAGAACAGAAAGTAGGAGCTAAGATCTTCGAAGGAAGCATCGGAGACAGACCTGCATTATGTTTTTTTAAAGATTCCAGAGTTGCCGGAGGAGCGACAGGAGACTTGGAAGGAAGGAAATATCTCGCCGCCGCCTATTACGCATATCGCAAAGATATTCCTCTGTACGTTTGGAACGATGGAGCGGGAGCGAATATAAAAGAAGGAATGGTATCCTTGAATCGGGCCGCCGAAGGATTCTTTATGAATTCCTTATTAACCTCCTTAACGGAAGCTTCTGAGTTCCGATCGGCAATAGAATCCCATCCGGATCCGATCCTACGGGATATCTGCCAGCAAATGGAAGAAAAATACGGATCCGAATTCAGAAAGTACGATTCGGGAGACAGACCGAAGCATTGCTTCGTAACAGCAGTGGGGATCGGTTCTTCCACTGGATTGGACGTCTACGGATCTTCCCAAGCATCCCTTCAATTATTGTTAAACGAAGACGAGTCATATCGCGTACTCACCGGATCTTCCGTAATCGAGTCCGTAACGGGTGAAAAGTTTACCAACTACGAGATAGGTGGAGCGAGGATCATGGGTCAAGCAACCGGAACAGTGGACTTTGTTGCAAGCGATAAGGTCCAATTGATCTGGTACATCCGCCGCATCCAAGAATCTCTATTGGGCGATCATTCTACTAAAAAGGAAAATGTTCCTAGAACTACACCTGAAGAATCCAACGTCCTGGATGAGAACGAGCTTTTTCATAATTCGGATAACGGTTTCTTCTTGCCGATCAAGGAAAATTATTCCGGCTCGGGCTCCCTTGTTTCGGGACTCATTCGTTTGGGAGAAAGTCCAGTGCTTGCCATGGGACCTCGTACGATATATGGATTCCATTCCCTACCTTGCGTCATAAAGGCAAAGGAATCCGTGCGGATCGCGGAGAAGACGAATTCGAATCTTCTTCTCATCTATGGAAACAGATGGTTTAGGAGTTCTCATTTGGACGAATACGATTCCCTAAGACCAAGAAGGGATTTCCAAAAGTCTCTACAAGATTTCCAAGGAACTTGTTTGCATTTTGTAAAGGATCCTTCGGGACTTAGGATACCGGAACTCGCATCCGCTGCGGAAGTTTGCTTGCTCTTAGAGCCGAACGAGAAAACGGGAACAAGCGCTCAGAAAGAATTCGCGAACAAAAGACGTTGGGCGACATTCACCGCGAAGAATGAAACGGAAGCATATCAGATTATTCGAAAATTCTTTCATTTGATGACTCATAGAGAGATCCGAGATTTTAATCCGAATCAGGCGAACATCGGTCTTCCTTCCGGGACCAATATCCCTTACGATATGAAGGAAGAGATCGTTCTCAAGATAATCGATCCGGATACATTCTTAGAATTCGGAGAATGGGACCCTGGCTCTAGCTTGATCACAGGGATCGGAAGGATCCAAGGAAAGACTGTTGCGATTATCGCAGACCAACCGAAAGGAGGAGGATCTCCCGATGCACCTGGCACAGAGAAATTCAGGGTCTTTACCGAGTTTGCGAACAAACATGAACTACCTCTTCTCATGCTTTCCGATGCTCCTGGATTCGTGCCAGGAACCAAACAGGAAAGATTAAGGATCCAGCAAATAGGCGGAGAATCTTTAGATAGGAACGTACTGTCCAAGATCCCCGTCGTCTCCATAGTCCTAAGACAGAACTACGGAGGAAGACAGATCCATGCATTCAGCGGATTCTTGAGACCCGGGATCGCATACTATTCGTTAGCCGATGCGATCCTTGCAGTCATGGGAGCTAATTCTGCATTCGACCTATTCCAAGGAGCAAAGATCTCTTCTCTTCGTAAAGAAGGAAAGGATAAGGAGATCGAAACCATACAAACCGAGTTTTTCGGAGCGTTCGTACAAAAGTCCAGAGCGGATGCGGATGCGAAGAATACCGGAGTATTAGACGGAGTCTTTCCTTCCGTTTCCGGACTAAGAGAAACCATTCGACAAGGATTGGAAGAAGCAGATCGCAAGATCCACTCCTGGAAAAAGACCCAAGAGAAATACTCTAAAGGGGAAGTATACCGGAATAATTCGGGAAAGGATGAAGACTGGAGAGACCTCATCCTTCCCTAATAATTCTCTTCTTGCATTCAAAAGGAGTTCGGCTTAAGCCGAAACTCCTTTATCTTTTTCGGATCGCGATCATTGCGATATCGTCAGAGAGTTGAGAGAAACCGGACTTGCCAAGGCCTTGCTGCGTATGAGCCTCCACATCCGTGACGATGGTTTGGATCAATTCTTCGGGACGTTTTTCCCCGTTTGCCTGCAATAACTTCGCCAGTCTTTCTCTGGTATACATATCCGAGCTTGGACTTCTCGCTTCATCCAAACCGTCAGTGTATTCGAAGAATATATCTCCCGAATCCAAGGTAAGCACTCTTCTTTCTATCGTAGTTTCGAAGAAGTCATTGTCGTCCATACCGATCGGCAGTCCGCCCGCAGGCAATTCCTTGATCTTCTTATCGGAAGCATCATAGAAGAGAGGCTTAACGTGTCCTGCTGAAATATATTCCAGCTTAGAGGTATTCGAATCGAAAATAGATAAGAAGAATGTAATGAAGATATGGTCAGGAGTATCCTCGTATAGATAACCGTTCGCCTCCAGAAGGATCTTTTTCAAATCCCTTTCTCCTTTTCTAAGGATAGCTCGGATCTGAGCTCGGAATAATGCCATTACGATTGCAGGTCCCACTCCATGATTAGAGACGTCCCCGATACAAATTGCGATCTTACCTCCGCCAAGCTCGATAAAATCGTAGTAGTCCCCGCCCACTCCGGTCATTGCCTTATAGAAGGCGCCAAATTCCACGAAGTCGTTCAAACTCGAAGGAAGTTTCTCAGGTAGAAGTCTTTTCTGGATCTCTTCTGCAGCCAGGAGTTCTCCCTTCATTTCCTCTCTTTCCTTCAGTCCGTGAACCATGTCGTTCAAGGACTCGCTTAAGACGCCGATCTCATCGTAGCCCGCAGGAGGGAATTCTACCTCTAAATTCCCTTCTCCGATGGTCTCCGCGTTCCTACTGATCACACGGATCCTTCTGACCATAAGCCAGGCAAGACCGTAAGCCAACAGAATAGCGGCGATCCCGATGATCCCCGTGTATCGGACCATTTCCTCCCGGTTGCCTCTCATTTGGCGGACACCTTCCGTGCGATCTATTAGAATAATATTATATCCTAATAAGTCTTTACGAAGAAGGTCGTAGATCAGGCCTTTTCCGGACTCATCTCCGGGAGCCACCAAAGGAGTGGAATCCAGGGCCCACATGACTTCCTCGGCCTCGCTTCTGCTTCGGACCAAAATACCGGAATCCCAGGAAACTCCTTTTGCTTTAGGGAGTTCCGTTTCCGAATTTCCGGATAGGATCCATTCTCTTAATAATTTCCACTTAGCTCGAACTGCCCTACGTTCGTTTTCATCCTTATAATATTTACGAATTCCGGACGGCCCCGCCTTGAAGGGAATGAATGCAAAGTCCTCTAGCGCGGCCTCTCTCAAACCGTAAAAAGCGTCCTCCGCCTTACGATCCGCAAAGAAACTCCAATCCCCCTTGGTAGAATCCATACGTATTAGAGAATCCTTATATTCTTCCAGAAGGGATTCCAGGTTTCTGATCTTTTCTTGGATCTCTTCGGGAGATTTCTTGTTCTCTCCCTCTTTGGGAGGAAGTTTCAGCATCTTCTCCCATTCCAGGATCTCTTTTCCGGTATCCGTGATCTTCTTCTTTAAGCCATCGTGATCTTCGTCCCATTTCTTTTCGGCCTTTACGAAAGCAGAGGCATACGGCTGAAGTTGTTCCAGCTTAGTTTCCCTCTTCTTTAGCATTTGGCGATATGCAGAGGCAAGATTTCGGAAGTCTTTATCGGCAGAAGGTTTTGCCTTTCCGTCCTTACGCAGCTCGTTCATTCTCGCCTTCAGCTTTTGGGAAACCTCCCCAATTTCAGCGGAGACTTTCTGATCTTCTTCGATATATTTCTTCCAATCGCCTGCGTTAGATGCAATCTCTTCTGCCAGAGCTCTAGATCTTTCCGCTGTGCTTGGATTCCGAAATACTGGACGATAGACTACTTCGTATTGGCGACCACCCACCTCATAGCTTTCCGGCTCCGATTTGTTTTGAATGACTTCCAATACATCGGTGTCACCGAAGAGGCTTTTGCGACTTTCCACATAGTCCGCTTGACTAAACAGCTTCTTGCCGGTCTCGGAACTTTGGGAGAATAGAAGACCTGTATCCAAAGTCTCTTTCCCCATTCTGTCATATGCTAAAATTCTAATTTTATCCGGCAGAAGGCCAAGAGAAGAGATCCGATCCTTGAAGGAACCTCTAAAGAAATTTTGAAGCGCTTTTGTAAGGGCAGTCTCTCCTAATGCTGCCTTCTTTTCTCCGTCCGGGATTGCCTTTTCAGAAGCTTTTCTTTCCTTATCCAGCTTCTCCCTATCGATTTGGTATGTTTTCTTTTTCTTAGGATCCAGATCCGCCTTGGCGATCTCAGCTTCCAAGAACTTCACTTCTTCATCGATCTCTTCGATCCTCGTCTTAGCACTTTCCGCACTGATCCTTGCAGACGCGGTCCGTTCCGCAATGGCTCTGATCTTATCGTAAACAGGACCGTCTATGGGAGACCCGTTTTCTTTTCGTAACTCATTGCGAACCTTGGATTCGAATTCGCTGATCTCTTTCTCGGAAAGATAACGTGTGAAGTAAGTATCTACAGATTTATAGACATTCCCGCGTTTTACATTCAGACCGATGGATTGACCGAAGGCTTTCAATGCTCCGAACAATCCTCCTTCTTTCTGGACCACGGTTCTCCTAAACTTACTTAACTGTTTCTTCTTTTCCTTCACACGGATCTTAAACTCTTCTACGAGGATCATGCTTCGGCTAAGATTCTCCAGGTCCAGAACGACAGAGTTCACATATTCCAAAGGAGGTTTCAGCTCAGATTCCAGCTTTTCTTCCAGAGCTTTGGTCTGCTGAGAATAATGGATTGCGGAAGTGAAACCTAGGATCGCGATAACTAGAGCCGCAGTAAAAAAGGAGAGCTTAGCCCGGATTCCGGGTAAGACAGCCCTGAGAAATTTGTTTTTGATCATCTTATTCTCTCGTATGGATCAGAGTAAGTTTATTGCGCGGAGGATTTTTTAGACGTTGGTAACGGACTACCATTATCTTCTTGATGGAACGTAAGCCGAAACCTCCGTCGGCCCCGCTTTCATATAATTCCTTCCAGGTTTCGCTTTTTTCTTTGGTGGGATCGAAGGGAATTCCCTCATCGAGAATGGAGAATTTCCAACTTCGTTTATTCTTCTTCATTCTAAGTTCTATCTTAGACTGGTTCGGCTCGGAAAAACCGTGCTCGATCACGTTCGTCATTGCTTCATCTAAGCAAAAGACGATCCTGCCTTTGACGATATCGGCACATTCCTCTCCCAAAAATTCGCGAACCTCGCTGCGAATTTTGGATAACTCGTCCAGATCGACGGAGTACAGTAGTACCTTTTCCAAAAAGGGATCCATTAGAAGGATCTTATACTCCGCCGATAGCGTCGTCTAAAGTAGGGAATATCCTGACTTTCTTGGTGAAGTACATGAGTTCCATCGTATCCTTGACTTCTTTCTTCAAACTACAGAATACGATCTCACCGGATTTCTCCTTTAAGAACTTTTGGATAGAGTTCAGCACTCCGATCCCTGCGGAAGCAATATACGTCAGAGCCGCACAATCGCAGATGATCGTCTTGATCCCGTTCCCTACGGCAGCTTCCAATTTGATCTTCAGATCCGGCGCGGTCTTCGCATCCAGCTCGCCCGCGACCTTAAGGATTAATTTGCTGCCTTCTACTTTTTCATTGAATGTAAGATTTGCCATTACACACCCTTCCTTAATTCCTTCATTAAATCTTTCGCTTGGATAATTCCGTAAAGTTTTCTTTCTAGAGAATCTATTTCGTAATAGTATTTCACGTTAGGATCTCCTTCAAAAATGTGAGCATATTTGCGTATGCCTTGGATAGCTTTTTTGGCATTCCCTTCCAGGATCCCTTTCGTGATCGTATAATATAGTTCGATCGCCAACGAATCTCTGAGAGTTTCCTTAAAGCCGTGTTCCCTCTTGCTCAACGCGTCCAAAAGATTGTCCACCTCTTGTTCGCTGTACGTTTCCGAATCGCTATAGTTAACAATATAACGAGAAAGTAATTTTTTGCACCGGACCAGGTTGTTTACTTTTGCAGCGGAAAGGATCTGCTGGTAAAGATTATGGACTTCGGAGTCCAAATAGACCTTTTGTCGAGTACCATCCAATTTAACCGGTTCGAAAGCCGATTTCAATTCTTCTTTGGAGAAGTTCTTGATCGAGTCCTCGAATAATTTCTCGTTATTGCTGCTGGTTAGTTTAGCGAATTCTTTTAAAGATTTTTCTAAAACAGCTACGAATTCCAACGCCTCTGGGGAAAAAGCGACACTCTGGACTTCTTGGATCTTTTCCAAGAAGAAGATACATGAGTCCCCCAAAGCCGAGAGGCTCTCTTGTATCGCTTGAGAGACGAGTCGTTTACAATGATGTGGAATGGTATGCAAATAGGAAGGATTCCTGGAATCTTCCTGGATCTTATCGATCATCTTACTCGCAGCAAGAGCGGAATGCGACTTTTCCTTTTCCCAACCCGCGTAAATGAAAGGATCATAGAGATACTTTCTAAAATTCTTTTTGCCCGACATAGCAAGAAGGCGAATGGTTTTAACGAATTCCTGTGCGAGATCCTGAGGTATTGAAGTTCTTTTTTCGGCCATTGATAAAAGGATCTTTAGAACCCATTTGACTGGGTTTTTCGCCGTTTTGAAACAATATGTTAGGCGAAAATTCCAGGTAGATCCAGAGCAGAATGTTTTATTATCCTATCAAAAAGCATAGCAAATTCCGAAGAAGGAACTCCGGTCGAAATCCGGAAATCGGACATAAGATCCCGTAAGGCATCTCGTAAAAATGAAAGAAAAGAGTTTAGTATCAGTAAATTTTAAACTAGTAAAATAGCTCTGGTGCCTTTAGAAGGCTCGCTCTCGAAATCCAAAAACGCATCCAGTCTCTTGGCCATATCGAAACAAATGGAGAGTCCTATGCCCAGACCTCTTTCTCGGATGGTGCCCAGACGGGAACTCAGACGCCCCTCTCTCAAATCCTTCAAATGTTCCGGATCGATTCCCATCCCCTCGTCTTCTACCTGGAATTTGAACTTCTCATCTTGTAATCCGGCTGTAATTATCACGTTCTTTCCAGGAGGAGTGAACTTGAGCGCGTTCGAGATCAGGTTCCGCAGTATGATCTTCACAATTTCCTTGTCCGTACTGATCAAGGAAGGAGGCTTTACCTGCAAGGAAAGTCCTACCTTTTTCATCTGAGCGATTGCGCCATAAAAAGAAACAAGCTCCGAAAATAGTTCTTCCGCATTAAATAATTCTTTTTTAATATTCAAATATCCAAAATTAGCGGAAGCCCAGTGAGCGGTGTTATTAATAAAGTCCGTAACCGATTTGAGTTCGTTAATGATCTTCTTGGAGAATAATTCCTTGTCTTCCGGAGCGATGTCCGTGATCAACATAAGCTCTGCAAGAGAACCGACCTGAGTTAAAGGTCCTCTTAGATCGTGAGTAAGGACCGAAAGCACCCTGTCCTTGAAATCGTTCCTTCTTTGTAGCTCTTCTCTTTGTCGATACACTTCGTCTATGTCGATAAAAGCGACTACGAAATAGTTTTCCCACATGGAGCATTTTATCTCGTACCATTTATCTTCTCCGCTCTTTAGGCGGATCTGAGTGGTCACGAAAACGGTGTCCTTTCCACCTTCCTTCGCTTCCTTTATCATGGAGTACCAATCAGTCCTCTTGCTCTCCCGATATTCAGGATCCGGATACGCGAGAAGGAACCAATCTTGTACGTTAGATAGATCCTCGTAATCGTATCCAATCTGGTCTAAAAAGGCACGGTTCAAATATAGCAGTTCTTCGCTGCCTGCCTCTCCGGAGGAAAAAACGAAGGGACAAGGAACAAAATCTCCGATCTTACGCAGTAAATCTGGATGATTCATTACATCCGAAGGGTTTTGCAGGTTCATGAGAAGGAGTCTCGGCCGAAAAGTATCGGGCCAGAGTATACTCGACAAAAAGGAATTTTAAAGCGTTTTTGTTGAAGATCAAAGTATTTCGCCTTGGCTCTCTGTAGAGATCGATAGACGAAATTTCGACAATCTTTTGGCCCAATTTACAAGGGTAAAATATCCCAATTTAGATATAACACATTCACCAAGGGATCAGTTCGATTCTATACTAATCTTTGTAACGTCCGCTAAGTCTCTGATCTCATCTACGATCTTTAAAACATCGAATTCTCTCGGAACAGAGATAGTAAGTTTGATCTGAATGCTTTTCGTTTGATAATCTTGCATAAAGGACTCCGATACCAAACGAAGTCTGTTCCGCAATAGAAGTTCCCTGAATCCTTTCCGATGGAATTTCTTCTGTTTTAGATCCAAGATCAATACCTTGTATTCGTACTTACCAAAATACTTTTCTTCGATAGAATCAAATACGATCAGAATGACCAAAGTTGCCAAGGTAGTCAGCCCGGAAGCAAAGTATAGCCCTGCTCCGACCAGCAATCCGATAGCCGACACCATCCAAATAGAAGCGGCGGTATTCAGTCCCTTTACGGTAAGACCGAATTTCATGATGGCACCCGCACATAGGAACCCTACTCCGGAAACTACCTGAGCCGCAATCCTGCTTGGATCTCCTCCCGTTACCGAATAATAATCCGGAATATAAATGGAGAGAAGCATGAGCACAGTAGAAGCCAGTCCGATCAGGATATGGGTCCTAAACCCGGCTCCGTGATTCTTCCCTTCTCTGTTCCAACCGATTGCCCCTGCAAACAGGATGATGATAGAGATACGCAAGACCACGGAAATAGAGTCTATGGTCTTGGAGTTTAAGATATTCTGGATTTGGGTTAGGATCTCGGGGAAAGACATTCTTCTTTTAGAGATCTATTTTAAAAGAAAGGAAAATAGATCCGTTACAATTTTGATACGATCCGGATCGAATGAAAAGCGAATATTCTGACCTTTGCAAAAATTCGAAAGTTTAAGGTTTATAACGATAAACTTCTTTTACTAGATTTGCGTCTCTTCCTAGAATAGCGGACATTCGTACCTTATCCCAAGCCAGCGGCTCTCCGTTCTTATCCAAGGCGGAGCCGCCTGCTTCTTCCAGAGCAAGAACTCCTGCGGCAAAATCCCAAACCTTGGCTCCGCTTAGATTCATGAACAGATCCGTCTTTCCTTCCAGCAATTCCAAAAAGCCAGCGCCTGTCGCCGCCAAAGCCCGGGTTGCCAAGGCCCTCTTACTCACTGCAGAGATCCATTGATAGTCCGAGTCTTGGAATGTATTATTGATCTCTAAAGAAAGAATGCATCGATCCAAGTTCCCACCTCGGGAAAGTCGGATCCGATCTTCTCCTATAAATGTTCCTTTTCCTTTTTCAGAGAGAAGGAACTGATCCGAACAAGGATAATAAATACAGCCTGCATACGGAGATCCGTCCTGCAGAAAGCTCAGGATCACACTGAATTCTTTCATTCCTCGGGAGAAGAGAGCGGTCCCGTCCAACTCGTCGCAGACAACGCAAGTCTTAGGAAGAGGTTCCGGATTCTCCTGTTCTTCCATCACGAAAGAAAGGCCCGGAAATTCCTTGTTCAATATCTCTTCTAAGATCTGATGAGATCTTAGATCCGCCTCGGTCAGGACCTGCATGGGATCCTTTAGATCGTATTCGGAAGATCCATTAAATAATTTTAATATTTCCGAACCGGCCTGCTTGGAAGCAAACCGGAATACATCCAAAATATCGGAACGCAGGACCACTTGCAGGGAAATTAAGGACTATTCGGATCTTCTTGAGTAGAAGGATTCGCATCGGAATCGGAAGAGGAAGTCGCCTGAGGATTACTAGGCTCCACATCGTCCAGGATGGATGGCCTTTTAAACTTGGGTTTTTTCTTTTCGGAAGCAGGGGCAGAAATCGTTCTGATCTGCAGATACTTTCCGAACACCCAACCTTGTACGGTTTCCGTAAAGGCGTCTTTGTACTTGGTATTTACTAAAACCTTAAAGTAAAAGTCCTCGATCCGTTTTCCATCTATGGGAATGATATAAGCAGCAGAACTCTTGCCCAGCACCTTCCCCACTTCTCCGATCTCCAGATCGCGGATCTTTTGCGCTCCGACATAAGGCTCTCTCATCAACGGGGTCTTGTCGGAAATAACGGTCATGTACTTGCCAAAGGCCTTCAATCGAAAGAGGCGGATGCTGATCTCTTTTGTGATCGATTCCGAATTTGAATTCGCATCAAGGATCCTTAATAAAGCAAATATGGCGAATGAATTCTTTTGTTCCGTAAGAGTATCCAGGATCTGAGCTCTTAAATTCGGTTTTGAAGCGAAGGAATCCTCCAAGATCTTCATAGAGGTCCTGGTCTTATGCCTTCCTAAAGCCTCAACGGCGGCTTTTTGCAATTCTTCGTCGTTTGAATTCAGATAATCTATAAAAATACGAATGTCTTCTGGAACTTGGTAATAGCCGAGCCCGAGAATGGATGCCTTAACAATTTCCTTATCATCGGAGGTCAGTCCCTTCTTCAGGAGAACCTCTCTTGCGCCCGGGTCCATGGTCTTTCCCATTCCTCGGAAAGAATACACTCGAATATCCCGATCGGAAGACTTGGCTCCCGCATAAAAATATTCCAGGGAAGAGCGAGATCCTATATCCGCCAAACCCTTGTAAGCCGCCTGACGCACATATTCGCCGTCCCGATCGATCATCTTATGGATCGTCTTGGCACCGATCTTATTTCCCAAACGACCTAAGGCGAGTGCAGCAGCAGCGCGCACTCTAGGGATCGGATGAGTTAGACCGTATTTCTCCAAAACAGAGTATCTATGATTGGCTTCCGCCTCGAAAACCTTAAGCAATCCACGCTTGAATTGCTCGTTATACTTCTTGGTTTCCTTATCGACTACCTGCTTTTTGGGTTTTTCCGGAGAAGGTTGTGGATCTGCAGGTGCATTCTCATTAGAAGGATCGGCTTGGGGATCCGCAGGAGCTTGCTCGGAAGAAGGCTGCGCATCCGCCTGAGCAAATAGAGGCGAAAGATAAGGCCCGACAGAAAAGGCTAAGAGAAGAGCTGTCGATAATAAGCGAGAAGTAATTCGAGAATGCATTCTAATGGATCGAAAAGCAAGCTTTGGTCCAGGAAACATTTTCCTGCTCCAGCCTCTATTCTTTTTTTCGACCGCTCGTTATCGGCCAATTACCTTTTTTTATGCAAGAGCAAGATATTGATAGAAAAGTTACAAAAATAGGCCTTCCAAACTAACAAAATTCATTTCTTCGAAAAATCCTTTTTCCCGGAACTGCTTGACGCTCTTTCTTCTAGGTGGTACCGTCTTACTCATAGAAGGGAGAACAATCTTATTAGTAAGCTCAGTGGCAACCTATCCGGATTAAAGTCCAACCAGATCCAAAGACTCAAAAAGCTCTCCGAACGAAGGATCCGGGAAAATGTGATCATCACTCCCGAAGTTTCTCGAACTCTCACAGAAATCTCATTCGAAATCAGTAGACAAGTAGGCGTTCTCATAGATAGGAACGGCTATGTTACCCATGTTATAGTAGGCTCGGACAGTTCCATCGATATCCCTTGGCTGGATCGGATCCGTACATCCGAAGCCCGTTTACGTGGTCTTCGCCTGGTCCATAGCCATCTAAAGGAAGAGAGCTTAAACCAAGAGGATTTGACCGACTTAGCCTTATTACGTTTAGATTATATAACTGCGATTACGATAGACGACAAGGGTCTTCCCCGCTCCTATTATTCAGCTCATGTAAATCCGGAGGATGAGGAAGGAGAACCTTGGACAGTCCTTCCCAAAAAGAACCCGGGACAACTCGAAGAAGGTATCTTAGAAGAGATCCTGGATCTTGAGAGCAGAATGGCGAGATACCGCCGCAATCTAAAAGGCGCTCAAAAAGAAAACCGTGCCTTCTTGGTCGGAGTCTATCCGGAGCACAATCGCGTTCGTCCCCCTAGCCAATCCATCGAAGAATTAAAGGAACTCTGCAGGACCGCAGGAGTCCATGTTGTAGATTCGTTTATCCAAAGAAAGAATCGTTTGGATCCTTCTACAGTATTAGGAAAAGGTAAACTAGAGGAAATCGTCCTGAAAGCGATCCAGAAGCAGGTAGAACTTTTAGTATTCGACCTGGAGCTGACCCCTTCGCAAGCAAAGAAGATCTCGGACTATGCGGACCTGAAAGTATTGGACCGAACCCAATTGATCCTAGACATCTTCGCAAGGAATGCTACGAGCAGGGACGGTAAGCTCCAAGTAGAACTCGCACAGTTGAAGTATCTGAAAGGAAGACTTTCCGAATTGGACGATAATATGTCCAGGCTCACCGGTGGGATCGGAGGAAGAGGTCCCGGGGAAACAAAACTCGAGATCGGAAAACGTAGAGTAGAAGAAAGGATTTCCCGACTCGAACAGGAATTAAAATCCCTGAAAAAACGAAGAGAGATCGCAAGAAGAAGACGTAAGAAAAACGAGATCCCGGTCTGCGGGATCGTGGGTTATACCAACGCAGGAAAATCCACTCTCTTGAATGCGATGACGAATTCGACTGTGTTATCCGAAAACAAATTATTCGCGACCTTGGATCCTACTTCCAGAAGGATACGCTTCCCGGAAGAAAGAGAGATCATTATCTCAGATACTGTAGGATTCATACACGATCTTCCTCCAGAACTATCCAACGCATTCAAAGCGACTCTCGAAGAATTGGGAGATTCGGATCTTCTCGTCCATGTAGTGGATATTTCCAATCCGGATTTCAGGCAGCAAATGGAAGCCGTGGAAACTATATTAGAAGATCTGAATCTATCCGATATACCTAGGATCCTTGTATACAATAAGATTGACGGGCTTCCGGAAGAGGCTCGTAACGAGTTACTCAGAGAAGCGGACGCGGATACGATCTATGTCTCTGCGATCGAAGGATTCGGGTTACAAACCCTCTTGGACAGGATAGAAGAAAGGATCTACGCCCAAGCGGAAGCCAAACTTTTGGAATCTAGATTATTGGAAGAAGAGAACGAAGAGTGGAAAGAGGAAACCGAAAAAACGTACGTTTGATGGTTTGAGAGACGCGGATCTTAAACCAGACCCGCTAATTTCTCCTGGTCGAGAGCCAAACGGATCACAGAGTTTACGTAAGTTTCGCGATCCGATCTTCCGCTGATATAGTCTTGATAAACGGATTGTAATAGCAGATAAAACATTTCTTCCGTCCCCTATAAAAGAATGTTCGGACCTATCCGGATCTCTCATAAGCGTTTTTTCCAACCTAGACTTTTTTCTTGCCGATAGATCCAAGCGCGGAAACCTGAATAAAGTGGCTCCTCTCTCCGAAATACAGATCCGAGAACTAAAGAATTTGGTCGCGAATGCCGGCATTACCTTTCGTGAAAATTCGGATCTAAGCGTGCATTGTTCCTTTAAGATCGGCGGTATCTCCCCTTTCATCGCAGAGCCGGAAACCCGCGAACAGATCCTAGAAACACTTTCCATTTTTCGAAAATTAGAGCTGCCTTGGAAGATCTTAGGCGGAGGAACCAATCTTCTCATCTCGGATCATCCGAACGATTTCGTGATCCTCAAACTTTCCGGCGGTTTTAAGGAATACAAAGACATCGGAGGGGGCCTCTTTGAAGTAGGAGCAGCTACCAATACGACCCCTGTCTTTCGACAGATCTCTCAGAAGGGTTATACCGGAGCCGAGTTTTTGAGCACTATCCCTGGTTGGACCGGAGGAGCAGTGATCCAAAATGCAGGCTGCTACGGAGGAGAGCTCTTCGATCTGATCGAAGAAGTAGAGTTTCTAAGAAACGGAGAGATCCTAAAACGCAAGCCTTCCGAAGTAGAACATGGCTATCGTTCTACTGAATTCTTAAAGAAGAAGGACTCTATCATTCTTTCCATTCGGATCCGACTGAAAGAAGGGAATCTAGAGGAAATCGAAGCTTCTCTCAAAGAAAAAAGGGATAAGAGGAATTCTTCTCAGCCGGAGAACAAAAAGAGCGCCGGCTCCATGTTCAAGAACCCGAAGATTTTTGACGAGACCGGAAAAGAAATCAAGGCTTGGCAGTTTATAGATCGAGTCGGCCTGAGAGGGACTAAAATCGGAGGAGCCCAGATCTCTCCGGAACATTGCAATTTTATCGTAAATACCGGAGGCGCAAAAGCTTCCGAAGTGAATCAATTAGTCTCTCTCGTCCAAGAAAAAGTAGAGAAAGAAACAGGCGTGATTTTAGAAAGAGAAGTAGAATACTTCGGTTCTATTCCCTAAATCCAGGAAGGCCAGATGGCAATTGTTCGAGATCCGGAAGACAAGAAAGAAAGAATCCTCAGCTCAGCACTGAGATTATTTACGGAAAAAGGTTTTGAAGGAACGCCTATCCCTGATCTCGCAAAGGATGCTGGGATAGGCGCCGGCACCATCTACCGTTATTATAAAAACAAAGAAGAACTCGTAAACGAACTCTATCGATACTGGAAAAACAAGCTCAAAGAAACCTTGTCTACCGGGTATCCTGAAAAGGCAAAGTCTAAGGATCTCTTCTTACATCTTTGGATGGCACTTGCAAATTTCTACGATAAGTATCCGGAAGCATTTGAATTCCTAGAGTTGCATTATCATTCTCCTTATCTAGACCAAGCAAGCAAGAAGGCTACTATCCAAACCATGGAACTTATCGCCACCTTCTTAGAAGAAGCAAGGAACAAAGGAGATATTCGTTCCGACTTGGGTTCCTTGGAACTAGTTTCTCTTTGTTATGGAAGCTTCGTGGGAATGGTCAAGATGGCAAAGGGCGGATACATTCGCTTAACTCCGGAGACCTTACGAAATTCAGGCTTAACTCTTTGGAAGGCGTTAGCGAAATAAATTATTATATTTTGGATACTACTCTCTTGTCCAAACTCCTGCCTATCTAAGTAGAGGAAATTCCCTCTCCACAAAAATCTTTTCCTTTTGCAAGAAGCGGAACCGGAATTCCGACCGAACCAAGCCTCGGGTCAGCAAATTCTCTTTTCTTCGATCAGATAGATTTATATTATGTTAATAGATTATTATATTTTTCTGATAAGCGGAATCGGAATTCCGATTCCGCGACCTAGAAGAAAATAATTCAAAGCACTGTCAATCTTACCTTGACAGTAATGCTCGTTAGTCGAAACCTTCGGCCTTGTTTTGAAAAAGAAAATTTGAAATGGTGACTTGGATGGAAAATCATACACTTTCAGAGACAGTAAGTATTTCCTCGGAGCCAGAGCTCACACCCGATACGGATCCCGCAAGAGAGGACAAGGAGGCAAATCACGAAAAAGTACACAGAAAACAGGACGAATCTAAAGAAAGGATCATTCGATCTGCAATGAAGCTCTTCGCAGAAAGAGGATTCTTTGAGACCAGAATCCCGGAGATAGCCGCTCACGCAAAGGTAGGCGTGGGTTCTTTATATAGATACTTTCGAAATAAGGACGATATCTTCAACGAAGCATTTCGAGCTGCCGTATTGGAGCTTTCTAGATTCTTCGATGAGGCTTCTCTAAAAAACTCTTCTCCAAGAGAACGGTTCTTCGATTTTTGGCAGGGTCTTGGGATCTTCTCCCATCGAAAGCTAGACCAGCTCATCTTAATAGAAAGGAATTTATCTTCTTATCTATTGGATGAGGAAAGTCATAAAGAAGCAAATCTACTCAGAAAGAAGATTTCAGATTATTTTGCTCCTTTTCCGGGAGAAACAAATCTAAAGTCGGTCTATCCTTCGATTATACTAGGCTCTTTTACAGGGATTCTTAGATACCAAGCGATCTCCGACAAGCGTCTGGAAAATGCGATCTTGAAAGAATCCGCAGAAATGCTTTGGGATGGATTTTCAAAACTACCTAAGCCGGACACAAATAAAAAGAAACAGACCAAGAAATCCTGATCTAATTAGGACAGCAAATCAAGCCCGGATATTAACGCCGGGCCCTTTCTTAAGAGAAACTCTTTCCATTGGAACTTAAGCAAAAATAGGAAAGATCTTTCTTTCCAACCAAGGATCGGTTTTTCCGTTCCTCTAATTCGCGTTTATCTAGCGATCAAACTAGGGTAATATCCTTCCGGGGTTTCATATCCCATGATATCCAGGATAGTAGCCGCCACATTTGCAAGCCCTGGATCCTTTAGATCGGAGCGTAACTTCAATTTGCCTTCCGGATCCAAAACACTAAATGGCACGGGGTTCAGAGTATGCGAAGTTTTGGGAACCGGCTTGCCTTGCTTGTCCTTCTCCACATTTCCTTTTTTGTCCAACTGATACATTTCATCCGCATTCCCATGATCCGCGCTTACAAGTAAAACTACATTACTTTTTTTGCATGCATCTGCCAACTTCTGCATGCACCCATCCAAGAATTCCATTGCTTTTACGGTTGCCTGATAGTTCCCCGTATGCCCCACCATGTCGCCATTAGGAAAATTGATCCGATAGAAATCGCTCTTGTTCTCTGCGAGGACTCTTTCCAATTCCTGAGTGATCGATTGCGCCTTCATTTCAGGAGTCTGATCGAATGGGATGACATCGGATGGGATCTCCTTGTATTCTTCCGTTTTGGCGTCGAATTTGCCAGAACGATTTCCATTCCAGAAGAAGGTTACATGTCCGTATTTTTGGGTTTCGGAGAGAGCGTACTGAGCAACTCCTGACTTGGCCATGTATTCGCCCAAGGTTCTATCGATTGCGGGAGGACTAACCAGAAAACGCTCCGGCAACTGTAAGTCCCCATCGTACTGCATCATTCCTGCATAGCAAACCTCGGGTAATTCTCCTCGATCGAATTTGTCGAATTTCTTTTGGGTGAACGCCTGAGAGATCTCGATAGCTCTATCTCCTCTGAAATTCGTAAAGACTACCGAGTCTCCATTTCGGATCGGACCTACCGGCTTTCCATTTTCTTCGATCACGAATGAAGGAAGATACTGATCGATTATCGCAGGATCTTCGGCCCGGAATGTCTCTATCGCAGTCTTTGCGTCAGGGAATTTTCTTCCTTCTCCTTTTACGTGGATCTGCCATCCCCTTTCTACCATGGACCAATCCGCCTCGTATCTGTCCATGGTGATGGTCATTCTTCCCCCACCGGAAGCGATCTTGATATCTGCTCCTTTCTGCCTAAGAGAACGCAGCCACTCTTCAAATGGATTCAAATATTCTAATGCAGATTTTTCGGGTACATCCCTTCCGTCCAAGAGGATATGCAATCTGATCTTCGGGACTTGTTCTCGGATCGCAGCTTCGATCAAGGCTTTGGTATGGTCAATATGCGCGTGCACATTCCCGTCGGAAAACAATCCGATCAAATGCAAAGTGGAGTTTTTGCTCTTAGTATTTCCTACGATCTCCTTCCAGGCCTGTCCCTCGAATAACAGTCCTTTGGCGATAGAATTGTTGACGAGTTTTGCCCCTTGATCGAATATTCGTCCGCATCCCAGAACATTGTGGCCCACTTCCGAATTTCCCATATCTTCGTCGGAAGGCATACCCACTGCTGTTCCATGGGCTTTCAAATGAATGGTTGGAGATTCCTTCCAGAGTTTGTTCAAGAAGGGAAGCTTTGCTCCGGCAATCGCATTGCCGAATTCGGGACCTCTTGGCGTAAAGCCAACCCCGTCTAATATCACGAATAATACTTTTTTAGGGACGAAAGGAGTTTGTTTCTTGAGTTGCATTCCATTCCAAGAAAGACCCTCCTCACTCTTAGTCAAGAGGATTCATATAGAGAGTTTGGCATACATCCTTCGGTTTAGAGGCGTTTTATCGAAAATAAGTGTAAACTTCGTTTTTTCGGTGGAAGCGATCTTAATACGATATATGATGGTTTTACTTGTTCGAAGAATCGCTGTTCTTCGAGGCCCTTCCCTATTCGAAACGTATATGCTAATTTCCTAATATATAGTTACTTCGTATTAAAATGAGCGCAAAAGGCCCCAGACCCCTAGATCCAAACACTGGAAATGTCTCCGTTCCAAGCTTCTTGAAAGTCAAGAAGCTGAACGAAGTAGTGAGTTACTATATGAACGACAAGGTAACTCACTCCTTGTACAAAGCGATCTCTGCCGCCAGCTCCTTTAAGAACGTTAAGAAACGACAATTATTCGAACCTCATCATAAGGTTCCGGAAGTTGCAGACCTAAGTCCCAAAGAGATGGACATGCATCTCAAAAGATTATTAGAGGACGGCACTGTTTCTCAATTAGCGTATCTGATCAGCCAAGACGTAGAAAGACCTCCGGAAGGACTTCCTTGTTATGCGGCTATTCCGGAAACCGAAGCCTTGGATCTAAGTCGGATCTATTTGGAATTGTTAGACCTTTCTGTTTCTTCTTTGCTAGTCTATCTGGATCGCAAACCCGAATTGAATAAGGCACTCGTTTGGGAAAATATGGAAAACGACTGGGATGGTGGAGGAGTTCGAAAAGAAGCTCCTTTCCCGCAATTATTCCTATATTTAAGGCAAGCATTCCAGAACGAACACTTTCGTATTACCCCAAATCCGGAATTCGTAAAAGATTTCTTATTCGAACTTGAAGACGATCTTCATAAGAAAGGAAGAGTGATAGACGTTCCAGGTTACGGTCTATTCGGACTAAAGAGCCCTAAAGAAGCGGTTCAGATCCTGGAATATATCGACGATTTCATCGAAACCAAGGGAAGCAAGCAGCTACGTTATGCTCTCTTTGAAGAATTCCAAAAGATAGCGATGGAAGAGAAATTCTATTATTCCAATCCTTCTCATCCTGAGACTACCAAATTCAAGATCGCAAGGGCGGAGGCCTTCGCAACTGCACTTCCTTCGGGGAATCCGAATCCAGGAAGCCCCGGAATGCTAAGCGTAGTGCTTATCAGAAGTCTATCAGAAATCGCAGAGAAGGAATTGCAAAGGCAATCTTCCGAAAGAGATCGAAATCGTTTTCATGATATAAAAAGGAACCTTCTTTCTGAATCAGGTTCTTGGGAGAAAAAGGTCCTACTCGTACCGGATAAAGAGTTCAAGCAATTCCCAGAAGAATTAAAAAGAATGTTAATAGATGATCTGGAGATCGGTTACTCTACCTGGGAAACCAAGACCTCTACGATCCATTCCTTCTTTCATAAGGAAGCAAATAGCGTTCGACAGATCATTCTCAGTCTTGGCGCCGCAATGGGTGTGGAAACCTGGAAAATCCTTTGCATTCGTCAATTGGTGGAATCCAACGAACCTCAGATCAAATCCGTATTTAAGGAACCTGATTTAGTACGAGCCTATGGTAAAGTATTAAGAAAAGGTTATATGGATTATTTCCCTTGGTATTACTCCATTCTGGATCTACTCGGAATCGGGAGGATCTTCCAAGATATCTTCTTCGCACAAGCAAAGGAGAAGATCCGGATACAACAAAATCAACTTAAGACAAAGAACCACGAGAATTCCCGTAAAGAAGAGCAGGCCAAGGTCCAAGAAAAGATCAAAGAAGAAGAGAGGATCCGATCCGCAGAACAGAGATCCAAGATCTCCACTGCTATGGATGGATATTATTTTAAGATGAAAGTTCCTCCTACGGCTGCTGAGATCCAATCTTCCGTGCCGGAATTTTCGCCTGAACAATATTACGAAATCTTGGAACGAGAGAAGTTCGTGTTCTTGACCTGGGAAAAAGGAAAGGAAAGATTCGATCAGATCCTTTGCTATCCCGGCGGAGATTCTTTCAGAAACAAGGCGAGAGAACTGCATAAGATCTTAAGCGAGAAATTAGAGTTCCTCCAGAACAAGGTCAGAACCACTGAAGAAGAAGACGCAAGATTCCGAATTACTAAAGTAGTGAAACATGTAGATGAATGGTTCGCGTCCAATAAGAGTGGCGAGAAGAGTGCTTCCCCAAATAACGGAGCCAAGAAAGGAAAACTAGAACAGGAAGATCCTTTCGAGTCCTTCCGGGTTGAGATCAATAAACTGAGAAAGACCGGAACCGACGCTTAACTAGCCGGAATTTGATCCCAAACTTTTTAGAACGATTTCTATAAATCGAAAATCTCCGAATTTTTTTATTTCCAGAAGAACGAACGATAAAAAAAAGTGAGCAAAAGCTCATAAATGGGTTTGTTGGATGGGAAACTATATAGAATTCCCCGGAATTAAAATGAAACAAAAACGGATCGTGCTAGTCCAGTTTTGGATGGTTACTACTTTTCTCTCGTTCGGTTGCAATAAGGCAAATCCGATCAGCTTGGATGCAAGCGGAAGCGCTGCAGGAATGTTACTCGGTGTCGAGATGCCGAATATTTTCGGTGGAAGCGACTCCATTCCGTCGGATCTTCCTTCGAATGATATCGATGTGTTCTACGATGCTCAGAATAACTATGTAAACCTGACCTTCTCCCAAAGTTTTACTGGGACGGAAAGATTCATTATTTCTATCGAGAGTTATACGACTGTGTCGACACCGGCCATTGTCTCCTATAATTACTTCGATCTCGCGGCAGGAGACACTCAACATCAGATCGGATTCGCTTTAGAAGCGGACGATGACGATTGCTTCGATAGAGCGGGAGATAAGATCCTAGCAAAGATCACCCGAGACTCTACAGGAACTTCTCATACATATTCTTTTTCTGTAAAAGACGGTGATTACTGCATGTTCGAAACCGAGCCTAAGTATGCCACCGAGTTGAACGGGATCGATAATATGGATAATCACTGCGTGAATCTCGCAAGAAGCAAAGGATTTGCAGGTTATACCAACTATAAGGCCTTTGTGGGAGTTCTTTCCAATACGAGCGCAAACAGAGATCCAGGAGAAACAGCCTCCGACGCGGCTCTCATGAAGAACAATAAGAGATACGTTCGAAAGAATTCGGATAGTGTTTGGACAGTGGTTTTCATAACGGATTCGAGTTGGCCTTCTTATTATAATTTTTATAATCCGATCCTGGATTCTGGCAATTACTGGACTGGAATGAATTCCGGTTGGTCTATCATGAATGCAGGGCTCTGCATGAACGACGCAGGCACAGAGAGCTGGATGCCAAGTACGACTTCTAGTGCGAGCGGTGCGGTAGGGACGACTAGTTCTTCCTTTGCAGACACTGCCTATTGGACTATTAATGCTTGTACTCAAGGAGCCGGTGGAACTGCATTGCCTTATGTATGCGTTTATTCCCCGTGATAAAGGTTAATATGAGAGTTCCAAGATCTTTCTTTAAGATTTGCATATTACTGAGTCTTAGTCAGGAAGTTTCCTTCTGTAATAAGGCGGAGACAGAAGCTTTGGATGGGAGCAAACCGAGCTTAGGCGGAGCCTTTATCCTGGATCCTACCCTTTTGCAATTTTCTCCTCGTTACACGATCAAAGCATTGGTAGACGGAGGCGGAAATCCTTTCGTAACGGAAGGGGAAGAATTAGATATAACACTTACTCTTGAAAATTTTCCGGACGATCCGAATGAACAGGCAAATTTTCAATTCTATCCCGGAAGTTCAGAGCTTTTGATCACCGGAATGGATGAGAATTCGCAATACAGCGATTACTTCTTAGAATCCTCTCAGAAGCTTACTGTAGGTCTGAATCTAAATCTGACCCATGATGTGGATTGCTTGGACCAAGATTATTATCTGATCGCGGTCGATACGGTTTCCAACATTCCCCAAAAGATAAAGATCAATACTTTTGATAGCGATAAATGTCTTTATCTAGCGACTAACGGAGGGAAGGGCTGGACCGGTTCATTCGCTACCCAATCGGTGACGAACGGTTACGGTGCGGTAGAAGCCGCCGATGAAATATGTAATTCTAATATTCCTACGGCTTTCTATGCCGGCGGAGGAGAACCTCCAGTTTATAAAGCGATGCTTGCGGTAAGTTATACCGGACAGTACGGAGCCACACGCAATACTTCCACAAATTGGGTCTTCTCTCCTTATACCATTTATTATGGTAGAGATGGGAAGAAGGAGATATTCCAATTCTTCGATCTGAGTCGCGTGAACTTTGCCGGCGAAGAATTCTGGACCTATAGTTTCGGGACCTCCGGAAGGATTTGGACCGGATTTACGGACATGAATTGGTCTACAGGAACTCCTTCTCAATCGGAATGCGCGAGTGTTTATAATGAAGCGGGATCCATTGCTTCTTGGTATGTGAATTCCAGTGCAAGCGGTTTGACCGGAAATCATGGCTTGGCAACTAATACCGATTATAGATCCATTTCGGAATATACAGTTCCTACAAGCCCTACTGCTGGGCCTCTACCCGTGATTAGTAATTGTAATAAAGACAAACGCTACTTTATTTGCGTAGAGCAATAATTCTAAACCTGCAGGGATCGGCTTTTCCTGCAGGTTTTGGCACTAGGAAAGAAAAAAATGATTCCTTTTGCAAAAAATCCTCAAACCCTTCCCCTTATGCTTGTTGAATAATTTGCATACAAAATGAAATGGATCAACCGCCGCTAAACAGTGGAGGACAGAAATGAAATCGCATCGTATCTTCTCTATCAACCAGTATTCCTTATTCTCTCAGGCGGCCCTCTGTACTCTTCTTAGCATTCTATCTCTCGGTTGTAATAATGCAAAGGCGATCAATATAGATTCCAGTTCTTCCGCAATTGGAGCCCTGGTACTGGGACCGATCGCAAACGACTGGAATACAAGCAATGGAACCTCTTCCGGCCCCACCTCTACTGTTAGCGTTACTGTGAGCGGATACACAGGGCTGACTGCAAAGCCGATGAACCTGACCTTAACAGATTCTGTGACAAGTGCCACAGATACTCTTCAGATCACTGCAAACGGCACATTCGCATTTAGTACGGCACTCGACACCGGAAACGGATACTCTGTTTCCTTAGGAACTTATACCGGTTCCACAGGCGGCCAGACTTGTACACTTACCGGTACGACTGGCACTGCGGGAACGACTGCAAATTCTACGGTTGCTTGTGAAAGACAACTCGCAATGGCAGCAACTTGGAAAAGCGATGCGGGCACCCAGAATTTCAGATTATTAGGAATAGATCATTCTCAAAGTCCTTACAATGTAAACAGCAACGTGGCTCTCTCAGTAGGAGGATCTCCTTCTAACGTAGATCCTGAGCTTGTCTGGGGAGGAGGAAATTATCTTCTGGTATGGAAGTCTGCCGACAACACGATCAAAGGACAGTTGTATAATATAGAATTAACTGCTGTAGGTTCTACATTCCAAGTTTATTCGGCAACTGGAGTGACCATAGGCAAACTAGCGGCAGCATACAATCAAAGTAATGAATTCGCAGTCGTTTGGACCGAGCTAGGAAGCGTCAATACTAGCTTTAGATACCAGCGAATAGATGCTACGACCGGTTCCTTAAGTGGTTCCGCAACCAATATTGCAACGACCGCGATCACCTCCGCGAATTATTATAACGGCGACGTAGTATATGACGGAAGTCAGTACATAGCGGCTATGAGAATTACGACTACCTTAGGCGTTCATTCCATCTATTGGTATAGCTTTACTCCTTCGGGGGGAAGTATCAAAGGCAATTATTCCAGCAAAGTAGGTACTACTTCCTATTATCTAAGAATGGATTACCCTTCTATGATCGTCTCTGGAACGGATGTTTGGACCTTCCTGAGTAGGACGAATGTAGATACTACCGGAAGTGTTGTGGACGCAAGCGTTGTAAAAATTAAGAATTATGCAAGTTCTTCGGCAAGTCCTATAGCTACCGACACGAATCCGTATGGTTGCGGTCCTGCGGACGGAGATCAGTATTATATTCCGAGCGCCGGGATCTATGGGACAAATATACTCGTGGGTTATGATGTATTCTGCGGAGATGTAGGTGGAACTTACAATGATGTCCATGATGTTCCCGTAAATGCAACTACTGGAGCTGCTGGAGGTGTGACTACTTATTCGGATGGTGAGATCGGTTCCGAAACCACATACGGTTCTTCTACCACTTGTAGATCCAATACCTGCTTCATGAGCGCCGGCGACGAGTACAATGACGTATTTTACTTATTCGATCCGTTCTTTACAACCTCTCCGTATTTAGGGGACGTCGGAGGAACAAGCGTATTGTATGTTCCTTCCGGCGGAGTTCAATTTCCAAAAACTGTAATCGAATAAACAAAAAAGGCCGCTGTCCAGCGGCCTTTTTCTTTGCATCCGAAGCTTATTTCTGATCTATCTCTGAGAATATTAGGGTCCTATTCGAAAAAAGATCCGATCTCCGAACAGGCTTTTAGAAACGAAAATCGTATTTCACTTCTCCGTTCCAACCCATTCCATTTCCTCCGAAATTCATAGGTCTGTAAGAAGGAGCAAAACTGAATTTAAAACCTGAGCTTGGTCCTTCGCCTAAGGCAGCTTCCCTCTCTGCTTTTACCCCTAAATAATAGGAATAGAACAATTGCAAACCGTAGACGAGACCTACGATGTACTGGTAATCATTCCCTTCCGCTGCGAGATGCTGGTAGTGGTTGAACGCACCCTTATTCACTAAAAAGGCACCGATCAATCTTTCCCCGGTATTTGCGGGAAGTTGTAAGACCGGGTCGTTGAGGGCAAATATGAAATAATTTGTTGCCCCGCTCTTATATGCAGCATGGGCCGCATTGAACTCCTGCTGGGTCTGCAGCGCCTTGTATACCGCTCCGGCAAAGAGAACAAATGTCCCAGCCGCAAGATATTTCCTATCGGCCTTCCAGATCCCCCAGCCAGGGACCACAGCAGAACGAAGAGAATAGGCCCAGCGAGGTTTATTGTACCAGCGGGGTCCTGTAGGAGTCTCCGGTTCCGGCTCCTTCTTCACTTCCTCTTTCGGTTTGACTGGTTCTTTTTTAGGTTCCAGCTTAGGAGTATCTTTCAAATTCAATTCTACGATATCTGTCTTCGGTATGGTTAAAACCTTGCCATCCACCTCTAGATGAACTTCTGTACGAGTTTGGTTTACGACTTTCCCTTGTAATACTTTTCCGTTTTTCAGGGTTAGGCTAGATCCAAAGAGGTTAGGTGTGAAACAAACAAGGCAGATGATAAAAAGCCAACGATAGGCCATATTTTCCGTAATTCCCTTCAGCATTTGATAAGGAAGACAAGCGATGTCTCGGTTTACCCTCCCGAAATGGTTGGGTTTATTCAAGAAAAATCCGAATTTACTTGAAAAAAGACTGAAAGAAAAAAATTTCTATCCTACCGTGTCCGAAGCCTTGTTTTTCGAAAAACTATACAATAAAAATAAGGATCACTTGTTTTCATTCATTAGGCGCTCGATCCAAGACGAATCGACTGCCTTGGATTTACTCCAAGATACCTTTCTTAACTTCTTTAAACATTACACGAACAAAGAACTCCCGGACGAGCAAGTTTCGAGAATGATCTTATTCAGGATCGCCCGGAACCTAATGATCAATCACGGAAAATCCTACTACCAAAAGAATGTGGCCCTGGTTGGAGAAGAGACTTCTTCTCTTTTCGGTTCCAAAGCCCAGGGTCCTGAAAGCCAAGTGATCGAAGAAATGGAGGCCCAGAATCTGGGCAAGATCCTAAGCGAATTATTAGCAACTCTTCCTGAGGAACAGAAGACCGCGATCGAGCTGCGTTATTCGCAATCCTGCAAATTGGAGGAGATCGCACAGGTCTTAGATCTGTCCGTTTCGGGGGTTTCTAGACTCTTAGAAAGAGCCGAGAAACATCTATTACAAGAAGGCAAAAAGAGAGGGTTCCATCCTTCTTCTTTTTTAAAACATTAGGAATTTATCTTTATTTATGTTTATCGAACGCGCGATCCATTTCGTCAAAAAAGCCATACTCATTGAAAAAAATGAGCAAGTTCGTTTTTATCTGCTTGTTGAT
The DNA here is from genome assembly GCF_004770615.1 of Leptospira langatensis. Classification (NCBI taxonomy): domain Bacteria; kingdom Pseudomonadati; phylum Spirochaetota; class Leptospiria; order Leptospirales; family Leptospiraceae; genus Leptospira; species Leptospira langatensis. Next base: position 416,822 of record NZ_RQER01000004.1, read on the forward strand.
CCTGATGAACGGGTAAGACACAAGGTGCAAACCCAGGACTAAAGGAAAGAGGAATCGAAAGAATGAATTCAGAATTTCAAACATTCGCCGACGTCCTCCAGCGGACAAATCCCGCTTCCAAGGCTCCTGATTTCGATCCTTCTTGGATCGGTAAGTCTCCCCGTTTCTCTGTGGAGGCAAGTATCATGCAATCCCCTAAGGATAATGTAGTACAACTAACCGCAAATAAAAAGAAAGGTTGGTACCTAGCGGCAGCGGCGGTTCTGTTAGCCGGTATTGGAGTAGGCACTTTCTTTGCTTTCTCCAAGAAAGAGGCTCCTGTAGCTGAAGGTGTTCTTCTCAAAGCCGCTGTAGTCTTCGTAAAAGGAGACGCTAAATCCATCAAAGAAGCACCGACCCAATTGCATTTGGGAGATGTCCTCTCCGAAGGCGATAGGATCGTAACCGGCAAGGGTGGATCCATCGACATAGGTCTTACCGACTCCAGCGTAATCCGCTTAAAGGAGAATTCGGAACTCGTCTTGAAAGGACTTCGTCAAACGGATGCTTCTCAGATCAGACTCTCTTTGGTTTCAGGACGTATCTTGAACCTAGTAGAGAAGGAAAAGAAGAACGCGAACTATTTCGTAGATACTCCTACTGTAGTCGCTGCGGTTCGAGGAACTTCCTTCGAAGTAAACTCTTCTCCTAAAGAATCTTCCGTTTATGTTGTGGATGGTTCTGTCGAAGTGACTCCTCTTATTCATGACAAGACTCAAAGAGTTTTGAAAATCGGAGGATTGATCATCGTTACCGACGAGAAAGTAGAAGTCATCGAAGCTCTTAAAAAGGACACTTTTGTTGAATACGAAGAAATGCGTACCAACTTGAACGGCTTAGACAAAGAAGTTTTGGAAACTACTCAAAACCTCAAGTCTGCTAAGACTGAGCAAGAGTTGGAAGAGATCTATGACAAGAGCATCGAACATATCATCATGAAAGATGGTAGAGAGTTAAGAGGAGTGGTTGTTTCTCAGAAAAAAGGAAAACTGATCGTGCAAACTCTGCAAGGATCTTATATCCTGGATGAGAACTCGGTTGAAAAGATCCTCTACTAAGAGAACTTTAAGCCTCCTAAAAAAACCCGAGTGGAAACGCTCGGGTTTTTTTATGCCTTCTCAAATCGATCGTTTCAAACCGACCAATCGGAAAGTTTTCTATCGATAGAAAAAGAACCGGAACCAAAAAAGAATAACGCGAATGCCATGGCAACTGCCAGGATATGATATTCGAAACCTTCTCCTCCCTTATCGCCGAACCAATTCATAAAAAAACCGTAAGAGGCATGAGTGCTTGCCGCAACGACCAAGGTAACTCCGATCCCGAAAGCCCAGATCCGAGTGAGAAGGCCCAAGACCAAAGCGATCGTTCCCACAAACTCGAATCCTATCACGAGGACCCCCAAGAAATACGGAGCGCCCAAGGTAGAAGTGAAATAGTCCATCGCGGTCTCGAATCCGGCCCCATCGAACCAGCCCATCGCCTTCTGAGCGCCATGGGGAAAGATACAGATCGCAAGGCCCAATCTCAGGAACAGAGGCGCAAGCCCATCTCTCGTTTGTACTAAGGAATAGAACATAATGGGCTCCCATGGAATCCGAAGAGAGGATCGATTTCCACCTATTTTCGATTCTGACGGAAGAAGGCCAGGTCCTATCCGGACAAAATAGGTTGTCGAAAGGCCTATTCCCGTAAATTTTGGCATTACGAACGCATCGGAAGGTACCTATGTCTGAAGAGACAGCCGAAAAGAAGAACAAAAAGATCAACAAGATGAGCGCTCAGGAGCTAGACCAAGCTCTGAAAGACGCAGTCGAGAAGATGAACGGGGAAACGAGCAAGTACGTACAACATCTTAAAGCGAGAAAAGAAGAACTCGCTAAAAAGAAGTAAGCACTACTTTCCATCCAACGACCCTCCGCGCTCGTGCGGAGGGACAACCTCCTCTAATTCCCAGGAACCATGCTCCAGTTCATCGATATAAAGCACAGGTTCGGTAGCTCCACCCTCTTCGAAAAATTCTCCTGGCATATTAAACCCGGCTCTAAGGTAGCTTTAGTCGGACCGAACGGTTCCGGCAAATCCACTCTATTCAAAATGGCCGTAGGAGAGCTAAACCCAGAAGAAGGTTTAGTCAGTCGATCCAAACATACCGAGATCTCCTTATTCCAACAGATCCCCGACTTCGATTTCGAAGCAAAGGTGATCGATACTGCATTATCTAAGCATAAACATTATAACGAATACATAAAACGCGCCGAGGACATTCACAGAAGAATGGACCAAGTGGACCATGATTCTCCCGAGTTCAATAGCCTTCTCGAAGAACAAAGCGCTTTAGAAGAATACGCATTCACGTACGGTGTCCATGAATTGGAAGGCAAGGCTAGGCAGATCATTGGCGGTTTAGGCTTTTCTAATGAACAAATGGAAAAGAAGGTAAAGGAATTCTCCCCTGGCTACCAACACAGATTAGGACTCGCGATTGCGATCCTGAACCCCGGAAATCTTCTTCTTTTGGATGAACCTACAAACCATTTGGACCATGCGTCCAAGGCATGGCTCGCCGAATATTTAGTGAGCACGAATCGTTCTTTCGTACTAGTAACTCACGATCCTGAATTCCTGAATTCTACTACCGACACGATCGCGGAACTGAATCCTTCCGGAGTATTGGAATTCAAAGGAACTCTTGAAGATTACTTCGAGCATAAGAACGAACTCTTAGATAAGCTACGCATACAATTTAAGAAAGAAGAAGCATATCTCAAGAAGAGAACCGAATGGATCGACAGGTTTAGAGCAAAGGCCACTAAGGCGAAAGCCGTCCAAAGTGCCATCAAGCAATTGGAAAAAAGGGACAAGGTCGACGCTCCCGAAGAATCCTTCTGGAATTCTAAAACGGATTACGAATTCAATTATACTCCTTGCGGAAATCTTTCCTTTAGAATTGAGGATGCGGATTTCTCCTACGAAGCAGGAGGAAAGAATATATTCTCCGGAGCGGAACTCCATGTTTCGAATGGGGATAAGATCGCGATCATAGGTCCGAACGGAGCCGGAAAGTCCACTTTCCTCAGATGTGTATTAGGAATTCATAAACTGACCAGAGGAGTCGTAACCTACGGGCCAAAGACCCGAATAGGATACTTCTCCCAGAACCATCATGAGAATCTGGATCCGGAAAAGACGCTCTTGGAAACTGTACTCTCAGTTTATCCCGATTATCCGGAAGTAGAGGCAAGAAAGCTTCTAGGTTATTTTTCGTTTACCGACGACAAGGTCTTCAAGAAAGTCGGACTCCTTTCGGGAGGAGAGCAGAGTCGGCTCAGGCTAGCACTATTAGTCCGTTTCAGCTCCAATACTCTTTTCTTGGATGAACCAACCAACCACTTGGATCTGGTAGTTCGGGACAATTTAAAGAGAGCCCTGCAAGCATATCCTGGTGCGGTCCTAGTAATCTCTCATGATCCTGATTTCTTAAAAGATCTGTGCACTCGAACCGTTTCCGTATCCAACGGAAAGGTCAAGGATCTGAATACGAGCTTCTCGGATTATCTTCGTTTTCCTCCGGAAGAATTGGAAGCAGAGGGAGGAGCGATTAAAACCTACACTCCTGCAGAGAACAACGATGCTAAAGACAAGAGCAGATCTCAGAAGAATGCCGATAAAAATCGTATCAAGAAACTGCAAAAAGATATAGAACAGATCGAAGCAAAGATCGCACTCTTAGAAAAGAATAAGGCGAATTCGGAAGAACTATTGGCAGATCCGGAATTCTATAAGAAACGCAGTTACCAAATGGAACTGGATACTTATAACGAGACAAAGGCAGAGATTGCTCGTCTCACCGAGAATTGGGAAAAATTGCAAACTGAAATGGAAAGTCTTACTTCCGCAGTCTAAGAAACAGAAATTATTATAAGGAAACCTGAATGGATCCAAAGGAACTCAAAGCCAGACTAGACGCAAGAAGCTCAGGAAAAGACGACTTCTATTTATTAGATGTGCGTAATCCGAACGAACAAGAGATCAGTATCATCAAAGGAACAGATCTACTCATTCCTGTTTCAGAACTTCCGACTAGAATATCCGAACTGGATTCTTGGAAAAACGCAGGCAAGGATATCATCGTATATTGCCGCTCCGGAGCAAGATCCGGGAACGCATGCGGATTCATGAAGTCCTCCGGATTTACCAAAATATTCAATTTAGAAGGCGGGATCCTTCTCTATTCGGACGAAGTCGATCCTTCTCTTGCAAAATACTGATCGATCTATTTAGACAAGAAACTAGAGATAACCGGAAGCACTTGCTCCGGTTGTTCTATATGCGGTAAGTGTCCGCAGTCCTTCACTAATACAAACTCAGACTTTAATAGATCTTTTACATAGACACCCGTTTCAAGAGGAGTCGTATGATCCTGATCTCCCCAGAATACCAATACTTGCTTATTCGTCGCGGCCAGGCCTTCGAAATGAGGTCTTGGATCCTTTGAGATCAGATTCCTAAGAGTAGAGAGAATAGCCCGTCCAAAGCCGTAAAAGCTCATCTGCATTTCGTATTTTTCCACCCAGCCTTTTGGCACCTTGGAAGGATTCACGAAGTCTCCCGCGATCCCTTTCGGCAAGGTAGGAAGAAAGATCACAGTGTTCAAATATTCCCCGAGAAAAGGAACCGCCAAAGGAAAGATGCCTGCCTTTGCAGTAAAAGGGTCCAAGAGCACTACCTTCTTCACACGTTCCGGATTCTTGGCCACATAGGAAGCAACGATCGGACCTCCCATGGAAAGTCCCATAATATCAAAAGGTCCATCTATATGCAGAAAATTTAATAGATCTTGGATCTGAGAACGGAATAGATCTATATCGTACACAATGTCTGGACGATCCGAATAACCTCTTCCAAAGAGATCGAATCTAAGCACTCTATATCCTTCTGTAATTAGAAGCTTTTGGACTGGATCCCAAATAAAATATGGAGTGGAAAAACCGTGAACAAGAACGACTAGTTTTCCTTTTTCAGGACCGGAGAGTTCGTAATGAGTTAAGCCTTGGGGAAGCCGAGCGTAATTCCCACTCTCGGCCCCTGCTCGAACGGAATCGTTTAATTCCACCTTCTCCTTTGATCTTACAAAAGGAAGGATGGATAGAAGAAGAAGTAAAAGAACGACTCCGCTGAGGAGAAGTTTTTGTCTCATTCTACGTCTAAGAGAATTTTACGGAAGAACAGAAAGCCTTCGTCCAAAGGATCGCCCATGCCTCTCTTTTTGAGCATGCCGGTCATATCCAGAACGATGATACCATACATCCAAGAATACATGGTCCTTGCAAGAGAAGGATAATCTTCTTCTTTGATACGGAACTCTTTGGATCTAACTCCGGCGCGGATGGTTTCGAGGAAAACACGATAACTGGTAGGGAGTTTCGGAAATGCCTTACGATGCATATGGCCATGGACCGTATTGAACATAACCTTATGAAGTTCTTGGTTATGCCCGGAAAAATCATAATACGCACGAGCGATCAAGGTTAGTTTTTCGTAGCAATTCTTTCCGTTCAGACGAGCCGCTCTAAGGGTCTCCGTCAACTGAGCCTCTCCCTGAGAGATAATGATCTTTATAATATCTTGTTGGCTCTTAAAGTGAGAATAAGGGCTTGCGACGCTACAATCCAATTTTTCGGCTATCCTTCTCATGGATAAGCCATCGATTCCTTCTTCGTTCAGAATATCCAAGGCCGCTTGGACGATGGACTCCTTGTTTAAGCTATTACGAGTACGTCTTCTGGGACGTGTTGCTACTGCAGTCATATACTTTTTGCCTTAGGGGACATTTTAAACCCAAAGGGCCTAAAGATCATCCCCAAATGTCCAGTTATCCTAAAAATGGGGAAGATGTTCAAGAGTTTCCTTTTCAAATTCGGGGTTTTTCACAGGAATGGTACAAAAAAGAAAGAAACGGATCATCCGATGAAAGCAAGTCCTGCAACCAAGGCTAAGCCAAAGAAGAAAGCCTCAAAATCGGCACTCAAATCTCCCAAAAAAGCCATAGATACCGGAAGCAAATCCGCCTCCTCAAAGAGACATTATCCTGCCCCCTGGTCCTTAACAGGAGAAGGATTCTTATTCCCCTTATTCGGAAAAAAATCCTATAACGCCGAAATGGCATTCTTAGACGAAGAAGATAGAAAGTCCTACAAGGGAGGACTAGGCTCCTTGATGCTTGTGAACTATGAAAGATCCGATGTAGGACCGTATTACGAACTTTTATATATTCCAGGAAACTTCGAACATAAGGGCAAAAATTACAAAAGGATCACTCGCATCTTCGTATCCAGTCAAACTTCCGTAGAAGAAGGCATCCTAAATTGGGCCATTCCGAAAGAAAGAGCGGACTTCGTTTGGAAGAAGGAAGGATCTCTTACTAAGATAGAAGTCTCCCGCAACGGAAAGACATTCTTCAAAATAAAAATGCGATCCTTGGGTTTTGGATTTCCTGTAAGCACATCCATTCTACCATATGTTCTCTTACAAAAACAAGAAGATGGGACCAAGCTTAGCACTGCGTTCATCGGAAAAGGAAAGGGCAAGTTCTGCAGGATCGAATCCGTTTGGTCGGACGAGACAGTATTCCCTGACTTTATCAAGGGCGGAGGTTTCAAAACCGGCGTCTCCGCGGATCCATTCGACCTGGTCTTTCCAGTCGCGGAAAAAGTGGATTAAAATCTATCAAAATATCATATTAAATAAATCGAATATTAGGACAGGATAATTATGGAAGAAGCGGTCATACTAGACGGAATACGGACCCCATTCGGGAATTTCGGTGGGACATTAAAGGACGTAAGCGCCGTTGATCTAGGAGTATTGGTCTCCAAATCACTTTTGGAAAGAACAGGGGTCAATCCTGCCAATATAGGAGAATCCATTTTCGGGAATGTGGTTCCTACCGGAAAAGAAGCCATCTATTTAGCCAGACATATAGGATTAAAAACAGGATTGCCTATTACAGTTCCGGCTCTTACACTCAATCGTCTTTGCGGTTCCGGAATGGAAGCGATCATCCAAGCTGCCAAAAAGATCTACTTAGGAGAAAGCGAAGCTGTTCTCGCGGGCGGCTCCGAATCCATGAGCAATGCTCCGTATGTTGTGCGTAACGCAAGATGGGGTATCAAATACGGTTCCGCAGAATTCGAGGATTCTTTAGAGCAAGGTCTCACCGACCAGTATGTTGGCCTGATCATGGGAGCCACTGCTGAAAATCTGGCGGACCAGTACAAGATCAGCAGAGCCGAGCAGGATGAGTGGGCAGGGATCTCCCAAACCAGAGCCGAAAAAGCGACGGTCGAAGGCAGATTGAAAGAAGAGATCCTTCCGGTTACTGTAGGAGGCAAGAAGCCTGTTACATTAGAAAAAGATGAATTTATTAAGGGAGCTTCTTCCATCGAAAAACTGGGAGGACTTCGTCCTGCGTTTAGAGAAGGTGGAACGGTTACTGCCGGGAATGCGTCCGGACTGAATGACGGAGCGGCTGCTACTATCGTAACTTCTGCTTCTTATGCCAAGAAAATCGGAAAGAAACCTTTGGCAATCATCCGAGGATACGGACATGCAGGCTGCGATCCTGCGAAAATGGGAATAGGACCCGCTCTTGCAATCCCTATCGCTCTTAAAAAAGCGGGACTCAAACTCTCCGACATGAGCCTAGTAGAAGTCAATGAAGCATTTGCGGCTCAGTATCTTGCAGTCCAAAAAGAATTGGGACTGAATCCGGAGATCACCAATGTAAACGGTGGAGCGGTAGCGATCGGACACCCGCTGGGAGCGAGTGGAGCCAGAGTGACAATCACCCTAGCTTATGAACTCAGACGCAGAAAGGCAAAATACGGAGTCGCCTCACTCTGTATAGGCGGCGGTCAAGGGATCGCTTTGATCCTGGAAAATCCGGAAGCTTAATTTTCAAAAAAAACTCGGTCCTGGCGTTTCTCACGAACAGGACCGAGTCCATCTCAGTTCCAAATTCACGATCTGTATTTATTACCGTTTTTCCAGCTCGAAAGCTTCTGCAAGAAGTTCGTAAGAGCGGAGCCTATCCTTAAAATCGTACGTAATTGTGGAGACCACGACCTCGTCTATTTCGTATTCTTCGGTCATCTCCAGAATCCTATTCTTTACTACCTCGGGTGTTCCCGCAATCATTCTTCCGCGATTATGAAGAAGTCGGACCCTTTCATAGTCTGAATAGACGTAGGGCTTTATCTCTTCATACGAAAGAATTCCCTCACTGATCCCTTTTTCAATATTGAGAAGCTGCCTGTCCATAATGGCTTGCATTTCTTCTGCTTTTTCTTTTGTTTCCGCGCAGAGTACGAAAATGCCCACGCTCGCTCTCGGCGCTTGTAACGCTTCCGAAGGCTGAAATCTATCCTTGTACGCCTTGATGCTTGCGTATCCTCCAGTAGGATTGATGAACTGAGCGAAGGACAGGGCCATTCCAAAATGAGCTGCAATGAGAGCACTCTCCCCGCTAGACGTTAGGATCCACATTTCAGGAACAGTTTCACAAACAGGAATCGCCTTCACCTTGGTTTGGATGGAATCCGGCTCCGCGTTATCCGTTAAGAAGTCTTTCAGATCGATCAGTTGCTGTACAAAATCATTTTGAACAAAACTATTAGAAGGATTTAATATGGCTGCGGTCAGTCTATCTCCTCCTGGTGCTCTGCCTAATCCAAGATCTATTCTTCCTGGAAACAAAGTCTCGAGCATTCTAAAATTCTCCGCAACTTTCAGGGAACTATGATTGGGGAGCATGATCCCGCCGGAGCCTACTCGAATTCCTTTGGTTTCTCCCGCCAAATGAGAGATCAAGACTTCCGGAGAAGATCCAGCCAGTCCAAGGATATTATGATGCTCCGACACCCAATACCGAGTGTAGCCCAAACGATCGGCAAGTTTTGCAAGCTCTATTGTTTCCTGGACCGCTTGGAAGGCAGTCCCTCCTTTTCGGATCGGAGATTGGTCTAAGACGCTAAGTTGGATCATACTCTAAAACGCAGACTTCACTACTCCTCCATCCACTCGGATCGCCGCGCCATTCGTCGCTGATGAAAGAGGAGAAGAAAGATAAGTTACCATATTTGCGACTTCTTCTACAGTTGCGAATCTTTGCAGAAGAGAAGTAGGGCGAGCATTCTTAAAGAATTCCTTTTCTATCGTATCAGTGCTAGTGTTTTGCTGTTTAGCAAGATCTTCTAGGAATCCCTCTACTCCTTCGGAGCGGGTCGGTCCAGGGAGGACAGAATTCACCGTTACATTCGTCCCCTTGGTCAATTCTGCAAGTCCACGACTTAGAGAGATCTGGGCGCTTTTTGTAACCCCGTAATGGATCATTTCATTCGGGATCTGTATCCCGGACTCGCTGGAAATGAATAGGATCCTTCCCCAATTTTTCTTAAGCATAGAAGGGAGATAAGCCCTGGAAAGGCGGACCCCACTCAGAACATTCACCTCAAAAAAACGGATCCAATCGTCGTCCGGGATATCCGTGAAATCCTTCGGCTCGAAGATGCCTACGTTATTCACTAAAATGTCTACATTAGGAAATTTTGATACGATAGAAGAGACTTCTGCCTGCTTTGAAAAATCCGCCTCTACTCCCGAAAGAGAAGCTGACGGAACCTCTTTTTTGATATGAGAAATTGCTTCTTCAACTCTGGATTTGGTCCTTCCGTTTACAATGACGTGGGCCCCTTCTTTTGCCAAACTAAGAGCGATTGCGAATCCTATCCCGGCGGTTGAACCAGTAACTAATGCTGTTTTATCTTTTAATTGTGTATCCACTTAGATTTTGTCCTGCTTCTTAGACTGCGATCGAACGAACTTCAGTGAGAACTGTTTTGCCTTCCGATCTTAATACTTTGGTCGGCGAAAGATCCGAATGTTTTTGTCGGAATCACGGCTCACAGAAAGTTTACCGAAGGACTTTCAATTTCAGATTGTATAAAATAGGAAACGCACATATTCTTTCAAGCATGGTAATCACTTCTCGGATTGATACCCCATTGGGCGTTTTGCTTGCCGGCGCCGTTCCGGAAGGGATCTGTCTTCTGGAATTCACAGAGAAGGAAAGGATCGAAATGCAATTGGCAAGGTTAGAAAAGGCCTTCCGTTGCAAGATCGTTCCCGGAGAAAGTCCCTTCTTCCCCAGATTAAAACTCGAACTGCAAGAATACTTCGAAGGAAATAGAAAAGAATTCACTGTTCCATTTGTCATCCAAGGATCTGAATTCCAAGAAAAGGTTTGGAAGGCCTTACTTTCCGTTCCTTACGGAAAAACAAACTCATACGAGTCCCAAGCCGTATTCGTGGGAGATATCAAATCCATCCGAGCAGTGGCTAAAGCGAACGGAGAGAATCGGATCGCAATACTTGTCCCCTGTCACAGGATCATAGGAAAGAACGGAAGTCTTACCGGCTACGGTGGCGGACTCTGGAGAAAGCAATTCTTATTGGATCTGGAAAGAAGGAATTCGGACGCTCCTACCTTACCGTTTTTCCAAGATGAATAACGGAGCGAATGCTTCCTGGAAAAGTAAATCCTTCGAACGGAGACCAACCGCTCTTACTTTTAATATCTTCTTTTTTGAATGTAGTCGGAGTGTTGAAATCCAGAACAGTGAAGCTTGCACAATAGCCTTCTTCAATTTTGCCGAAACCATTTCCGAATTCCTTAGGTAAGAATTCTTTTACGAAGCTCCCTGGATTTTCAGAACAGATCTCTGCGATCTTCTCCAAGGAAACTCCGGCTGATTTATGCAGCCAAGTCACGAATAAAGCATACGTATCTAGCTGGGAAATCCCGGAAGTTCCTTTCAACTTTTCTTCAATGGAATGAGGAGCATGATCGGTAGCCAGATAATCGATCCAACCGTCCTTCACTCCTTGTAGCAATGCGTTCTTGTCTTCCGGTCCTCGAAGCGGCGGATTCATTTGGAACCAATGGCGGTTCGAATCGTTGAGCATGCTTCGATCGAAGTACAAATGAGTAGGAGTCACTTCACAGGAGACCTTTACACCCTTTTTCTTAGCGGCGATGATCTTTTGCAGTCCTTCTTCCGTGGAATAATGGCAAAGCTTTCCGACTAGTTCATACTTCTCTATTAAATAAAGAGCGAAGTCGGTAGCCAGAGTCTCCGCAATTGCAGGCCTGCGATCCTCATGGTATTTTGCTTCCTGATTCTGCTCCAGGATCTCGGGATCTTCGCAATGAAAACTAACGTTGCATCCTTTGTAATGACGGATCGTATTCTCCAATTGCTCATTAGAATAAAAAAATAGTTCTCCGATAGAAGGTCCCATAAACGCTTTATATGGGACATGAGAATGCAACGGCTTCGTATTCGGACCAATTCCCGCATACAAAGTAATTCGAATAGGGGAATGATCCGCAAGTTCCCTTTTCTTGGCGTACGTTCTATCGTCCGTGGGAGGGATCGGGTTATTGGGCATATCCGCAATATGGATCACCCCTCCGTTGATTGCAGCAAGTCCTGCCGACTGAAAGTCTTCCTTGTATTTATGTTTTCCGGACTCATCTTCTCTTGCGTGAACGTGTATGTCCCCGAAACCGGAAAAGATAAGATACTTTTCCGGATCGAAGGCTAACTCGTCCGACTTAGGATCTTGTATTAGAACATTCTTATGTATAGAATTGATTAACCCGGTACTAGGATCCAGATCCAGGGTTGCCAGATAGGAGCCCTTGGAGTCTTGGAACTTCCCGGATATTCTTCGGATCGTAGAGGCCATACGACCAAACTCTCCTACACGCCTTTTTTTTCTATCGCATTCAATAGCTTCGTAACCGCAGGAGAGGATCCCTGCTCTCTTCTGATCTCGATCGCAAGTTCCTGAGCCTCAGAGAGTCGATTCGCATGATAATACATTTCCGCAAGATGAAGCTTGTTTTGTATATGCTGAGGCAAGATGGACCTGACTTCTTCCGCCAATCGAATTGCCTCTTGCAGATCTCCGATCTTCTTAGCGCAATAAGAAAGAATAAAAAGCATTTCCGGGTCTTTCACGACTCCCATGGATCTCAACTCTTGTGCAGCTAAGTATGCAGTCTTGTAATCCCGGATCTTGAGCCCGAGCTTTAGGATCAACTTAGAGCGGATCGGATGAGGCTCGCTCTGGTTCTGTAGATCGATTAGCATTCTCCTCAACTCTTGGGGAGAACTGGTGTATTTCATTTTATTCGCGATCTCTTTCCAAGAAGAGCGAGACCCGTTCCGAGGATCGAGTTCCGTAGTATGCCATGCTTCTTGATCGGAACCGGAACGAATGGATTGGATCATCCGATTGAATTGATCCGCAAGACTTCCAATCTCGTCCCAGGCCTCGGGATGCAATTCCCTTTGCAGATCTCCTTCTGTGGCGAGTTCCAATCCGGAATATAATCTTTCCAGAGGATGCAATAAGAAGAAGGAGAAAAACGCGTTTGCGGCAATGGAAAACAAAAGCAGACAGAGTAAAAATGCAATAAGAGGTTTTTTAAGAAGTCCGGTCTCAAAAGCCAGGTATTCTCCGTAAGGGATCCCGATTTCCTTTGTCTGCGTCTTTCCAGGAGATTTATGTATGATAGAATAATAATATTCTTCGGAACCTATGCCTGTGATCCGTCTGAATCTAGGCTCGCCGTCTTGGACTAACTCTCTCATTTGTTCTAAAACAAGGGCACGCAGGGCTTCGCCTTCTGCGGAAGAATTCTTAACGGACTCGGAAAGAATTCTCATGAATTGGGCAAGCTTCTCATCCTTCCCTTCGGAATTCAGAACATCCAGGATCCAAGCTCTGATCCCTTTTTCAGGAAGATTGCGTATCTTCTTACGGACCTTCTCCAGACTTTTGGAAAAATCCATTAGATTTTCCGAATATTTTTCGGAATTTTTCCAGGACTCCGCTACCTTTGAATAAGCAGGATATTCTTTGGAGATCGAAGAAGGATTTTCCCATATAAAGGAAAGTATTAGTTCTTTTCTCGATTCCGTAAATAAAGAAGGTTCCAAACCTCCGGAGGCGGAAAGAATGAAGCCGTCGTTATTCTGTGCAGTCAAGGAATACGAATCAGAAGAAAGATCCTGAGCTTTCAATCTCTCTCGAACCGTATCTCCAAAAGACTCCAATCCAGGTTGTATAAAAAGCCAACTGCTTCCTTGAAAAACGAATAAGAGCAATAATATGATCCCCAGTAAGATGGGAGCTCTTAGGCTAAAAGCTTCTCCGGAAGCTCTTAGATGTACGAACCATGCCAGGAATAATGCAACTAAGAAGATAGGATTCCAAAAAGACAGGGCAATAGCTCTATCGATCGGAAAAGCAATCTCCTTGAAATGATATAGGATCGTAGTTCCTAAAAGAAGAAGAAAGGGCACCCAAACGGAAAGTGCCATCAATCGAACATCCAATCTATGTGCTTCGAAACTTCGCCACACCCCAAAGCACAAGGTCGAGAAAAGATAAACGATCCCAATCCAAGCAATGATCTTCTCATCCGTTCTTCGGATTACGTCGAAGACCCCTCCGGAAAAGTCGTAGACCGGTCTGCTAAAGATGGTTCCCACTATATGCAGTATCAAAACGCTTAAAGCAAGAAGGTAACCCACTCCCAAAAGTATTCTTCCGGTGCGGATCGTTGCCTGGGGATTCAGTAAAAAGAAATATAGACTTAAGTGAGCGAAGACCAAGAAGGCGGAAGGCAAAGCCACCCATCTATGCAAAAAAGAAAGAGGATGATAAACAGAGGTCCCGACTAAAAAGGAAAATTGCAGAAGGGCGCAGTATAGAAATACCCAACCCAAATGCTGCGTAGTCTCCAGCTTTTCCCTTCTTGCCAGAAGAAAAAAAGCACAGAGACCGGAGAGAATGAATCCGGTAAGATAGCTAACGCTAGCGAAGGTCAATACTGCCATTTCCTACCCTCCGGAAATCTTTGGTTCGATCTATTTCACGCAGATCGCAGCGAATTTATGCGAGGTCTCGCTGGACCCATATTCGCCTGTACTCAGATTGACAGTCGTATAATCACCTTTATCGCTCGGACTAGTGGACCAAAAGACTCCTGCCGATTTGAGCTTCTTATCCGCTCTTTTAGAGAAGCTTTTCAGTTCCTCTTTGTCTGGTAATCTTTTGCGTCTAGAAGAACAATATTTCACTGCATCTTCCCAAGTGACGGCTTCTCCCGCGGACTCGTCCCAACCGTGTTTTCCGTAAACGGGGGTCTTATCCAAATATTCGCGAACAATAAAGTATCCGAAAAACAAGATCAATGCAACTGCGATAAAACCGATGATCTTGACCCAGGTGGAAGATCCTCCACTCGGCTGAGCAGATCTCATCGGCAATTCTTTCATCGTTTCCGAGATCTTAGTGGCGACTGTTTGTTGCTGGTGTCTGTTGGAACGACCGTGATCCGGTCTCTTCTTATGCTGCTGCTGACCCCGGTTTCCCCCTGGGTGTTTATGGGAAGATTCTTGTTTTTTCCCGGCTGATTTGCGAGGGGGCTTACGACGATTCGCCATAAAGAGGTTATCCTTTCATTCGGTGGATTTGAGCGGCGATCTTAACAAAGCCGACTCGACGGATCTCTAAGACCGTCTTCAAATAGATTCCTACCAAGAGTAGGCCATTTAGTAAAGAAAAATCCATACAAGCTTAAGGAAAGCCCCTGCCCAATCGGAAAAAGGTCGAATGTTTCGAGTATGCGAGAAAGGATTGTCCCAGAATGCAAACGATTCGGATCGGATTAATAGGCGCAGGCACCGTTGGCTCGGGAGTTTTAAAAATTCTTTCGGAAGAATCTTCCAGGTTTGAAAAAGAATTCGGCTTATCTGTTCAAGTACATACAATTTGCACGCGTACCCCTTCTAAGATCGCTCCCCTTTTAAAGAATTTTTCCAAAGCAAAAGTAACAGAAGATTACAAAGCAGTCGTAGGAAACCCGGAAATTGATCTGGTTTTAGAGCTTGTAGGAGGTACTACAGTCTCCGAAGAGATCGTACTCGAGGCCTTAAAATCCAAGCAAACGGTCGTTACCGCAAACAAGGCATTGCTCTCCGAAAAAGGAGAAGGCATTTATAGAGCCGCAGAAGAGAATTCTACCGAGATCGGATTCGAAGCGGCAGTAGGCGGCTCCATCCCCATCATTCGAGCTATTCGGAACTGCATGGCCGGAGATAGAATTTTAGGACTTTACGGTATTCTAAACGGAACTACCAACTTCATTCTTTCCAAAATGGAAACGGAAGGTTTGGATTACAAAGAGGCTCTTGCTCTAGCGCAGGAAAAGGGTTTCGCGGAAGCGGATCCTAGCTTCGATGTAGAAGGAATAGATACGGCTCATAAAATAAGTATACTCGGGTCCCTTGCCTTCGGCGAGAAAATTCCTTTACAGAGCATTGCAATCGAGGGAATAACAAAGATTACGCGATTGGATATCGCCTTTGCCTCCGAACTAGGCTATAGGATCAAGTTATTAGGACTTGTCCGTAAATTGGACGGAAAGGTCGAAGCTAGAGTGCAACCAGTGATGATCCCAAAACATCATGCCTTCGCAAGTGTGATGAACGAAACAAATGCTGTGTATTACAAAACGGCATTTGCGGGACCGGGTCTGATCGTAGGAAAAGGAGCGGGAGCTCTTCCTACTGCGTCTGCAGTGGTTTCGGATCTGATCTTTTACGGTCTGCGAAGAGGGAAACATCTTCCGGGCGAAAAGAACAGATTCCCCAAGGCATCCATATCGGAAGCGAATCAAACCGAAGCTAGGTATTATCTGAGGTTTAACACCTTGGACCAGCCGGGAGTTTTGGCCGAAATCGCAAAGGATCTAGGAACTAACGGAGTTTCTATTTCTTCGGTTCGACAAAACGAATCCCAAAAAGAACCGGTTGAAGTAGTGGTCGTTACCCATCCTTGTGTGGAGGCTTCTATTTCAGCCTCCCTGGGTAGGATAGACGCGTTAGAGGTGATTTTAGAGCCTTCTATTGCGATCCGTCTGGAAGATAAGCTATAAAGATGTTCGAATGTCCGTCTATCCTCTCTCTATGGAAAGGTTTCGGGGATTCCCATTTGGATTTATTTTTGGATATTGACGGGATTTCTCGTCCAATCACCTTCGGAACGGTACCTCCTTGGTATCTGCTCCAAAAGGAAAATCGAGAATACTTTTTCGTGGAAACGCAAAAGCCCATTCTACACCGGAAAACGTCTCCGGCTGGACGGAATTAACCGCATCCATAAAAGACGGGATACTGACGCTATAAGCTCGGACTGGATAAAAATGGCAAAAACGGAATTCGAAGGCCTGTTCATAGAAACTAGTAAAACATCAGTGGGGGACAAGGAACTCCTGGTCGTCACCATGAACGGAAAAGTGACGAATACGAACGCTTTCGAAATTTCCAGAAAGATCAATTTCGTTTTCGACGAAGGGATCTACGAGATCATATTGGATCTGTCTTCTTTGGAATATATCAATAGTGTAGGAGTTGCTACCCTACTCACTCTGATCAAGACTGTGGACCAACATAACGGAAAGATCGTGATCGGCGGTCTGAACCATTTCTTAGAGAATGTGATCCGATTGATGGAACTTCCCAAAAAAGTGGCTATTTACCATACTTTGGAAGAAGCCAAAGCAGTCTTTAAATGATCACGGGGACAGTTGTCCTTCCTTAGAAGCAATATTCAAATATTCTAAAATTTGAGCTGCAATCTTCTCCTTAGAAGCTGGTCCTAATTCCTTTCTAGAACCTTCCCTTCCGAAAATGATCACGCTGGTATCCAGATCCCCGAAACCTTTGGAATCCTTGCCCACATAATTTCCTACGATAAAATCCAAATTCTTTCTTTCTAATTTACCTGTGGCATTTTTATCCAGAAGATCGGTCTCCGCAGAAAAGCCCACTCTCAATATATGTTTCAGATTCTGAGAAACCACTTTCTCATCTACGGAGAGAAGAATATCCGGATTCTTAACGAGTTCCAAAGATAGAGTTTCGCTTCCTTCTTCTTTCTTGATCTTGGAATCGGTAGAATTCTTGGGACGGAAATCCGCAGGAGCGGCCGCCATGATCAA
The DNA here is from genome assembly GCF_004770615.1 of Leptospira langatensis. Classification (NCBI taxonomy): domain Bacteria; kingdom Pseudomonadati; phylum Spirochaetota; class Leptospiria; order Leptospirales; family Leptospiraceae; genus Leptospira; species Leptospira langatensis. The sequence goes on from NZ_RQER01000004.1 coordinate 434,001, forward strand.
TACAGAAGAAGATTGCATTTCCTTTAGAATAGCATCCTTCATTTCTTCCGTGGTTTCTACCTTTACCACTCTAGCGCCTTTAGGATTGGAATATTGAGCCTCGGTTAGGCCTCTCACGTAAACCACTTCGATCCCGAGATACGCAGCCTTCTCCGCCAAACAGAAGCCCATTTTGCCGGAAGAAGCGTTGGAAATAAAACGTACTGGGTCGATCCACTCTCGAGTAGGTCCGGAACTTATTATAATTTTTGAATATTTATCCAAGGGAAAAACTATTGGGAAGATTTGTTATAGTACTCGATGATCTTCTTTTGCATCACAGGAACGTCGGCCAATTTTCCGTAACCTTCGTCACCGCAAACCACCACTCCTTCCTGAGGATCCAGGATAATGACCCCGTCTTCTTTCAAACGGGCCAGGTTCCTTTGAGTGCTGGGATGAGTGAACATATTCGGATTCATCGCAGGTGCCACTAACACAGGACATTTCGCAGCAAGATAGGTAGAAGTTACAAGATCGTCCGCGATCCCGTTCGCCATTTTCGCGATCAAATTCGCGGTAGCAGGGACCACAGCAATCACTGCGGCTCTGTTTCGAGCGTCTATATGGGCCATTCCGTGCTCGTATTCGTCTATCTGGACTTTTTTGCCGGTAAGAGCCTCGAAGGTGATCGGACCTATGAACTTGGTCGCATTCTCCGTCATGATCACGGAGACAGGATATCCTTCTTTTACAAGATTACGAACCAACTCGCAGGCACGAAAGGCCGCGATACTTCCGCTGACTGCAATTAGAATATCCTTCTTTTCCATTCTTACAAAGTACGAGCTGTCGAAAGGATTTACAACTTAAATCGCAAAGGAAGAAGGTCTGGAAAGTCTAGTAAATCGAACTGTCATGATCTTATTCCCGTCCATTTTCTCAACAGTCAGTATTCCTTCCGGGATCTTAACTTCGGTCCCTTCTTTAGGAATATCTTCTAACTTATCCAAAATAAATCCTGCGATGGTACGGATATCGTTCAGTTCTTCCTCTTGGATCCCTATGAGGATCTCCTTGAGTTCGTCCAATTCCGTCTCTCCGTCTATATCGAACGCATCAGGAGAATGAGAAGGAACAGCATCCGTTTCATGATCGTCGGTCTCGTCTCGGATCTCACCGAAGACCTCTTCCACAATATCTTCCATGGTCAAGAGGCCGGAAACTCCGCCATACTCGTCTACGACGATGGCCATATGCTGTTTCGCAGCCCTTAATTTTTGAAGTATCTTCTCTATGGACATTCCTTCCGGAACGACGATCGGAGGCTGCATGATAGAAGTCACTTTCGTAGACTTCTTATTTCTCTTGGACTCGGAAAGCCAGGCGAGAAATGCCTGAACATGTATGATACCTACTATATTATCAGTCGTTCCTTCGTAGACAGGATAACGGGAGAAGTGATGTTCCGCGATCACCACGAGTACTCCGTCCATACTGGTATCGGCAGGAATTCCCACAATGCTCAAACGATGTGTCATTACATCTTTAGCAAGATGCTCGGAGAATTCGAAAGTCTTTTTGATGATCTGGAATTCTTCCTGATCTATATTTCCCTGTATGTTTTGTTCTTGGATCAGGATCATCAACTCTTCTGGAGAATGGATGATCCGATGGGAATCTTCCTTAAAACCGATCCTTTTCAGGAGAAAGGAAGTCATCCCGTTCAAGAAGAATGTGATCGGAAAAAATAGATAATAAAAAAAGAATATAGGAACACTTGTGACAAGTGCGAGAGTCTCCGTCTTTTGGATAGCGACCGTCTTAGGAAGCAACTCTCCTAAGAGAATATGCAAGAAGGTGATCAGAGCAAATGAGATCGCTACCGCAACCCCATGAGCGGTCACATCCGAATAACCCGCATAATGAAAGATAGGAAGGATCCAACGAGAAAGATAACCTTCTCCCACCCAACCGAGGAGTAGACTCGCGATCGTGATCCCGACCTGACAGACGGAGAGCATGTCGTTTAACATGGTCGCAGCCTTCTTTGTGATCACGGCCAAGGGTCGATTTTCTCGGATCATCTCCTCTAAGCGAGAAGGTCGGATCGAGACCAATGCGAATTCTGCGGACACGAAGAATCCATTGGCAAAGATAAGGAGAAGAATAACGAAAAATCCGATCACGTCCATTAACGACAAGATCTTCCGAAATTCAGATTTAGGTTGGTAACTAGTTCGAAAGAATAAAGCAAGGTGGGGGAAAAATCTATATGGTCCGGAGAAATCCGGATTCTACTATCGGGGTCCATCTGATGTAAATGATACCATCCATGAAAAACCATGCGTTGTCGAGTGTTTTGGAACCGAAAAACTTGAAAAATTCGTAACTACTTCGCATAGGAAATGCATGTTTATTCTGCATTTCGGACCATCTTCAGAACCTTAGAATTCAGGTTCGGGTCCCCATTCTCATTGGCCAATCGCTCCAGTAAGTTTATGTCGGATTCGGACTCAGGATTCCAAGATTTAACATAGTACAGTCGAGAAGTGCCTGTACTCAGCCAGAACCTGGCCCAGTCCAGAAAATCCTCAGATTTATCTCCCCAACCGGAACCGCTTAGGGAATCTTTCGTGAATACGATACGATCCGGAAGATTCCTAAAATCCAATCTTCTCTTCATTTTACGAAAAGCGAAAGTATCCGGCCCACAGGACCATTCGTAATCCCTAAGTCCGCTCGGAGACTTGTTAGAAACCTTGATATTCCAAAGCAAAAGAGAGGACTTGCCCTGAAGGACTTTTATTCCTTCATAATATTGTAATGAAATAGGCTGCCAACTCAGATGACCTTCGCCTTCCGGCAGATTCTTAGGAGAAAGATTCTCGCAAGCGGGAATATATACCTTCTTTGCATGATCCGAGTCTTCTCTCTTATCGAATCTACGGAATAGTTTGATCTCCGAATCCGGGAATTCCTTCTTCAAATAATCTACAGCTTCTATTCCGGAAGCGTTTAAATAGACCTGAACCCGATCTTTCTTAGAGAAGGAATCCATTGCGGACCTCAAAGCAAACTGAGCGGTATAGCTCGTGGCATTATCCGTATTCAATTCTTTGAATTCCAACTCGGAAGAATCCCCGTCCTTTTGGAATAAAAAGACTCTCTTATCTTTTACGAACAGAGCTAATAACGGCTGGCTGATCTTTTTGAAATTCGCATTAGAAATAGGATCCAGTTCCTCTCTGATTCGAGCCGCTTCTTTTGCCCGGATCTCGGACCAAGAAGAAGTCCAAGGCTCTCTTCCAGGCGGATAGAATCCCTTGTATTTGAGAGATCTCATATGACTTCTCACAATACCTAACTCTACCGGAGAATCCTCTTCTTGTAGTTCCAAGTTCTCTTCTGAATGGATCAAGAAAGAAAGAAGATCCTGATGATATCCATGTCTAGAATAGAAATCGATAGCTGAATTCTCCAAGTTCTTCGTTCCAAAAGAAGGAGGAAGATAATTCTTGATTTCGTATACTTTATCGTCCGGATAACCTGCAGCGGCAATGCGGATCGCCTGATCCAAAAAGGATTTTACTCCTCTTAAATTCGTAGATTCCTTATGAGAAAGAAAAAGCCCATTCAATCGGATCCACTCCTCCTTGTAAGAAGGATCTTCTCTTAGGATACCGGCAGCCTTTGTGAATTCTATGATCGCTTTTCTAAGATTGTTCGTCTTTAGCTGCAGGAAACCGTGAAGCAGAGTTGCGGAGTATTCTACTCTTCTCCAGCCTTTGCTTTGCGCAAGAAAGCTCAGATCCATGGCAAGTTTTGCCGCAACCTCAGGTTCATCTTCGGAAAGGATCTGTATGATCCTAAGTCTGGTCGATAGATCATCCTCGGATAAATTCTTAGGAGTACTCACGGATTGCAGAGCGTCCACTGCCTTATGGGAATTCTTGGATCTCCAAACCGCAATAGATACCAGATCTCTCGCGCTGTTGATAGAGATAGATTCTCCCAATAAAGGATGTAGGATCCTTGCAGACCAATGCAGGAAATCCAAATTCAAATAATAGTCCAGCGCTCTGGAAGCATCTCCTTGTAAATAGGCAAGAGTTCCCAATTTCAAATAGAGAGAATTCTTATACGAAGTCGTTATCTCTCCTTGGCGATCTATGATATATTTTAGGACCTTCTCCGCTGCGTTTGCATCCCCATCGATCAAATAATAATACGCAAGTTTCTCGTAAGAATACGGTACCAGCCTCCCTCCTAGATTCTCGGACACGATCCCGATCTTGGAGAATTGGATCGCATCCCTGGCAAATCCTAACTCGGCCAAGTAATCCGAGATCCCGGGTAGAAAATGAGAAAGAAAAGGAAGATGTTTTAGCTCCTTCTCCTCCGGATCGGTGACTCCCGGATATGGGGAAAGTATTCTCTGCAGATTGGTATATTCCCTTTCATGACTCGAGTCACCGGGCTTCATGTCCGCAAGATATCCGCCTAAGCGAAGCATCCTGCAAAAAGAATAGTATGGTTTCTTAATGGAGCATTTTACTTTTTCGGAAGGCTTTTTATAAAGAAGAACGTTACGAGTAGATTTAAGCAGATCGACCAGATACGGATCGTTTGCAGGAGCGTTCCAAGCTTTGAGGCCTGCCTCTCCCTTGCCCTTCTTGGAAAAATAAATATCCTCGAAATACTGCAGGATGACTTCTGCAAAACTGAGATCCTTATCCTTTCGAATGGCTCCCATCAGATTGGAGAATTTTCCGGAGTCCTTGTTTAAGAGCAGATATTCTCCGGCAACGATAACGAACTCAGATCTTTGGGCCGGACTTAGGCTTTCCGGAATAGAATTGAAATCGGTTTCCTTAGTTAAAACCGATTTTCCATCCATCAAAAAGGAGAAGTTTCCGGGAGCCCCGGTCCAGCCGTACTCGCCCCGAGACTGAGCGGACAAGGATTGGCAATAGGAACAAAAACAAATTAATAAAAATGGAATGTACTTAATGAAAAGGCGGGATTCGCCTAGTTTACGAATATTTAAAATTGCGTTTTGCAAGGGAATCGATTTCGTTCTTAGATCGGCTTAAAGACCTTCGCGTTTCAAGTCTCTGCCCATCAAATCTCTAACAACGTCCTTCGGATTCTTATGTTCGTAAAGCATTTTATACACCTCGGTCGTTATGGCCATTTCGATGTTCAATTTCTGGGATAACTCGAAACCGCTTTTGGCAGTTTTCACGCCTTCTGCGACTTCGGTCATTCCTCCCAGGATAGAATCCAAGCTCTCTCCTTTACCTAATCTAAAACCGACTGTACGATTTCTGGAAGCTTCTCCACAACAAGTCAGGATCAAGTCGCCCATACCCGATGGCCCGAGAAAGGTAAGAGGGTCGGCCCCCAATTTAACCCCTAGTCTGGAAATTTCAGTAAGACCCCTGGTGATCAAAGCTGCTCTCGTATTTTGTCCGAAGCCTAGTCCGTCTGCTACTCCTGCGGCGATTGCGATCACATTCTTCAAAGATCCGCCGACTTCCACTCCGACCACATCGGGAGTCCAATAGGTCCTAAAATAGGTGAAACTGAAAATTTCCTGAACCTTTCGAGCAGTTGCCTCGTTCTTGGAAGCAATACTCACTATGGTCGGAACTCTTTTTACAAGTTCCTTTGCGAAGCTAGGCCCCGATAAATAAGAAAGTCCACTATGGAATTTTCCGGGTAACTCCGCTTCGAAGATCTCGGAGACCAAACGAAGGGTTCCATTCTCTATACCCTTACTCGCGGAAACAATAGGGGCCTTTTCAGGCAGATACGATTTAATTTCTTTTAAAATATCGGTGATCGCATGAGAAGGAGGAGCCGAAACGATCATCTGCATATCCTTGACCGCTTCTTCCAAACGTAGAGTTCCCTTTAAATTCTTGGGAAGATCGACCCCGGGCAAATATTTTTCGTTGCGATGGGTTTCGTTTATCTCTCGGATCAGGTCGGCGTTCCTTCCCCAGAGAGTGACATCGTAACCTTTGTCTGCGAGCAAGACTCCGAGCGAGGTGCCAAAACTTCCGGATCCGATAACGCCTATTTGCATGAATAATCCTTTCCCTTCTACCCAAGGAACGATGATCCTGATCGGGAATGCTCGGAACGGCAAGAAAAAAAAGTCGAACGATCGATGTTCACTTCCTTCTAAATTTGAAAGAAAATAGAAATGAGGTTTACCGACCGAATCCGAAAGGCTAACTTTGTTCTTCCATGCTCGATCTGCGCAAACTCTCGGGATTCAATCTTCTGGATTTTCTGACCGGAAAAAGTTTCCAAGAAGAAAGAGGATTAAAGAGCAATTATCGGATCGCAGTCCTTCTTCATTCCCTGAACAAGGTCCTACAAAAAAAGGTGGTCGAAGGAACGGAGGATCTTGAGTCCTTAGAAATGGATTCGGGAAGAGGAGTACTCTATCTCTTTGGCCATTATTGCATCAAGGGACTAGCCTGGTCCAAGCTCCTAAGAACCGATTATATCAAATACAAATTGTCCCTTCGCCCTGTCCAAGTAAGTGGGAATAGAGTCGTGTTCCGAATAGAGGCTTTCCGTCTTTATGATTACAATCCTAGATCTGTGGATCCGATCCGGATTTTTTCCAAGGTTTTCAAATTCCATCGCAGATTAATTTTAGAAGAGATCGTCGAAGAGATCCCAGAGATACTATCCCTTACAGAAGTAGGGAATGAGATCCAAATCGATCTGAATTATTTTTTAGCGGAGATCCCGGAGGTTGCCGGAAAAGTTTCCGTCCAAAAAGTAATTCCGGAGAAGGGAAATGTTTTCCTTTTCGTTCGCTCGAACACGATCCTAAAACCCTTACTGGATTTTTTTGGACCGGATTATTTGAGAGTCGAGCCGATTTCCGAAAACGAAGACAGTATGCTGATGCTCTGGAGAGACTAGAAAGATTGGACAATCTCATGCCTTTTTTCAGAATCAGTATTGAGAACAGGTCGAACGGCGTTAGTCGTTTAATGTAAGATTAGGATAGGTCCAAATGAGGATTGTTTACCTCACCGATATCCACGACGGGCTAAGAGGATTGAAGGAAGTCCTCCTAGGAACCGAATGCGATCTGTATCTCTTCTCCGGCGACATCATCTACAAAGCCTTTTTCAATCCTGAACGCATTATAGAATTCGTAACCCTCCAAGAAGAAATGTATCGTTTCACGGAGAACATGAAGGAAGAAATTAATGCGTACGATTATGCGACTAGAGCCGTTCGTTTTCCTGAAAAATACCAGACTGCGGTCGTAGAGAAATCTCACGATTATAGAAGGCTCTTTCATCAAGCGGCAAAGACGATGAAAGAGAAGTACGAACTTATAGAGATCATAATCCAAAAATACGCTAAGGCTCCTGTTTGGGTCTTGCCGGGTAACTACGATATAGATCTTCAGTATTCCGCTCTATATGAAAGGGACCTACATCGAAAGATATTCGAGTTCGGAGGATTGAAATTCGCCGGATACGGGGGAGCCCCGGTCATCACCTCCGGGATCCCGGAAAAACTCGCAGTGAAATTCCACGAGTACACTCGTAATGGAAAGAATTACAGCGAGCCGGAGGATTTCTTTAAAGAAGAAAATCCGGATATAGTAGTCATCCATAATCCCGCGTACGGATTCTTGGATAAGATCCCAAGTTTCGGAAATGTGGGATCGCAAGGGATCAGAAGATATCTAGACGATTATTCACCCTCTCTCGTAGTATCCGGTCATGTGCACGAGGACCAAGGCATTATCAAAAAAGGAAAAACAGTGTTTTTGAATCCTTCTAACTTCGGACCCGTGGATTCCGTATTTGGATTCCAACCCGGAGGCTTCTTCTCCGAGATAGAAATAGAAAACAATCTTGTAAAAAAAGTAAAACTGAATAGACTATCGGATCACTCAATTCGCCATCTCATGGAGGTCGATTGTTCTGGAGACAAGTTGGAACTTGTCAGTACAAGCAACGACTCTGAAGTTTCGGCGGAAGATTTTATTCGATAGTAGTATGACTCTCCCTAAACTAAGTTCGAACTCTAATATCGTTAAATTTATCGGTCTGAAGAAATTCTTTAGATCGCATGAGACTCATGTCTCCAGAGAGAGGATAGAGGATTTCAAAAAATTCAGTAAGCTTATCAATTACGAAGGGGATGAGGTTGCCTTCGATATATTAGGTTCTTTGAATTTCGGACAGGCAACTCAGGATTCCGACACCGATATCGTCATGTATACCAGATGCGAGGAAGGAAAGATGGGGGAATGCGGATTGGAAAACTGCTATAAGATCTCTCTCTTCAAACATATGTTCCTGAACCTGGTTACCTTTGAGCATAATTCTCAGGCTTACAAATTAGAGATCGTAGATAGCATCAATCTGAACCAGCTTGAAAAGGATATTAAGGAAAAGAACGGTGAATCCCCGATCCTGATCCGATTCTGCTTTTATAGATCTATCTGCAGAGGAGTGAATCGCAGGCTATTGCATAGATATGAGAATATGATCTCGGAAAACCTTCCTCTCTGGGAAAAGATCTCCGATTCCTTAGAAGAATGTTTTGAAGGTATTATCAAATCCTCTCAACATACTTATTCCTTTCATAAATATGCCGGAAGATTGGCAGAGAAAGGAATTTATTTGCCCGGGTCCATGGCGGAGAAGATCAAGGATTATCTAAAGCAATGATCACCTTTCTTACCTTAGTCGCCGCTCTGGGTGCTGCTGCACTCTTCTTTCATGTTTTGTATACGGTAGATACCAAGAGACTGGATAAGAAGGATTCCAAGAAGCCGAAAGATAAGAATTACGGAAATCCTAGAAAAGTCTACGGAGGAGATTGGGATCCGAATCTTCCTAGACCAAGGCTTTGCCCCGTATGCGGACGTTTCTTGGATAAACATGAATATCTATACGCAGTTCTTTTTGAGCCTGCCACTCCCGGAGCGAAGCGCCAGGCCAGGATTTATGGTTGCCGATATTGTTACTTAGGATTGGATGATTCGAGTTCGGCTCCGGAAGGAATTCCTCAGAATTCTCCCGAACCAAAACCAGTCCACGATGAAGAACTCGGTCTCTGAAAAAAAGAATCTAAGCTTACAAAGTTCCATCGCCGTCCTGAAAGGCGTAGGTCCTAAGAAACAAGAAGTCTTGGAGTCCGTAGGGATCAAGACCCTTCAGGATCTTTTGGGCTGGTTCCCTCGTCGCTACTTGGATCGAAATCTCACCGAAAACATCCTGCTGAAACAAGGAGAGTCAGTCACTCTCATCGTCGAAGTTATAGATTCCTATTTGGCTCATGGAAAAAAATCCAGGTTAGTGGTCTCTGCGAAGACAAAGAACAACGAGCCTATCAGTTTAGTTTTCTTTAAAGGGATCCAATTCTTTCGTAGGATCTTTCAGTCGGGCATCCTGGTAGCTGTTACGGGAAAACTGGAATACTTCCGGGGATTCCAACTCATTCATCCGGACTACGAGGTCCTCTCTCAAGGCGGGAATTCAGATATCTCCGAAGAAGATCTACCCGAAAGCATTCATACAGGCCGGATCATTCCTCTCTATCCAACTACGGAAGCGATGAGAGATGAGCATATCAATTCCAGAGAATTAAGAAAGCTGATCCATTATGCTTTAGGAAGTTTAGAGGGAAAGATCCCGGAAATCCTGCCTTCCGAAGTATTGAAGAAAAGAAATCTAATGGATCGTTACAATGCATACACGGAGATCCATTTCCCGAAAGAAGACGAGAATCTGGGTCGAGCCAGGACCAGATTCAAATACGAAGAATTATATTATTTTAATCTTCTGATCGAATACAAAAAGTCCCAGAGAGCAAAAGTCCCGAGGATCCTATGGCCTTTGCCAGAATCGAAAACAGCTAAGAATTTGGTCCCCAATCTTCCTTTCGAACTCACAAAGGACCAGAAGGAAAGCCTGGAAAAGATCAATGAATGGACCAAGTCGGACACTCCTGCGGCAATCCTATTGCAGGGAGATGTGGGCTCCGGTAAAACCTTGGTAGCATTACTAACTGCGCTTCGTTATATCGATAACCATGTACAAGTATGCATGGTTGCTCCAACAGAGATCTTGGCCAGACAACATTACCAAACCATAATGAACTTTTTAGGGAATATGCCTTTTCTCGGAATAGAACTCCTGGTAGGAAAGGAACCGAAGAAGAACCGAGCGGAAAAGATCTATCGGATCAAGACCGGTGAATCCTTATTTGTCATAGGAACTCATAGCGTATTCCAAGAAGATGTGGAGTTCAAAGACTTAGGGCTCGTGATCATAGACGAACAGCATAAATTCGGAGTAGAACAAAGAGAGACCTTAAGATCCAAAGGGAAGAATCCGGATATTCTGGCAATGACTGCGACCCCTATTCCCAGAACTCTTTGTCTGACTCTTTATGGAGATCTCGAATTAGTCACCTTAAAGAACCGGCCTGCGGGTAGGATCCCCATCAAAACACTTTGGTTCACCGAAGACAGAAGGGCCGGAGTCTATAAGTCCATCCAGAAATACGTAAGCCAAGGAAGACAATGTTATATCGTTTATCCATTGGTAGAAGAATCCGAAAAATCGGATCTAAAGTCCTGTATAGAAGCCTATGAGACCCTAAGAAAAGATGTATTTCCCGAATTCAAAGTCGGGCTCTTGCATGGAAAAATGGACACCTCCGAGAAAGATAGGGTGATGAAATTATTCCAACAGAATGAGATCCAAATTTTAGTCAGCACCACTGTGATCGAAGTAGGCGTGGATGTCCCAAATGCATCGGTCATGGTCATCGAGCATTCGGATCGATTCGGCATCTCTCAACTACATCAGTTACGAGGAAGGGTGGGCCGGGGAAAACACGAGAGTTTCTGTATCCTTCTCTCCGACTCAAAGATCACAGAAGAAGCAAGATACAGGATCCAAGCCCTTGTGGATTCCAACGACGGATTCTTTCTTTCCGAAGCCGATCTAAAACTGAGAGGCCCAGGAGAGCTCTTGGGTGTCCGACAAAGCGGACTTCCTGACTTCAAGATCGCGGACTTAAGAGAAGACAGAGAATGGATCGAGATCTCCAGAGAGGATGCGGAAAAGTTCGGAAATCTGGGGGACCTAGAAAGATCCGAGATCGCTCAGAGATTCTCGGAAGGCGCACTTCTTTTCTCCAATTAAAAATAAAAAGCCTTTGATCCGCCGAGTCCGACAGATCAAAGGCCTTCTTTCCTTAACTAAATTAGAATTAGTAAATATAAGGAATAAGAGTAGGTCTAGCTTCCAAATTGCAGCTATAGCCACCTAAGTCCACAGTCAACAGGTTGAAGATCAGAGCGTTATTAGCGCAATCATCCACGTCCGATTTATTATAATACTTATCATTTTCGACTTTCGCAAGTTGCGGAGCGAGAACGGAAAGTACAGAGAAGCCGGTTGTAGCAGATCCTATGACGGCGCTCGTAAGAATAATATTCTTAGCTTCGGTGCCACTAACGGTATCCGGATAAGATAAACCTATCTTATCGAATAGAACGCAATTGAACATCAGAGTCAGGGGCAGAAGAAGAGTGATGATTTTTTTCATCTAGGGTTCTCCCTATTTGTTTTTTTACAAAAAATTTCCAACTGAAAGCTAAGTTCAATCTAATTTCGAAGAGAAAGCAATCCAAATTCGTCGTTTTTAGGATCTAGATCGGCAAGATGAGATCATGTAAAATCAAGCGACTCGGATCAAGAAGAAGGTCGAAAATCCCTTTTCCAAGAATCGCTTTTGAAGAATATGGAAAAATGCCGTCCAAAGTCTTTCTAGTCTTATTACTTACTGCTTTAGGAACTGATTCTGTTTTTTCTCAATCCAACGAAGAAACATACCAAGGAGTATCCAGCCTTTCCTATCTCATGGGAGATTTTCAGAAAGAGAAGGCCTTGGTTGCTTATTCCAATCCGGGAGATCCGAGGCAATTCCACCTACGCCAGGAAACTAAGACCGCCTTTTTAAAATTGAAAGAGGAATACAAAAAGGCCCATCCGGAAGAAAGGCAGGCGCCTTTTATCGTTTCCGCGTATCGCTCTTACTCCGATCAAAAATCCATTTGGGAAGATAAATACTCAGGCAAGAAGAAGATGAGAGAGACTGTTACAGGCAAGGCCCCGAACGAGATCGTGTCCTTGATCTTGGAATTCTCCAGCGCTCCTGGGACCTCTCGTCACCATTGGGGTACGGACATAGACATTAACGCATTAGAAAATTCTTATTTTGAAAAAGGGGGAAAGGGAGAAGTCTTCTACAACTGGATGAAACAGAATGCCCATAAATTCGGATTCTGCCAACCCTACACTCCTAAACAAGATAGAGGGAATAAAGGCTACAACGAGGAAAAATGGCATTGGTCCTATGCCCCTCTCGCCAATCGATTCCAAAAAGATTGGGTAAATGCATATAAAAACGGCCAATTGAAACTTACCGGTAAGTTCCAAGGCTCCGAAGTTCTGGGAAACCTTCCCTTAGAATATGTGACTTCGATCAATCCGGACTGCGAAAGGATCAAATAAAAAAGACCGGATCCTTTTTAAAGGACTTCCGGTCTTCTTCAAATGAGTATTCTAAAATACTTCGGAGCGAGGATTATCTGTGATTCATCACTCCTCTATCGCTGTTCCTAAAGAATTTGATAATGTCCAAAACTTCCTTAGGATTATTGGATTGTTTTTCCAACTCGTCTAAAGCCGCTCTGTAATTCATTCCGGAATGATAGATAGTCTTATACGCATTCTTGATCGCAGTGCGAAGTTCGGGAGAGAATCCTGCCCTTTTTAATCCCACTGTATTCAATCCGATGATGGAGCAAGGATTTCCGTCTGCAGTCGCATAGGGTGGAACATCTTGAACTACTTTGGAACAACCTGCGATCATCGCATAGTCTCCCACAAAACAGAATTGGTGAACTGCAACCAAGCCGGAGATAAAGGCCTTGTTCCCTACTGTCACATGTCCTGCAAGCACTAGTCCGTGAGTTAAAATATTGTCGTCTCCTAGAATGCAATCGTGGCCCACGTGAGCATTCCCCATAACGTAATTCCTGTTTCCGATGATTGTAGGAGAATCTACCTTCGTTCCTCTGTGAATATTGGAATATTCCTTAAACGTATTATTATCGCCGATGATAGTTTTACTCGCAGTGTTCGGATCGAATCCTAAGTCCTGAGGCCCTACTCCGATCACGGCTCCGTGATGAACTTTGTTAAATTTGCCGAACCGAGTTCCTGCGAAAATTCTCGCTCCGGTCTCGATCACTGTTCCCTCGCCGATTACCACATCCTTCTCTATGATGGAATATGCTCCCACTTCGACGGATTCGTGCAATTCTGCTTTAGAATCGACTATGGCTGTTGGGTGAATTTTCATTAAGTTTCGCCTCTTAAATCTTCGATAATACGAAAATCGACGTGGATTTTTTATTCAAGCTAGAAATAATTGGGGTCGGTAATCGATCCGAAATCCGGTCGAATTTTCCTATGCGAAGTCTGTTTGCCAAACGCGGTTCGGAAAGGAGAGAAATATGCTGATAGATTGGTCTCGTTTAGATTCACTCAAACAAGGTGATGACGAAGATGACAGAATATGGCTGGAAGATATGGTTCGCTCACTTCGCAAGAACATGAACAGTCGTTTAGAGAATATTAAGACTTTTGCAATCGAGAAAAAGGCCCAGGAACTGCAAGCAGAACTTCATCAGACCAAGGGAGTTGCCGCCAACTTTGGATTGGCAGGAATGCAAAAGACAGTAACGGAAGCAGAATCGAATTTGAAAGCGGGCAATATGGATGCTACCGTAAAACTTTGCGAGGAGCTTCCAAGCCTTTGGGAGCAGACCAAACAGGAACTGGCTCCCAAATTTCCAGATTAAGATCTCAAATCCCTAATTAGGGAAGATCACTTCTTCCCTTTACGTTCCAAAAAATAAGAATCCACCTTATCTGTGATAGGTTTGATCTTTTCTTCGTAAGTAAGAATTGCTTCGACAGTCTTCTCATATAAAGACATGAGAAGTGCTTGAGCCGCATCGCACATTTGCTCTTTACGGAATCCTTCTTCGTGCAATGTCTCCGTGATCGATCCGTCCGGATTGAAAGGAAGGGATGCAAGAAGGTTCGAAACCACGATTTTATCGTCTCCCGCAACATGGCTCGGATCGAAGATCACAGGAAGAATCGTTTGGTTCTTTGCATGAGTGATCACATTCAAGTCGGGAGTATTTCGGCAATATCCTTCCTTGATGAAAAGAGTTTTTACTCCCCTCTCGCAAAGAACTATATTCAAATTTCCTTGATTAGCAATGTATTCTGCAGCGGAGAACCATTCGATCGCTTCGTTCCCGAAACCTCTTTTCAAGATCACAGGTTTGCCTGTCCGCCCAACTGCTTCTAATAATTCAAAATCCTGCGCGTTACGAGTTCCGATCTGGATCATATCCGCATGCTTGGAAACCTCTTCCGCCATGGTATGGTCCATGACCTCGGTCACATAAGGAAGTCCGGTTTCTTCTTTTACTCGATCGAGTAATTTAATTCCGTCCCAACCCATTCCTCTCCAATCCGTCGGACGAGTTCTAGGTTTGAAAGCACCACCTCGAAAAATGATCCGGTCCAGGATCCCGTATTTCTTTCCGAGTTCAACGGCTTGCTTAGCGATAGTAATAGTCTGTTCGTAGGTCTGAGGAGAATCAGGACCGACCACAAAGATATGTTTCCCTGTTCCGAATTTACGGACCAGTCCATCTTTGCCGGGAACTTCTACAATGCGGTTCTCTCTATGAACCACTTCGCCATTCTTTCCGGCAGCAGTACGTGCAATATTTTTGTAAGGAAGGGATACGTTCCAGATTCTAGTTACGCCCGGAAGTTCCTTCACGTAACCTTCTTTGTCGGAGATCTTACGAGTATCCCCAATAAAATGAATCGTGTCCGAGACTACGGCTCCGCGAATGATCTCAGTCGCATTTCCGCACTCGGTGGCGAGAGCCTTTATTTTTGCTTCGGTTTCCGGGTATCCTTTCTCGAGTTCTACTATGTCCACGTAGCCGCTTTCTCCTCTCTTTCGAAGATTTTCGAATCAGGATCGATTCTCTCTCCAGCCTTTCGGTTACACACGGAACGTCAAGAAATCCACAAGAAAAGAGATTTAATGAGAATGTTCCGGCCCCGGAAAACTTCCATTTCGCACTTCTTGAATATAATTTTTGACTGCACCCGAGACTTCTTCGTACCCGTTCATATAAGTTTTCAAGAACTTAGGACGAAAGCCCTTGTTCAGTCCCAGAAAATCGTAAATAACTAGGACCTGACCGTCCGTATCAGCCCCAGCTCCAATTCCAATGGTAGGAATCGGAACCGCTGCGGAGATATCTCTCGAAAGAGCAGAAGGCATTAATTCAAAAACAATGGAGAAGGCTCCGGCATCCGAGATCCCTTTGGCTTCGCTTAGCAAACGAGCCTTATCTTCTTCGGCCTTACCTTGGATCTTATGGCCACCCAGAACGTTTACGGACTGAGGAGTGAGACCTATATGTCCCATTACAGGGATACCGATCCTTTCTAATTTGTAGATGAGTTCCAGGATCTCAGGACCTCCCCCCTCGAATTTCACCGCGTCGCATCCGCTTTCTTTCATTACTTTTCCGGCGGATCGGATCCCTTCCTCGATCGATACTTGGTAGGATAAAAAAGGAAGATCTACAGTGATAAATGTATTAGGAGCTCCTCTTCGAACTGCCTTCGCATGGTAGATCATTTCATCCAATGTGACCGGCAAGGTGGTAGGCTGTCCTTGGAAAACGACTCCGAGAGTGTCACCCACCAAAATACAATCCACACCGGAATCCTCTAGGATCCGAGCGAGCATGAAATCGTAGCAAGTAAGGACCGAGATCTTCTTCTCGAGAGGCTTCTGTCCTTTCGGGAATATTTTACTGACGTCTCTCATTTTATTCCTCCGAGGGAGCAGGAAAATCCTCAATCACAGAAGATTCTCCAAGTTCATCTAAAAGTTCTAATATAAAAGGACGAGTGAATAAGCTATGGTGAGGAAGATGAAATCCCTTCTCATGCAATCTGATCTTTTCATATGTGAGAATATCTATATCGATGATCCTAGGTCCTTTGTCCCTTGTGCGAACACGACCCATTTCATTCTCGATATTGAGCAATACTTCTAACAAAACTTTCGGCGCTAGTGTTGTTGAGATCTTTAGGAGTTGATTTAAAAAATCGGGTTGGTCCGTTACTTCTAACGCTTCCGTATTCATCGGAGTACCTTGCTTCAGGATCTTGATCTCCGGATGAGCCCCTATCCTAAGAACTGCATCTTTCAGATATTCTTCTCTTTTTCCCAAATTAGTGCCGAGAGAAAGAATAGAAATGTGTTCTTTGGATCCCATTTATTCCACCTTATAAACCGAATGAATAAGCCTATAGTCCGGGCAATCCAAATGCAAAGGATGTGCCATCTCCATCAGTCTAGAAAAGATCCTTCCTTCCGCTTTATCCTTCCATTCAACGGGAGAAATATTGGAAGTAAGGATCGTTAGTTTTTCTTCTTCATACCTGGAATCAATTAGATCGTATAATTGGGAATTTGCCCAATCCGATTCTTTGTTAGCGCCGAAATCATCCAGGACTAGAACTTCTACATCAGTGAATTGTTTCTTGATGGTCTGTTCCATCCCATGAAGCTCGCTTTCTTTCTGATAGCTATCTCGGATCGTAGAAAGAAAGTCCCGATTGATCTTTGCGTATTTACACTCAGTCCCATATCGAAGGATTAATTCATTTAAAATGGCGCAGGCAAGAAGGGTTTTTCCGGATCCGGTCCCTCCCCAAAGATACAAGCCTTCCGGCTTGATCCCTTCCTTTCCCCAATCACGTATAAGATCGTGGGCCCAATTATGAGCGATAACGAACCCGTCTTTGCCCGGTGCATCGACATTTAAGTCCATTCTATCTAAGGTCCTGTATTTGTAACGAGGAGGAATACCTGCTTTTCTTACCAGGAATTCAATGCCTCCCAACTCGATTCTTGCGTCATGACAAACGCAAGGAAGCATTTTGTTCTGGCTCTCATCATACACCATATAAGGAGCCTTACCTCCGCAGGGACAGGACTCGCCCACGCAGGAACAAAGCACAAGAACCCCCGAACTGGAATTTTTCACGTTCTCTTCCAAAAGAAAACCCACTCCTTCACAAATTTTGCAAGTAGGAGAACCTTCTCGGATCGGAGTTAAATTTTTTAAGTTCATGCTTTGAGTCCAAACTGCGAGAAAGGGAAGGAAGAGAAAGAAAGAAATCTGCAATTTCTCCATTTCCGAAGGATCATAAAAATCTGCTGACAAGTTCTCCTTCTAAAGCGATCCTGGAGGAGTTTTCCGAAAATCCTTCGGGGAATGAATAGGCGGAAAACTATCGATTTTCCCTAAAAATGGCCGCAAAAAAAGATTGGACGTTTATGTCGCTTATTCAATAAAAAAGGGAAATTTTTTCTAATCCGGGTTTATATCCGCGGATAGGTAACCGATAGTTAAACAGAAGAAAAGGACTTTGCCGTCCTCTTTCTAAATCCTATCTTTGAATAGAGAAGGCACAGGTGTGAGCACTATGAAGGTGATGAAGACTATATTCGTTCTTCTGACCGTGGTCGGACTCAACCTCTCCTTGTTCGCACAGAACCAACAAGGCGGGGGGCAGGACACTACGGATGCCAAGGCAGCAGCCGATAAGATCGACGAACTGCTAAAAGGCGAGCTAGTTCCGGAAGATGACGACAAGAATCTGACGGAAGAAGCTAAGAAACGTAAAAAAGAGATCCAGGAGCAGGAAGCGATCTGGAAGAACCCTGACTTCAAAGGTTACGACAAAAACTTCCAAGAACTCCATCAGCTTTCTAAGGCTTTCGCGAACAACAAGTTCCGCCTGGCCCTAACTAGCTATCAATCCGGAGTGAATACCGTCCTCAAGATGAGGGAAGCTGTTGAACAGTACCGTAAAGAAGAGGCGGAGAAGAAGCGTTTAGACGAGAAATGGTATTGGCAAAAAGTCGACCGTAAAGCTCGCGAGGATCGCGTCGTTTCCCGTCAAAAACTGGAAGCTAAACAACAAGCATTGAATTATTTCACCAAGGCTATCAACCACTTGGACGAGATCAAAAACCCGGATTTGCGTGAGCGTGCCGAGTTTAAAAGACTTCTCTCCGATGTATATAGATCTTGGATTGTTACCGAATACGATCTACAAAACTTACCTCAGTGTATTCCTATACTGGAACTCTACATCGAGGTTAATGAAAATGAGAAAGAATACCCAGCTCACAAGTATCTTGCAAGCTGCTACGCTTTCGAAGAAAACATGATCAAGAAATACGGTGGAGCGAGCGAAGACCAAATGTTCAAATTCCGTCACAAGAAGAACATTCACCTTCTAAGAGCTACCGAGTTGAAATATGGAAAGGATTCTCCTGAATACAAACACATCGTTGCTTTGATTAACAAAGACGAAGTGATTTCGGTTCGCCCTTAATCCCTCTCTTTTATTCAATGTAGGAAAAAACCCCGGCTTCAAAACCGGGGTTTTTTTATTCATTGGAATATTAATTTGATGAGTGCTAAATAGATTGGAAGCACAGCGCCAAATATTCCGGCGATGATCCATTTGGTTTGGTTATTGATCGACTTGTGGATTTCAGCGAGTTCTTTATATACTTCCGTAAATTGTTCTTGGATCTTTGCAAATCCTGCATGCATTTCCGCTCTTAATTCCGCGATCGCGATCCATACTCTTTTAAATTCTTCTTTTACTTCGAGCTTAAAATCAGTTAATTCTTGTCGGAGTTTTCCTACTTCGCTTTGCAGTTCTTGTTTTATTTCCAATTTCAAATCCGCCATTTCACTTCGAAGTTTTGCAGCTTCGGCTCGAAGTTCGATACGCAATTTTCCTGTTTCTTCTCGAAGTTCCAAACGGAGTTGACCGGTTTCCTCCACGAGTCTTCTCTCGAATCTTTCGGAGATCGTTTCTTCCATGAATTTCCTGCCTCCTGCTTGGGTTTGGTTCAGGAAACCGACTAGGGCCTCCGTTCCTTCTTCTCCCAGGCTATTCCTTAATTCCTTCGGAACGACGAATATTTCCTCTGTTGGCATTACGATACCTTCCGTTTTAGATTGTTTCAAGCCTTTCGCTCTTATATCACGGGTTCGTAATAGGAAAAGTGGTTCTCATTTTTAGGGATTTTCTAAGTAGGGATGCGGAAATGTCATTCCGAAAGAAAACATACTGGTCTATTCCGGAATCTGCATTCGATTTTCGGTCGGAAATCCTAAGATCGGACGATCGCTTGAAAGAAACCGGTTATTCTCTATTCCAAGCGAAACCCGAGGCAAACTGTTTCGGATAAGATCTGTAGAGGAGAGAATCAAAATGACAGCTCAAACATTAGAAAGACCGAGCGTGAATCAAACAGCCCAAGCGGAAAAGATTTTAGATGTTCTCATCATTGGGACCGGATTTGCAGGACTCTGTATGGGGATCCGACTAAAGAAGGCGGGAATAGGATCTTTTGTTATTTTAGAAAAAGGGAATGGTGTAGGAGGGACCTGGAGAGAAAATACCTACCCGGGTGCTGCCTGCGACGTACAGTCTCACCTTTATTCCTTCTCCTTTGCTCCCAAATCGAATTGGTCCAGATTATTCGGTCCTCAAAGAGAGATCCTAGATTATATGAACGATTGCACCGATCGCTTCGGAATCAGATCTCATATTCGCACGAATGTAGAGGTGAACGGGGCCCGCTTCGACGAGAAACTTGGGATCTGGGAGATCAGCACTGCTAACGGAGAAGTATATAAAGCAAAGGCGGTTGTAAGTGGAACCGGTGGTTTGAGCCGTCCAGTTCTTCCGAATATCAAAGGGATCGATACATTCAAAGGCGCAAAATTCCATTCTGCAAAGTGGGATCATAATTATAACTTGGAAGGAAAAACGGTAGCAGTGATCGGAACAGGAGCGAGTGCGATCCAGATCGTACCTACCATCGCTCCGATCGTGGGTACCTTAAAACTTTTTCAGAGAACTCCTCCTTGGATCATTCCGAAACCGGATGCACAGATCGGAAGTTCCGTAAAAGGGATCTTTAAATTCATTCCTCCTCTTCGTTGGTTGTTCCGAAAAGCGATCTATTGGATCAACGAGATCGGAGTGATCGCATTTGCAATCAATCCGAAGCTTATGAAGATCATAGAGAAATTTGCAAAGAATTTCATCGCAAAGAGTATTCCAAATCCGGAATTAAGGCAGAAACTAACTCCGACGTATACGATTGGTTGTAAACGGATCCTTCTCTCCAACGATTATTACCCCGCCTTGAATAGAGAGAATGTCGAGCTGGTCACAGACGGGATCGAAGAGATCACAGCTTCCGGCGTCAAGACTAAGGATGGAAAGGAACACAAGGTAGATGCGATCATCTTCGCGACCGGCTTCCAAGCAGCAGAAGCGGTCTCCCCTTTTGAGATACGTGGGAGGAACGGCCAATTACTTTCGGATGCTTGGGAAGATGGAGCGGAAGCGTATCTTGGGACAACTATCTCGGGCTTTCCGAATCTCTTTATGATCGTGGGACCGAATACAGGTTTAGGCCATAGTTCTATGATCCTGATGATCGAATCCCAAGTGCAATACGCTCTGCAAGGAATTCGTTATCTTCGTAAGAAGAATATAAAATTCATGGATGTCCGAAAAGATGTACAAGACCGATTTAACGCTGAGATCCAAGACCGTCTCAGTCGTTCTGTTTGGACCACCGGAGGTTGCGTAAGCTGGTACAATACAAGCACAGGTAGAAATACCACTTTATGGCCCGGATTTACATTCGAGTTTAAGGCAAGGACCTTCTTCCTTCGTTCGAAAGATTATGAGTTTGTTCGAGTAGATGGAAAGGCAAAGAAGCCGAGCTTCGGTTCCAGATTCTCCATGGCACTAAACGCAACCTTCGGTTAAGAAAGCGTCATAGCGTCCAGTAAACCAGGATTTCCCGATTGCCATCTCTCCCGGCGATCGGGGACTCCCCCGCTCCTATAAATTTCCCACCGATCTGCTTTCTTAGAAAACGAATAAAAGACCGAAGTATCTGAGATCGAACATAAGGATTTCTTAAAACTCCTTTGTCCAAATATCTAGACTCTACTTCGAATTGGGGCTTGAAAAGACTTACCACTTTCCAATTTATAGAAGGTCTTTCTTGTTTTAGTTTTGCAACTGTAGGAAGCACTGTTTCCAGAGAAATAAAACTCAGATCCACAACTAAGAAGATCTCTCTGGGGAATTCTTGCTCGGATTTTTGGGACCAAAGTTCCGTTAAAAGTTCCCAGCTCGTATCCTTGATATGGAAGCGATCTCGAACAATGACCCTGGGATTCATTGCTACCTTGGAAGCCATTTGGCCGTAGCCTACATCGAATGCAAAAACGAATTCGGCTCCTTCTTCCAATAGGACCTGAGTGAAACCTCCTGTGGAAGCTCCCCAGTCCAAGCAAAGTTTTCCTTTTATATCTAAGTCCCATTTTTCGATCGCAGACTTGAGTTTGTAAGCTCCGCGACTCACATATTTAGGAATGATATCTCGAATCCGTATCTCCGCCGATTCTTGGAAGGAAAGTCCTGCCTTATCCACCATTCTATCATTCACAAGAACGGAACCGGATAAGATCAGGCTGCGGGCCTTTGCAATATCTTCTGCAAGACCCTTCTTAAGCAGCAGCTCATCTAGTCTAATTTTTTCTTTTGCCAATGTTCGCGGGTAGGGAAACGAAGAAGTCTGTGAATTCAAGCGAGTCCTTAGAACTACTATCGATCTCCGATCCCAAGGTTTCCAGTTCAGCGACAAGGGTCAGCACCATCTTCTTGCAAACGTCCATCCCATAAAGAGAAGGATACGTGATCTTGCCCGACCTATTGTCCTTGCCGGGGGTCTTTCCTAAGTCTTCTTTGGTTCCTTCTATATCCAGAATATCATCTGTGATCTGAAATAACAAACCTAACTTGGCTCCGTACTCGCCTATTGTTTTTGCTCTCGTCTGAAAATCGGCCCGCAAACGGTTTCCCATCAGAAAGGAAGCTCCTATTAAGGCCCCAGTCTTCATTCTATGAGTTTTGACAAGAAGCTCTTCTTTACTTCCGGATAAAGAAGAAGGATTTCTTTCCAAAAGTAGATCATACATTTGTCCGGAAACCATTCCAGGAGCTCCGGCACCTTCTGCCAAAAGAGAAAGAAGATCCTTGTGTAGATTCTGATTTGTGCTTTCTACCCGAGACAACCAACCGAACGCGTATGCTTGCAAAGCGTCCCCTGCAAGAATAGCGGTCGCTTCGGAGAATTGTTTATGAAGGGAAGGCTTGCCTCTTCTAAAATCATCATCGTCCATGCTAGGAAGATCGTCGTGGATCAAGCTGTATGTATGAATGAATTCTAATGCAGCGCCGATGGCTAAAGAGTCTTTGTCTATCTTTCCGTAAGAAGCAAAGACTAGGATCGGTCTTAATCTTTTTCCGCCTGCTCTTAGGCTGTATTCCATCGCATCCGCAAGCTCGGGAGTGGAATCCTTTTGGAACTGAGGATACGCTTCCTTCTCCAGATATTCCTCGAAACGTTCTTTGGATCGTTTCAATTGAGAAGAAAGTTCCGACACTTGGATTAGGTTCGTCATTTAACAGGATCGACTGAGATCACAACTTTACCGGTAGTATTCCCCGTTTGGAAATGTCGAACTGCGTCGGGAAGATCCACGAAAGGATATACGGAATCGATATGAGGAGGATCCAAATTCAATTTTAGTAAACCTTTCAGATGAGTGGTTAATTCATCCACTTTTTCGTAGAGCCAGATCAAATTAAATCCAAGCACTGCTTTGTTATCCGAAACGATCTCCAATGTATCCACTTTAGGACGGGTAAGATAACGCCAAGCCAGAGTGAGCCAATTCACTCTATCTCCTTGGCTCATAAAAGAAGCAGAACCATAGACTACCATTCTTCCCATGGGAGCCAAGGTTTCATAGCTTGCCTTGAAGATCTTGCCACCTATGCATTCTAATACTAAGTTCAGTTCCCTTCCGCCGAGAGCGGATTTCAATTCTTCCGGGAAACGAGAAGAACGGATGATCCAAGCATCGTATCCTTCTTTTTCCAAGAGAGAGATCTTAGAATGATTTCCTACAGTTCCTAAAGTCCAGGCACCGAATTTCTTTGCGATCCTGTTCGCGTAGATCCCCACTCCACCGGCAGCACTGTGGATCAAAACGTTTTGTCCCTTCTTCAGATCGCCTAAGGGAAGAAGAGCATAATACGCAGTCAGCCCTTGGACCAAAAAACCGGCGCCTTGTTCGTAGCTCCATCTGGAAGGAAGAGGAAAGACATATCTGGAATCTATATTGATATAGTCCGTATATGCCCCGAAGCGAGTGACTCCCATGATCTTGTCGTTCTTTCGAAAGTGTTTCACCTTCTTTCCGACTGCGATCACTCTGCCTGAATATTCCAGACCCGGAATAAAGGAGCCTTTAGGAGTCGCACTATACAATCCTTGGATGGCAAAAATATCCGCGAAGTTCAATCCGATGGCACGGATCTCTACAGTTACTTCGTTGTCTGCTGGTGGAGGAAGTTCCTCATCCCTTCTCTCTAAGGAATCCAGGGAACCCTTGGTATCGACTCGATAAACGGAGCGAATCATGAGGGCATTTTGCTTCTTCTTTTACTATCCTAAAAGAAAAAAATTTCCCCTTACGGAATTCTTTCGATCGCTAAAAGAAAGAATAGAAGCCGAAGACGGGAAGTTTTCCTTCCCGTCCGGATATGATTTATCTTGGGAAGATCTCTTTCAGGAAATTCTTTAGCTCCGCCCAAGAACGTTTGTCCGCTTTTTCATTGTATGCGGCGCCTTTGGAGTTGTCGTTTCCAGCTTCCTTGATCGTGAAGGAATGGACCGCTCCACCGTACGAAACGAATTGCCAGTCTACTCCAGCCTTTCTCATTTCATCTTGGAAGCCTGCGACCTCATCCGCCTTCACAAACGGGTCGTCCGCACCATGAAGTGCCAGGACCTTTCCTTTGATATTCTTGGCGTCCTCGGTCTTATTCGTGGAAAGTCCACCATGAAAGCTAATAGTGCCTTTTAATGGCGCACCACTTCTTGCTAATTCTAGAGCGGTGGTCCCGCCAAAGCAATAGCCTAATACAGCCAAACTATCTTGGTCCACACCTTTCTGAGACTTTAATGCGTCTAACGCAGCCTGGGCCCTGGCCCTTAATAATTTACGGTCCCCTTCTCTGAAAGTTCCGGCGAGCTTAGAAGCCTCTTGCATATTTCCGGGACGATTTCCTTTTCCGTAGATATCCGCGGCAAAAGCAACATAACCTAATGCAGCCAATTGCTCGGCTCTCATCTTAGTATTCTCTCCGAGCCCCATCCAGTCGTGAACGAGCACGATCCCGGGTGCGTTTTTTGCTCCTTCTGGATAAGCGACGAAACCTTCTAAGGTTGTATCACCTTGCTTGTACTCTATTACTTGGGTTTTTACTTTTGCGGTCAAAGAACCTGTTGCTAAAACGAAAACGATAAATAACGAAAAGATCCGATTCATATTAATAATTCCTAGAACTCCTTTTTGAATTGGAAATACAGGAACCGATCGAAGGAATTTGTCACCGAAAAAAATACAAGTTAGGGATCTTTTCCGCCGAGAGTATAGGGAATTACGAAGCAATCTCGAACGTAAAACTAGACTGAGGTTAAAAGAATACCACTCGCAGATCGATACCACCATGAGTAATATGAACTGTTTCTAATTTATTGCCGATGCTTTTTTGAAAAACAGACCAAGACTCTTCGTCAGGACAAAGAATAAAACCGGAGATATCGGTCGGCAAGGCCCACCATTCCTTCAATGTTTCTGCGATCCGCCTATACAAACCTGCATTCGATCCGTTCTTGATCCTAAGTCCGTACGGAGGATTGAGAGGCATCCAGATCTTTTTAGGGCTACCCATAGAATTCCAGACTTCCTTAGGCGAGAAGGAGAAGAAGTCCCCGAGTTCTCCGCTTATCATCAATTTTGCATTCGTTCCCAAAGACTTTATAAATTTCTGATATAGAGAACCTCTTTCTTCCAAATAGGAACAAACATCTTCTTCTAGATCGTTCCACCAAACCCTAAGGCTTAGATCCGATCTTATTTCGGAAAGTCTCTTTTTCAAGAATTCCCAAGTGGGAGAAGGAAACTCTTCTAGATCTTGGAACAAGTAGCTGCGATCATAATGGGGAAAACTGAGACCATTTAGTAAGGAAATCGATTCCCAAACAAAGGTGCCGGAACCGGCAAAGGGCACAAAGATCGCATCCGGATCCGGGCTCTTCTTCTCCAAGAGAGAAAGAAGAAATACTGCACTGTCTTCTCTCATGGGAGCGGATTTAGAAAGAGGAGAAAAATTCCCTCTCTTGAACAATGGCTCTCCCGCAAGACTGATCGAAAGCACCAAATCTTCTCCGACCATCAAAGCGTTCAGCTCCGTCTGTTTCTCCTTTTCAGAAGAAGGTTCCGAATACGAATCTTCCCAGAGCGACTGTAGATCTTCTCTGGAGACCTCCGCTCTTCCTCGTACTTGCGGATGAAAGCGAACTCCCCAATTTTCAGGCAGAAGCTTAGAGGCTTTGATCTGCTCCAATAGCCCATCAAAAGAGAATTCCCCATCCAAATAAAATTTTCCCAGATTGAGCCTGAAATCCCGGATCCAGGGAATTCTCGCCAATACTTCTAGCGCCTGACGAAAATTCGTTTTTTCTAATATGAATTTTTCGGGAAAGACCTTGAATTCGGGAACATGTGTCCTCGGAAGAAAGGGATCGGAAACGATGGTTTTTAAGAGCGCCTCGGTTTCTTTCGCGCTTCCGGGAGGAAGTAGGAATTCCCATCTGCGAGGCTGTCCCGCTTTGAACCTGGAGATTTTCCAATCCATACGGATAGAGTTCGGGACAGCGCTTTCTCGCAAAGGGAAAAAGATCGTCTTCTTACGGCTTATTTTGCGGTAAGGGCAGCGACTCCTGCTTTAGCAACTTGTCCGTCTTGGAAGGATTGAGCTCCTGAGACTCCGATCGCTCCGATGATCTTGCCATCCAAGAGGATTAACTCTCCACCTTCTAATGGAAATACTCCCGGCACTGCTAAGAGTCTCAGTCCAATCCCTCCTTTTTCTACCGCTTCTTCCAAGGATCGAGTTGGTCTCTTGAAATTATTTGCGGTAGTCGCCTTTCCTCTTGCGATCTCTACTGTTCCTATATTCGCGTTGTCCATTCTTTGCAGGAGCACCAAATTCCCACCCGAGTCAACGATCGCGATCGTCATCAACCACTGGTTCTTCTTCGCCTCGGCTTCGGCTGCAGCAAATACTTTCTTGGCTTGTTCTAAAGAGATCACCGGTCCATAGGTTAGGGTCTGAGCTTGGGTCGAGTAACTCATTCCTAAGAGAAAGAGCGCGGATAAGAATCGTTTCAAAGTTCTGAAGTTTTGGTTTAGTGTATGCACAAGGATTCTCCTTAAATAGAATATGGGTTCTCTATGAAACATAGAAGGCCCGTTCTTAGTTTTAGTTTGGATCTTTGTCTTGGACCAATACGGTGAATGCAAGACTGGTTGAGGTGGGACGAAAAACGAAGGATCGTCTATCGTATCAATCGGAGTTGTCGAAATGTATTTCCGACAACTCCTTGAAATATCTCTCTTCTGAACTCTTTGTCAACTAAAAAGAGTTTAGGAGAGAATTTGGAACGGTTCAGAACTCAGGAGAAACGAATTTAGGCTGATTTCCTCTAGGTTGGATCACAAATCTATACTTGCGTTTGGCATACTGTTCCGGATTGTACCAACGGATCTCATATACAGCCATTCCCTTACCGGAGTTAGAATCCCTTTTTACTTCTAGATCCACTCCCTTATCGTTCACGACTTCTCCGTCTCGAGTTAACTCCTTCCATTCTCCGCCTTCTTCCTTAGATTCAATGGAAACCAAGCTCTCATGCAAAGAGATCTGAGAAGCTCCCACATCTTTGTATTTGAATACCCAATATTTTTCCATATTGGTTTCTGCGAGAATGAGTTCCGGCTGATCGATCACTTCTCTTTTGCCTTCTGCAGACTTGGCTTCCGGATAACGATCGGATCTGTCCAAATCATACTTCCAAGAAGAAGGAAAGGATTCTTTTCCTCCGGCAGCAGGAAGGTTCTTGGTCAGGTCCACCAAGTGAGCTTGTAAGAAAGGTTGGGTACCTGGTCCGTAGAGTGTATGACCGCCTTCGTAATGTTGGCGCGTGTATTCTTCCGGTGTAGTCACGTATCCGAAGTAACCGTTTGCACAACTGATGATGGATGCGTGTTTTACGGAAGAAGCTCCTGCTTGTAAAGAGGCCTCGATGAATCTTCTTCCGGATTCCTTCGTAACCTCAAAAGGCACAGGTAAGAGCAATGTATCCGCGACTCTCACAGATTGTAGAAGTAATTTGTGCGGGAACTTTGCCTTTGGAAGTACGATCGGCTGTAGATATTTGAATCCTACAATTCTCTTATGGCCTTGGCAGCCTCCGGTAAAAAACCATCTAGGCCAACCTTCTGCAAAGAAAGGAAGCCAATTGAGAACAGGGGTTTGTCCGTCTTCCGCTCCTCCCGTAAGAGCGGTCCCCACATAAGGACGATCGCATACTTCTGCATCTCCTATCTTATTGTTTTCGTAAAGGTCCACTTCTTTCGTATTGAAAGAAAGATTTGCATCACCGCTCAAAGAAGAATGCAAGGAATCAAAGAGTTCCGCCGCCCTCTGACCGATCGCTTCTCCGATCCTTCTGGATTCGATAAAGCCCTGCATTCCATCCCTATAATCCGGAGAATTATCTCCGTGAGTGGAATTATTCAAAGCATGGATCGGTTCCCAGCTTGGCTTGTATTCCTTACGGATCTTGGCTTCTACCATTCTTTCCGGATACGCGAACACATCCGCATTCGTGACTTCCGTAGAATCGGGAACTGTGGTCCCATGTACCGAAAAAGTGGAGAAGGCTCCGAGAGGCTTGAATCTTCCGTCCTTGTCCTGAGCATCCACTCGGATCATGATAAGTTCCGGATTGATAGTTTGGTATTGGATCTCCGGCTTTAATTCGGAGAAGCCAGAGTTTTGATTCGCCCTGTACGCATCCAAGGAACGATTGCGGGTCAGTCCCCAAACAATGGTCTTTCCGGAAGCGATCTTAGCGGGCCTTGCGGTTTTATATGCTTCTTCTACTCCTGCCGTAAGACGGTTCAGTACGAATTCAGTCCAAGCCTTATCGAAGCCAGGTTTATTGGAGGCAAATTCATTGTAGAAATCGTTGTCGT
Organism: Leptospira langatensis; assembly: GCF_004770615.1. NCBI lineage: Bacteria > Pseudomonadati > Spirochaetota > Leptospiria > Leptospirales > Leptospiraceae > Leptospira > Leptospira langatensis. Next base: position 462,475 of record NZ_RQER01000004.1, read on the forward strand.
AAAAATTCGCAGGCGCGGAGTGAGTATGAGTTCCGGCGAACATGATCCCACCGAAGGAAATATCAGTATTCGCAGTTAAGCGTTCCGCAAGCAAATGATGGATCAATAAGGATCCGGACAATAGATCACTTTGGATCAATACAACCGGTTCATTTGCATCTTTTTTAATATAGAAGATCCTGGCATAGATGCGTGTCCTAAAGCCTTGTTCTGTTTCGGCAAGCTTAGAATAACCTGCTAACGGCAAGCCGGGTGGCGGTGTTAGGTCCACCTTGGAAACTCCTGCGACCAAGCCTCTTGTTTTGGACGCGATTTCCGGTTTCTTGTATGCGATCTTATATTCGGCGGTGCTTCCGCAAGAGATCCCTAATAGGGCCAAGCAGAAGGAGATCAGAGTTATCTGTATATTCTTCACTATTTTCGGGTTCATTCCCCCTCCGGGAATTCTTTTAAATTGGATCGGCCCTACTTGCTATCAGACAAAGTCCTTCCCTGCAAGAAGTTTCGAGTAAATTGCAGAATAACAGGTGGGTCTTACAAACGAATTATATTCTTCATAAACCGCCCAAATTTCGTCAGTGATCCAAGAGAGATACTCGCTATCTCTAGTAAGGAAGAAGGGTCCGGGCCATTCTTATTTTCCCCAAGCAAATCCGAAAGATAGGGGCCTAAAAATGTTTTTCCTAAAGAACCTCAGTGAAATGATGGCCCCAAACCCTTATGTCCCAATCAAAGACCACCCCTCTCTATGAGGTTCACAAATCTCTAGGCGCCAAAATGATCCCTTTCGGCGGATGGGACATGCCCGTACAATACTCCGGGATCATCGCGGAACATACTGCAACAAGAGAAGCTGCCGGCTTATTCGATGTTTCACATATGGGAGAGATCTTTCTTGAAGGGGACCCAAAGGTCGTTCTGGATTTTCTGGAATCAGTCACCTGCAATTCGGTTGCTTCTCTTTCGGATGGGCAAGTGCAATACAATGCGATCATCAATCAAAGCGGCGGCCTCGTAGACGATATCACTCTCTACAGATTCAACGACCAGAAATACATGATCTGTGCGAACGCCTCCAATGTGGATGCAGTCTACGGATATCTAAAGCCACTCGTTCCTAAGTCGGGAGTGAAATTAGAGAACCAGAGTGCGAATTGGCATCAGATCGCCATCCAAGGTCCTAAAGCGGACGAGATACTTTCTTCTTATCTCAAGGCCGATCTAAGCAAGATAGGATATTATAAATTTATACTATTTCCTTTTAATGGAGAAGATCTCATTCTTTCTCGCACCGGTTATACTGGAGAGGACGGTTTCGAGATCTACAGCTCCAACGCGACTGGGATCAAACTCTGGAAAGAACTCTTAGAGCATGGAAAAGAAAAAGGACTCGTACCAGTAGGCTTGGGAGCCAGAGATACTCTTCGTATCGAAGCAAAGTATCCTCTTTACGGACATGAATTGGACGAGGGCCGTAGCCCAGTGCAATCCGGGATCGGCTGGATCGTAAAAGAGAAAACCATTCCCTATCCGAATTACGAAAATATTATCCAAGAAAAGAAAGAAGGTCCCAGCCAAAGAATCGTAGGCTTCGAACTACAAGAAGCCGGAGTTCCCAGAGAGAATATGCCTGTCCTGGACTCTCAAGGAAAGAAAATAGGGATTACCACTTCCGGCACCTTCTCTCCTAGCCTCAAGAAAGGGATCGGTCTCGCACTCATCGATTGCGACAAGATCAACCATGGCGAATCCATTCAGATAGAGATTCGAGGCCAGGCAAAACCTGCAATCGTCTTCACGAAATCTTTTATTCCGGGAAGCATTCGGAAAAATTAATATAAGGATCTACAAATGGCAGTAACTAACGCACCTCCAGGATATCGTTTCACAGAAAAACACGAATGGGTAAAAGTGGAAGGCGATACGGCTTTAATCGGTATTTCGGATTATGCTCAAGGAGCCTTGGGAGATATCGTTTTCGTGGATCTTCCTAAAGTCGGCAAAACCATTAAGCAATTCGATACCTTCGGGACCATAGAATCCGTAAAGGCAGCCGAGGATCTATACGCTCCTGTCAGCGGAGAGGTAACCGAGGTAAACGCAAATCTCGCTAAAAATCCGGCTGCAGTGAATTCGGATCCTTTCGGAGCATGGATGATCCGAGTCAAAGGAATAGATAAGGCTCAAGTCGAGAACCTATTGGATCCAGAATCCTATAGAGAACTCGTTAGCAAATTGGATTAGGAAAATAGAATGAGTGCAACGACCTGGAAAGAATCCGGCAAACAGAATGAAATGAAGAATACACTAGGCCCTCTAGATACTTTTCCGCGCCGACATATCGGCCCGGATCCGGATCAGACCCGGGACATGCTTTCCTCTCTCGGTCTTGCGAGTCTGGACGAATTGGTCTCCAAATCTGTTCCGGAAGGCATTCGCCTCAGCCAGCCTTTGGATCTTCCCCAGGCTTCTACAGAAAGAAGGATCCTAGAAGATCTAAAGAAGATCGCCTCTAAGAACAAACTTTTTCGATCTTATATAGGAACCGGATACCAAGCCAGCGTCCTGCCAGGTGTGATCCAAAGGAATATTTTGGAGAATCCGGGTTGGTATACCGCGTACACTCCATACCAGGCGGAAATCTCCCAAGGGAGATTGGAAGCGCTTCTGAATTTCCAAACCATGATCATGGACCTGACCGGTCTGGAGATCGCAAACGCTTCTCTTTTGGATGAGGCGACTGCTGCCGCAGAGGCTGTGTTTCTCGCATTCGGAATACGTAAGAATGAGACTTCCAAACTATTATTCATCTCAGAACTTTGCCATCCACAGACGATAGATGTGGTCCGCACAAGAGCTCTTCCTCTAGGGATCGAAGTAAAAGTAGGAAATCATCTACAGGCAGAACTCAACGAGGACTATTTTGCGGTCCTAGTTCAGTATCCAGGGACAGAAGGCACAATCTATAATTACGAATCCTTCTTCCAATTAGCGCATAACTTAGGAGCCCTTACGATCTGCGCCGCGGATCTACTTGCGCTTACTGTCTTAAAGGCCCCGGGAGAATTCGGAGCAGATGTTGCAGTAGGGAGCTCCCAAAGGTTCGGACTTCCTTACGGATTCGGCGGACCTCATGCAGGTTATTTTGCTACCAAGGATGAGTTCAAAAGAAACATGCCGGGAAGATTGGTAGGAGTTTCCAAGGATAGCCAAGGCAAACCCGGTCTCAGACTTTCTTTGCAAACCAGAGAGCAACATATCCGTAGAGACAAGGCTACTTCTAATATCTGCACCGCTCAGGTACTTCTTGCAGTTCTTTCTTCAATGTATGCGATATATCACGGTCCGAAAGGATTGAAGGAGATCGCTCTTAGGGTCCATAGATTGACAGAGGTCCTTGCCAAAAACCTGGAGAAGTCCGGCGTCCAAGTACTGAACAAACCGTTCTTCGACACTCTGGTCTTAGATCTGGGAGCGAAATCAAAAAGCTATATAGACGCTGCTACTCAAAAAGGCATCAATTTTAGGATCTTAGACAAAGGGAAAATTTCCATAGCATTGGATGAAACGGTAGAGGTCTCGGATCTCGAAGATATTCTTTCCGTATTCGGATCCACTAAGATCGATCTTTCTCTGGAATCTATATCCATACCGAATGAGTTTCTCAGGACTTCAGAGTATCTGACTCATCCGGTCTTCAACTCTCATCACACAGAAACCAAGATGTTGAGATATATTAGAAAATTAGAATCTAGGGATCTTTCCCTGACTACTTCCATGATCCCCCTAGGCTCTTGTACAATGAAGCTGAATGCGACCGTGGAAATGTTCCCGGTTACCTGGCCGGAGTTCTCTAATATTCATCCTTTCGCCCCTGTGGACCAAACAGAAGGATATAGAACGGTATTCCAACAATTGGAGTCTTGGCTTTCTCAAGTTACAGGATTCCCAGGGATCTCTCTACAACCAAACGCGGGTTCTCAAGGGGAATATGCCGGACTTCTTGCGATCCGAAACTATCATATCAGCAGAGGAGAAACGGACAGAAATGTTTGTTTGATCCCAATCTCCGCACATGGAACCAACCCGGCTTCTGCAGCAATGGTGGGATTCAAGGTGGTGGTCGTTGCCTGCGATAGCGAAGGGAATGTGGACTTGGACGATCTCAAGGCCAAGGCAAAAGAACATTCCAAGGACCTAGCGGCATTGATGGTCACTTATCCTTCTACCCATGGAGTATATGAAGAATCCATAAAAGAGATCTGCTCGATCGTCCATGAGCACGGAGGACAGGTCTATATGGATGGAGCAAATATGAACGCTCAGGTAGGGATCACAAGACCTGCCGCAATCGGAGCGGATGTTTGCCATCTCAATCTTCACAAGACATTCTGTATTCCTCACGGAGGAGGAGGACCCGGAGTAGGACCGATCGGAGTCGCAGAACATCTGAAGCCCTTCTTGCCTGGCCATCCTCTCGTGAACAACGGGACCGGAAATGAACATAGCGCTGTTTCCGCGGCTCCTTGGGGAAGCGCAAGCATCCTTCTCATCTCCTGGGTGTACATCGCTCTTTTAGGGGCCGAAGGATTAGAGCAAGCGACCAAGGCCGCCATTCTGAACGCGAATTATATCGCAAAACGTTTGGAGAATTACTATCCGGTCCTATACAAAGGAAAGAACGGATTCGTAGCTCACGAATGTATCCTAGATGTTCGACCTTTCAAGAAGACCAGCGGGATCGAAGTAGAAGATGTTGCCAAGAGGCTTATGGACTACGGCTTTCACGCGCCTACCATGTCCTTCCCTGTTCCGGGAACTTTGATGATAGAGCCTACCGAATCGGAATCCCAAGAGGAATTGGATCGCTTCTGTGAGGCAATGATCCTCATTCATTCCGAGATCAAGGAAATCGAAGAAGGAAAGGCAGATCCGAAAGACAATCCTCTCAAGAATTCCCCTCACACCTCTGCAATGGTGATCTCGGATTCTTGGGACCATGCCTATTCCAGGGAGAAGGCTGCGTATCCTGCACCCTGGACCAAGGAGCATAAGTTCTGGCCATATGTGGGAAGGATCGACAATGTCTACGGAGATCGTAACCTTGTTTGTTCCTGCTTGCCACTCGAAGATTACGTATAATTACGTTTTTCGAATATAGATGAAACAAAAAGACCGGGGTTTTAACTCCGGTCTTTTTGTTTAAGAAGAATGGAAGAAGGAAAGATCAGTCGTCTTTTTTCTTCTTTTTGGATTTCTTAGACTTTTTGGAATCGTCATCGTCGTCTTTCTTAGACTTTTTAGACTTCTTCTCTTTTTTAGATTCCTTATCGTCGTCTTCATCCTTATCCTTTTTGGATTTTTTGGACTTCTTCTTAGAATCGTCTTCGTCTTCTTTATCCTTTTCTTTCTTAGCTTTCTTGGATTCCTTTACGTCCTCATCCTTGTCTTTCTTGGATTTCTTTTTGGACTCGTGTTCGTCGGAATCCTCTTCCTTATCTTTTTTGGTCTTTTTGACCGCATGGCTCTCGCCGGAAGCCTTGCCAGGTTTTGCACGACAATATGCGTTTACGTTCGTTCCATCTTGCTTGGAATAACCGGAAACCCAAGTACAATCCGAGTCGGACTCGCATTGACCTTTAGATAGACCTTGGCATTGGGATTCTGCGGAGATCGGTCCCCAGTTAAAGACTAATAGACCTGCGAAAAGCAGGCTCACTACGAATTTGGAAAGATATATCGATTTACGATACATTCAGTTCGCTCCTACCGAAATATGTGCGACAAAGATGCGTACATCCTCGGAATTTGCGATCCTGAAATTTGTTTTGAGGAAAAATATTTACAATAGATTTTCCCGGCTGAAAAGCCGAAAGGACGAACTATATATTGAAATGATGATATAGAAACGTAGCAAAAAGGTGGGTCGGGAGGGGAATTCCTCCCGACCAAGCACAGTCAGGAATCAACCGCCATAGTACGTTAACAGGAACCCGAACCTTAGATACATTCGTCCATCCAATCGAACCTTGCTTCCTGGGTTCCTCGTATCGGAAGCGGACCGAATTCTACTATCACCTCTTCCACTCGTCAAGCGGACAAAATAAAACTAAGGCATTTTTTGGAAAAAAATTTCAGAAATTTATTGAAGGGCCATTTTTTTTCGAACAGTCGCTATTCATCCGTTATCCAAATCGCAAATACATTCATAAAATCTAATTTAGTCGCATAGCCCAACTACGGATTTGGAAAGAAATTGTTAAGTTGGAGACCAAACAACCGGATTCGGCTAATTTTTACGGCAAGGAGCAGGATGGCTGGATCTTGATAAGCGGAGGCAAATACGATGGAGTAGAAATAAAAAAGGCCGGAAGAACTCCGGCCTTTGATGATTGCTTAGAAACCCGGCAACGTCCTACTCTCCCACATAGCGAACCATGCAGTACCATCAGCGATGAGAGGCTTAACTTCCGTGTTCGGGATGGGAACGGGTGTGACCCTCTCTCTATAATCACCGAGAATCTACAGCCAGTATTTCCGGCCGAATCCCGATGTCTATCCATTTTTAACGATACAGTCCTAATTTTAAAAGACTCGGGAAAAAAAGTTTTCCAGTCCGAAAATCTAGGAAAGACTTTCCGATTATGAAATCATTCCTCTCTCTTTTCATTCTCCTTCTTTCTTTTGTCTGCCTTACTTGCGGATCGGGACAGACCAAAGAAGAAGTCCCAAAACCCATCGCGCCCAGCCAGGAATTGAAGACATTCGCAGATTCTTACTGGAACCAAAAATGCTCTGCCTGCCACGGGACGAACGGTATTCCTGATCCGAATCTAAATCCTGGGCCCAGAAAGTTCGGGACCTTTGGAATGAAGATGGGTTTCTTTTTCGGGGGGAATAAGATGAGAGCCGGGATCTTCCGGACCATCCGAGATGGAAAGAATCAGGCAATGCCTTCTTTCTCCAAGGAACTTAAGGAGGAACAGATCTGGGCCCTTGTGGAAAAGATAGAGAGATTGCCGAATTAATATTGTTCCGCTAAGGACCGGACCTCGTTCCTGGAATACGCATCCGGCTTTTTCAAGATCTGAACAAGCGCCTTGAATTCTTTCAGCTCTAGATCGCCGGGAGATTTTCCGAAGTAATAATTTGCGGATTTATAGATCCCGTTGAGTCCCCTTCCCCAGTATACAAGGTTTATATAATATTCTAGGACTCCTTTCTTACCCAGTTCCTCGTCCAAACTTTGGGCGATCCTGATCTCTCTTAGTTTTCGGGTCAGTGTCTTGTCCCTAGAAAGAAATAAAGTTCGAGCTAACTGTTGATCGATCGTGCTAGCCCCTCTTAGTTTTCTGAATAATAAGATCGTTTGTCCAATTGCAGATTGTATGTCCGCCAAAGAGTATCCCTGGTGTCTGTAGAATCTGGAATCTTCCACTTCTACCAAGTATTCCAAGCTTCCTGGGGGAAGTTCGTCCAAGCGGACCCAGTCTCTTTCCAAAGGGACAGACTCTAGGTTCTCCGGTAGATAGATGAGTTTGTTCTCCTGGAATAAGATCCTTTTTTCCGGAAAGGTTTGTTGATAAACGAGAACAATACAGCAGAGTACCAAAACGCTCCGGACTCCCGTGGAAATCCATCTGTGAAAATAATGATCTGCGTCTTGCATGTCAGAGAGGACTTTCTTTTTTATCGTAAATGAGAAAGACTTCCTGCCCTTGGGATTCGCAGGAAGTAAGAGTCCAACTCTCTCGATCAAAATCAGAATATTCGAATACTCCGCCGGTGATCGACGGCAGATCCGATTTGCCGATCATAAAAGGAACAAGAGTCAGATACAATCGATTCACCAAGTCTTTTCGAAAGAAGGAATCGTTCAACCTAGGCCCGCCTTCTAATAAGACCTTTTTGTATCCTCGAGAGGCAAGCTCACTCAAGACCTCTTCGGGCTCTAGGTCCTCTCCATGTAACGGAACTATCTCTGCGAGTTCGGAAAGATTGGCTCTTACTTCTTCTTGGTTCTTTGTTAAACAGAATAGGAGAGGTGGAACTTTAGAAAATTGGAATACTTTTCGATCTTCCGGAAGGGTTCCGCTCCGTACGAGAAGAATGGGCCTCGGCTCCTTCTCCGCTTCTACATAACGAAGATGAGTGACTGGGTCATCGTTCAGTAGGCTGTTCTTGCCCAGGATCAATGCATCCGCTTCCGAGCGGATCTCATCCATTCTTCGCTTATCATTTCGGGAAGAAAGGCCATACCATTTTCCATCCGGACGACAGACTTTTCCGTCCAGGGTCATGGCCATATTTACGAATAGGAAGGGGAAGGTCATTGGGTCTTAGGAGCCAATGTGTCGGAAAGCAGTTTGATGACCCTGTTTCTGCAAGTGCCGCAGCCAGTGCAACAGTAGGTATCCCTCATTAATTTTCCCAAGGTGTCGTTCCCTCTTTTGATGGAAGCGACAATCTCTTCTTCCGAGACTTGGTTACAAACGCAAACCTTTCTAGGTCGCATCAGTGCATTGAGGTCTATCTGACTGAAGTCTGAGGAGTTCATTAGCCTTCTATTTATTGGACGCCGATTCGAAAGTCTTCCCTAAAGCTAAAGATAAGAAGGAACGGATCAAGAGAATTTTTTTCCTATTTTAGGATCGGTCACTATTGCGGTCTAAAGGCATATTTCTCGTTGACAATCGGACTTTCAACCTCATCCTCATTCGGAAATTCCATATAGGGAAGCCTCAGAATGCAAGTAACCAAACGCGCTCCATTGCGGGAAATTTTCGGATGGTGCATGTTCGATTTCGCCAACTCGAGTTACACTACCGTAATCATAACCGTTATCTATTGCAGGGTTTTTGCCGAGGTTATCGTCCCAATTTCTTCCAATCCAGCGAATCCCTACGAGGACGGGAATTTCCTCTTTGGCCTCGCATTATGTATTTCTTATCTATTCGTGGTTTTGACCGGCCCTTTATTCGGGGCAATTTCCGATTTCTCAGCAAAGAAGAAGACTTTCTTATTCTGGAGCTATATTAGCTGCATTATCAGCACCGCCTCCCTATGGTTGGTCTCCAGCCCAGGTCTTTGGGAACTCGGTTTCGTTCTGATCATCATATCCAACTTCTTCTTTGCCTCCGGAGAGAACTTTGCCTCTTCCTTTTTGCCGCATTTGGGTCCCAAGGAGGAATTGGGCAAGATCTCCGGCTATGCTTGGGGGATCGGATATATGGGAGGTCTTCTTTCCGTATTTATCGTCCAGACCTTTGTGGTACCGGCCATGGACGCAGCACATTATGAATCCTTAAGATATGTGGGACCTCTGACCGCAGTTTTCTTTCTTTTAGGAGGGATCCCCACCTTTCTACTATTGAAAGAATACCAACCCATTTCCCAAAGACCGGATGAGAAAGGATATCTCTCTATCGGTTTCAAACAACTTGTCTCCACCCTTCGCTCTGTGGGATATTTTAGGGACCTTGTGATCTATTTGATCTCTCTCTTCTTCTCTATGGCGGCTCTTGCCATTGTGATCGCATTTGCTTTCTTGTATGGGAACCAAGAGATCAAGATCACTCCGGACCAGGAAAAGGCTCTCTTTATACTTCTTCAGTTCTTTGCGATGATAGGAGCGATCTTTTTCGGAGTTGTTCAGGACAAGATAGGCGCCAAGAAAACGTTTAATATTACCTTAATATTCTGGATCTTCTGTTTGATCGGGATCTATTTCGTGCGAGAAATCACTAGCTTCGTCAATGGCCTTGGCGCGGACATCTCCGTCCAATGGGTCTTCGTGATCTTAGGTACATTAGCCGGCTCAGGGGTAGGCTCCACTCAATCTGCGAGCAGAGCGATCGTTGGTATATTCGCTCCTGAATCCAAGTCCGGAGAATTCTTTGGGCTTTGGGGTCTCTCCGGAAAACTAGCCGCAGCCATCGGCGTATTTGCGATCGGTATCCTGCAAAAGATATTCGTCTTGAGAAATGCGTTCTTGGTCGTCGCTGTCTTCTTCTTTATTTCCCTTTTGATCAATTTCTTTGTGAATGAGAAGAGAGGAATAGAGAAAGCAAAAGAATGGGAAAAAAGTAACGGGCACTGATCTTATGTAGCCTAGTTGCAGCGCTTTTGCTTGAAAATCCCAAATAAGATACTATAATCTGATCTGTGGCAGGTATAGAGTTACAGACAGAGGACGAGTTCGAATCCCATCAGAGCCAGCGTAAACTTGCGTTGGCAACCATGGACGAATTGACCCAGACCAAGCTGGACCTTTTGGACGCCGGCAAAGAAGTGCCTAAATTCCTAAACTACGCCATTTCTTATTTAAACCGCAAATATCTTACGGAAGAAAAAGTGATCAGTGATCTGATTGTCCGAAGAGATTCTTCCAACTAACCCTAACTCTAAGAATTTTATTTCTAGCCTACCAAATGACCGAATAAGGACTGATTCAGCCTCTGAATCAGTCTTTGGTTTTTACGGAATGTTTATTTCTTCTTTTTGGGTTTTGCTTTTTTCTTGGGAGCCGCTTTCTTTTTAGGTGCGGCCTTTTTCTTAGGCGAGGTTTTCTTCTTTGCTGTCTTCTTTTTCGCTGTGGTTGTTCTTTGTCTGCCTTCTTCGCTCAAGGTAAGACTTGGATCTCTCTCCATATTCTTGATCAAAGAAGAATGTCGGAATCTAAGTGCGGACCAATCATCGTCGATAGAGATCAGTCTGACCCCTTCGAAGCTGATCTTTCCCAGCGGATCCCAACCGGCATCCCTATGGATGGATACATTATACTTTCTGGAAGTCTTTTTGGGATAGGCTAGCCACAAGAGCCCGTCTTCCATGAGGGAAGTGGGAACCATCGAAGCAATATTTCGGATCTCTACTTCGGTTTGAACAAAGGCAAGGATCAATCTGTATCTCTTTCCTGATCTCAGGGCTCGATCTACCGGTGCTCCCAAACTGGAAAGAGCGGGTTCGAACTCGTAGGGAGAGGATAAGACGCAAACGTCTCCTTCTCCTGGTTTGAACTGTAGTTTACCGAAAACCGAATGAAGAGCCATCGGTAAATAGAATCCTTTTCGCAAAGAAAAGGCAAGCCAGAAAAAGAAAGCCTAGATGCAGTTCATTCTTTTCGGATACGTAAAACGAAAGAAATATTCCTTCTTCTTGTCGGGCCGAACCAAGTTAGCTGCAAGCGGAAGACTATTACAGATTTCTTAAAAGCGTTTAGTAATAACGGTTGTTATGCTTTTACGGAAGACAGAGACAATTTGCCACAGATTTTCCTCTCTTTGATAAATATCAATTTCGAATGAAAATGACTTAAGAAACAGGCACAAAAAAAGCGGGCCAAAGCCCGCCTTCTTCTTTTGATACGTTCGAGAAGATCCTCGTTCTTACTGAAACTCCAGCATTTTAGAGATCAATCTCTTCTGGTTCAGCTCCAGATCTCTCAGTTTATGACGGACGTTCTTGTCCACTCTGCGCAAATATTTCTTATATGTTACAATAATCTGTTTTTGTTTATTATAAGGAAGTGGATTGGTCTCATCGTGTAATTTAGTCTCTACGCTGGGACCGATCGGTTGCATTGGAGTATCCGGCCAAATGAATTCAGTATCATAACTGGAATAGTACTCCAGTTTGATCTCCTTGTTATTATTAGGAGTCCTTTTTCCTTCGCTGCTCAGTTGAGGTCCTTTCGGATCCGCATTGATCACCCTTCTCATCTCTCTTACGAAGATCTCTCCGTTTGAGTTGGTGCGTTTGAATTGCATGATGATCTTTTCGAGTTTCTCAGGGTTACTTCCCGGATAGATAAAGATACGCGCATTATACAAATATGTTTTAGGAAAATCCCAGAACGATTCTCCGGATCCCATGTCCAGTTCCAGATACGGCTTGTTGTCCCTGTCCGTCTTCAAGAACTGAGGAAGCTCCTGAGGCTCATCCCCGATATAACGCAAAGCCTTTTTGGTGGTGTCCATCTGCAGGATCTTATTGATCTTATGGATATTCTCGGAAATGGAAGAATGAAGGTTATCGATCTCAATATCGGAAAACCCGGCCTTGCGGATGGCTTCTATCTGGCGTTCGATCTCTCTTTCTTCCATAGTAAGGATCTTAGGTGCCGCATCGATCTGTACGAATACTAGCAAAAGAGAGATAAGAGCAAAGATAAGGGTTTTCATGAGACTGCCTTCATTCTTAAATATCGAAAAGACTATACCCCATTCTTGATCCTAGAAAGGATTTTTTCCGATCTTCTGAATTGAATTATGCCTCGAATCTTCCGTCCAAACGCTTACTTCGAAGAGGAAATCCGCTCCGGGAAATTATTTCCCAAGCATTTGGAAAAAAGAAACTCCATGATCGAAGCTGCTCTTCTGGTCCTGGCCGGACTTAGACAAAATACGGAGATCATTCTAAGCCATTCTATTCCGGACAAAGAATGGATCTCTTTTTGGAAGAAGAAAGAAGTCCGGATCCAGAAGCCTCTTCTTCTTTCGGAGATCAGAGATCTGAAATTCCCAAGTTCGGAAGAAGTGATCTTAGAGGAATGGGGTCGTATCTCCGAATACAGAGCAAGTTATGGTCTGGAACTCGATCCTAAGAGATTGGACCAAGCCAGAAGACTATCATCCAAATTAAGTCAGTCGGATTGGCATTCTAAATTAGAGCCTGAGTTTTTTTCCATTTCCATTCGCAATCGACTCGATTGGGAACAATTCCGGAAACAGGAAAAGGCTCGTTTCGATCCAAAGACCCGTTATGTTTTCAAGCCGGAGTGGAGCTTCGCGGGTGGGCATAAGATTGTTCCTTCTTCCCAAATCGAAGAAATGGCTGAGTCTCTTTTCATGAAGAAGGAACCCTTTCTTCTAGAAACCTGGGTGGAAAGGACCAAGGACTTCAGTTTATTATTTCGGGCCGAGGAGAGAAGGTTCGAATCGGAAGCCGGGACCATTCTTCTTTCGGATCCGAATGGAAAATACTCAGGAACTTGGATCGGAGAATCTCCGGAAATACAAGATTATCTTTCTGGAATGGAAGATATCCTTTTGCACTTACAGGATTTTGCCTCGGAGTACGAAGGATTTGGCTCCATCGATTCCTTCTTCTTCCAAAAGGAAGAAAAGAATATATTACGAAAAGTTTCCGAGGTCAATTTCAGATGGACCATGGGTCGATTGCTTTTGGAACTGAGGAAATCTTCTCCGAAAAAGAAAATGTCGGACCTGCTACTCTTCTTCCCGCAAGTAAAACATTCCGATCCGTACGGTGAATTAGAGATTTGGGGGAAGGAAACTGGCTGGGAAATTCTTCCACTTTCTCCCTTTCACTCCAGATCGGGAGATCTTAGTCCCAAAAATCTGCTCTGGTTCAGGCTCCCTGAAAATCCAGGTGTGAGCCCTTGGGAAATGGCAAAAATGGCCTCGGATCAGGGCCTGGACCGTTTGTAGGCCTGAAATGTACTTGTGATTCTTTACCTGCCTCCGAGACTGGTTCCAATCCCTTCGGGGAACTTCGCCTTAGATCTTTAGGCTCCCAGGAAAAGAGATGGAACTGTTTCTCAACTACGCGCTGTATATTATTGTAAGTATCGGATTCCTTATTCCCTTCACAGGATTTGTAATCGGAGCCGGTGCGATCGTAAACGCTACTGTTGCCGGTGCGATCGTGAACTTCTTGGCTCAAATCGTGGAAGAGGACAAACTCAAGTCCTTCCTCGATAAAAACAAAAGCACTCGTTTGGGTCAGGCTCTACAGAAAGCTGTGGATACTGGTAAAACCAAATTGCAACCTGCTCCTGCTAAACACGAAGAGCATGGACATGGTGGACATCATCTTATTTCCGTCCAAACCTACTCTCTGGTTTTCGCGGCTCTGATCGTAGGAACTGTGATCACCGTTTTAGTAGCGCAAGTCGACTTCGGAGCGATGAACACTGTGATCGCAATGTTAGTAGCGACCATCAAGGCTTCCTTGGTATTGGCCTTCTTCATGCACTTAAAATACGATAACGTAATGAACCGAGTGATCTTCGGGTCCGGGTTCCTCTTCTTACTTCTTTTATTCGGATTCTCCGTTGCGGACATCTTCACAAGAGCAAAGATCTTAGTAAGCTTCCCTTACTAAGCCCACTTTCTAATCCTAGAAATGTAAAGAGAACCGGCAGAAATGCCGGTTTTTTTGTAGCCTCAGATCCCTCGGCTCTTTTACTCTTGCTCCGTCGATCGATTCCATATCGATACATTCTTTTGAAAGAAGAAGGAACAGTGAATGGCTGGCTATTCCGGTACACCCTTAGTAAAGAAGTTAGGATTCAAGGAAGGTCAAGTTGCGATCTTGCTCCAAGAACCTAAAGAGTTCAGAGGACTATTAGAGGATCTTCCTGAAAATATCATCTTTAAGAAGAAACTAAGCGGAGATTTCGATTATATCCATTACTTCTGCAAGGCCAAGTTGGAGCTAGCGGATTCCTTTCCTAAATTTCCGGATCATCTGGCGGACAAGGGCATGGTTTGGATCTCCTGGCCTAAGATGTCCTCGGGAGTTAAAACAGATCTAAAGGAAGATATGGTCCGAGAGATCGGCTTAAAAACCGGTTTGGTGGATGTAAAGGTTTGTGCCATTGATGAGACCTGGTCCGGTCTTCTTTTTAGAAGAAGAGTGAAATAAGGGCCCAATTAGGATCGAGCTACCCAGATTGATTATGAAATTCTTATATATCTTGATCCGATCCTTCTCGATCTACCTTTTCGCGTTTTTCTTTTTTACGGCCCATTGTATAGAAAAGGTCCCGGAGGTAAGTAAGACAGTAGAGATCCCAGAGTTGGGATTGATATTAAATTACGAAGGTTGGCTCTACGAGGAATTCGATCCGAATGCGGACCCCAAGAATTATAGCCAATCCAAAACCAAGAAACCGATCAAGAACGATCAACCTGTCAAGGTAATGTTCTATCTATTTGATTCCGATAAGGAGAAGGGTTCGGAGATCCGTACAAATATCAATTTTATCTCCGAGGCAATTCCTTCTAAATATTCCAAAGCAACCTTAGAAGATTATGTGGCTTCCATCGGCGCATTGTACTCGAATATGTATAAAGACTATGAGGTACTTTCCGTCCCACAAAGATGCGCGTTCGGTAAGAACAAATGCATGTTCGTAGAAGCAAAATTTAAGCTAACGAATTCCGATAAAAGCAAAGAGGTCCATACCTTTCAATGGATCTTCTTAAAAGAGAGTTCCTTTTATATCTTTACCGGAACGGTTCCAGAAAATGAACTCGGCACCAAAGGAAAGAAGATCATAGGGACCATCCAAACCCTTTCCGAATCCAAGACCAATTGATCTTTCAATAGTGCTGCTTGGACAGATTCTTGGAATCGCTTATATCTTCGTAATCCACTAAGAGCTTATAGATCATAACCGCTTCTTTCCAGATATGGATCTTTTCCGCCTTATTCAGTTGCCTTACGTACTCGTTTACTTCGGGCAATCTGGATCGGAAGAAATAGAAGAGCTTCTTATCTTCCACGGCGATATGACTGATCAACCAATCCTTTAGGTCCTGTAAGAGCCTGGCAATCGCTTCTAGATCCCCACTTTCACTTCTGTCAGTGAGATCCGCGATGAGAATATTAAATTGCTCATGCTGCTTGATATGGCTCTTTTCCCCGATATAGTTGAAGCGGCTCATAATAGATTCTTCCGTATTGAAATGTTCTTTTACATATTCGATCACGGACTGGATGAGAGCTTTCAGCTCATCGCTTAATTCGGAGGAATCTATTTCTTGTTTGAGCTTTTGTTTGTAAACCTTCTCTGTTCGAACAAGCAAATGCAATAGCCAGAGATGTTGGATATCGACGATCGCAATCCCTGTTTTCAGCCTATATCTGTACCAAAGTTCCGAGATCGCCTTTAGGTTCTGTTCCCCTATATCCAAGAATTCCGGCGAGATATTCTGCTTCTTTGAAAAGACTACTTTTTCATATAAATTCTGGATCTCTTCATAATACGGGGAATGCTTTAGGTCGTCTTCGATCCAATCATAGTTTTGGTAATTCTTCTCTATTTTTAGCCATTCCAAATAGCCTTTGTCCTCATTCAAAATATGAACGAACAGCCACTTCTTCAGATTCTTCATAAGATCGAAAGCGGCCTTTGCAAAATTTTCCTCGATGTTCTCATTCATTCTTCTCTTCAGAGCGGCAATGAATCGGATATGTTGTAATCTATGATGTCCCAGTTTGGGAAAGCCGGCCTTCTCCAAAAGTTTTTCTTCTAGAGAGAAATGTTCTATCGTATAATCTAGAGTCTTGTTCAAAGAAATAGCAAAATCTTCCTTGAGCTTGACTCCGACCTCGCTCTCAAACTTTTGTTCCAGGTCGACCAGGATCCCGATCAACCAAAGATGTTGCTTGTCGATAGGCGGTATTCCTAAAGACAGATCGAAGGTCTTCCAGATCCCTCGGATCTTCTCGATAGTGCTTTCGTGAAACAAACGGTCCCTCCCGATAACGGCAACTTAACCTATACCGCGAGAATTTTAAGCGCTTATAGAAAGCGTATCTCAAATTGATTTAGAAAAGATTGATATATATCAGAAGGGAATTTGTATTTAAGCGAAAAGTAATTCGATTAGATCGTTTGGATTAGTAAAAAAAGAAACAAATACTTAGATCTGTTTCTTCGATCATATACCCAATCGAGTGATGATCGCTTTCGCTTGATCGACAAAAACTTGCTCTTCTTCCTTTGTGAACGGCTTGAAGATATTTTCCTGAAAGCGTTTTGCGAGTTGTATATATTCCAAACAGCCTGCTACGCTCATTTCCGGCTTTGCCTTCTTCTCATAGATAACGATGTCCCCGTTCTTAGGGATTACCATGGCCCTAGGTGGGATCTTCTTTCCTCCCCGGATCATGCACCCGGCAAAGATCATTGCTCCGTCACCTATCTCTGCCTCATCCAAAACCACCGCACCGATCCCGATCAGACAACCCCTACCGATCTTGCAACCGTGCAACATTGCATTATGACCGACTAACGTGTAATCTCCAATGAGCAGACTCCCTGTAGAGTCCGTGTGCAATGTAGTGTTGTCTTGGATATTCACCCCTTCGCCCAATATGATCTCATTCAGATCGGCGCGAGCAACGGCTCCCGGCCAAAGAGAGGAATAAGGCCCCATCTCCAGCATTCCCATAGCGGTTGCAGCGGGATGGATGAAAGCGGTTTCGTGGATCTTCATGTTTTATCTCAGAGGATAACCGGCAGAATTAGCGACCTGGATGAGACGATCCGTGATCTCCTTGATCCTTTCTTGGGTCAGGTTCTTGTCCTGGCTAAGCAAACGGAAACGATAAGAGACGGACTTTTTGTCTTCCGCCAGATTTCCTCCGGTAAAGACCACCGTGACCCGAACGTCTTGTAGCTCTGGGAATTTTTCCTTCTTTGCCAGATCGGAGAATATGGAAGAAGATTCGTTGATATCCATTACCAAAGAAAGATCGATCTCTGTCTGAGGGAAATTAGAAGGCGCCGCAAAGTAATTCTTATTTCTATCCTCGCTCCAAACGGAAAGAAGAGAAGCAAAATCAAATTTTCCTAATATAACTCTCTTCTTTAATTCAGCTGTATCGAGTACAGCCGGATGAGCATATCCCAGTTCCGCCACTTTGTTGCCGGAAATATACAATGCCAGAGAAGCCTTAGGATGAAAGTAGGATCTCTCTTCGGACTTCCATTCGAAGTTCCTTAGATTTAGATGTCGAAGGACCTTTTCCAGATCGGAGCGAACTTCCAGAAAATCAGACTCTAACAGATTCAGATCCTTTTCGTTCGTTTTACGCCCCGCGGAAACGGCCCAAGCAAACCACTTGGATTCATTCTGAGGCTCTGCCACTTTTTTATAAGTCCTCCCAAATTCGAAGATCTTCAATTTCTCGAATCGATCCGAATTGGTCCGAACATTCTTCAAGAGAGAAGGATATAAAGAGGTCCGTAAGTATCCTTGCTCTTCGGGCATTGCATTCAGGATCTTGATGGAATCCTTGGATTCCGCTTCGAAGGAATTGTCCTTGGCAGAAGCATACGAATAATTAAAGACCTCGTTGTATCCCAGATTCTGAGAGAAGGTTCTCTTCAAGAGCCTCTCCAATTCTCTGGAGAAATTCCTTGCGGGAGGTCTTACATTGGAAGAAAGAGGGCGAACTGGAATGGAAGCATAACCGAGACTACGACCGATCTCTTCTACTATATCTTCAGGAATTGTAATATCGTAATTGTGTCTGTATTTTGGAACGAGAACGGAAACAGTGTCTCCTTTCCATTCGGTGGAGAAGGAAAGTTGTTTTAGGATACGATCGGATGTTGCCTGATCGATCTCCGTTCCAAGTTTCTTATTCAAGAAGTCCAGGCTAACTTCGATGGACACTTTTTTGTCGGCAGTATGAATATACCCGGAAGGAAGACTTGCCTTTATATTTGGGCAACCATTCTCCTTCAGCAAAGCCAAGGATCTTTTGATTACTGGAATTGTAGTCGTCGCTTCCAAACCCTTTTCATAGCGGACCGAAGACTCGGAACGGATCCCGGTCTTGCGGATGGATTTTCTTACAAACTCTCTCGGGAACACGGCGGACTCAAGGATCACGGAGACGGTAGAATCCCCCACTGCGGTTTCTACTCCGCCCATCACTCCGGCTATGGCGACTCCCTTTCCAGCATTTCGAATGATGAGAATTTCAGGATCCAGTTCCGGAGAAGTTTCATCCAGAAGAAGAAAAGATTCTCCCTTCTTCGCATAATCCACTTCTAATTCAACCTTGCCGAGAGATCTTAATTTTGCCGTATCGAAGAAATGGGTGGGTTGTCCTACTTCAAGAAGAAGATAATTAGAAACATCCACTACGTTATTGATCACTCTCACTCCGCATTTTTTCAGACGAGAACGGATCTTTGCGTTAGAAGGAAGGACCTGCACCCCTTCGACCAATGTAGAATGATAGGAATGAGCAAACTGAGTTTCCTTTACAAGAGGTGAAGGAACTTCTTTGCTGAACTCCCAATCGCTCTCTAAAGGATTGAATTTGATCTTTAAATTCAGCTGAGCAGCAAGCTCTCTCGCAAATCCGAAATGGCTCCATAGATCAGGGCGATGAGTGATAGATTTATTATCTATATCTAATATAATATCTCTGAATCCTAAGTATTCTCTTAGGATCATTCCCGGTTTTGCTTCGGGATCTCGGATGATCATGACTCCCGCATCTTCTTCGGAGAGGCCGAGTTCTTTTTCGGAGCAAAGCATTCCCGAGCTTTTCACCCCTCTCAGTTCCGACTCTAGGATCTTCTTTCCGGCCAGCTCCGCACCCGGAACCGCTAGAGGAACCAAATCCCCCACTTGAAGATTAGGAGCACCGGATACGATCTGGATCTTTTTTTTTCCATCGGTGACTTGGGCGACTTGTAGTTTGTCCGCCTGAGGATGCTTTTCCAAGGACTCGATCTTTACAAGGACCACCTTCTCCAGATGAGAAAAATAATCCTCCGCCCCATCCACCTCACAAATCGAGGCTGCAATCTTTTGCAATATGTCCTCTAAGGCAAGGTCCCCCAAAGGGGCAAAGTCGTTCATCCAATCCAAAGATAATTTCACGAGTCAAATCTCCCTAAGCCGAGAATTTCAGCGAAGTAGTTTAACAAAAGCTTAGGAAGGGGGGCACTGTCCAGCGGAATATTGGCCTTAGAGCCGTTTGAACCCGATTCAAAGAGAGCTTGGGAAATATGCCTGAAACAACTCAAATCTATGATGGATCTCTTTTCCGACTTTTACTTTTCGTAACTCTACCTCGAAGTCCTCTTTAACTTTCTGGATCTCGTTCCGAGTTCGATTCATCGCGGACTTTTTCTCAGGCTTTCCTTCCCATTTGAAAGCGGCTTCCTGTCGCATCAATTTCTCTTCCAATTGACGTAGAGTGTTTTGGTTGCTATTCCGGATCTTGTATTCTTCCTTCTGAAATAGATCCTTGGTTTGTTCGTACAATTCTTTTTTACGATCTTCTAATACGAGTTCCAAGGCTTCGCAGGCTTGTATGAAAAGTTTCTCGGTTTCCTGAGGAAGTGTTTCCACAGAATGCTCTACTAAGGATTCTCTTACTTCTTCCGGAAGATCCTCTAAGACTTTCGAATTCCCGCTTCGTCGATTCACTTCGACTACGAATAATTCCTTGCGGTCCAGAGAGAATTTGAACTCCACAATGAACACGAAATAGATATAATTTCCGCTGGATTCATAGAATCCTAACTTCCAACCGGAGCGATCTTTTAAGAAGGCTTGGACCGCATCTTCGATCAACGGATGACCGAAGGCCATGAATTCCAAGCTATCGTCTGCGAGAGCCTGTTCCGAATTGAAGGTTGCTTTTTTGCCCTTGTATTGGTCGCCTTCCAGTTCGTAAACTTGGTGGCGATTCGCTTTCAATCTATAATTCAGTTTCTCGGAATACTTCTTGGTATAACGAACGAAGAAATTCTCCAAGTGCTGGTTCGTGTAGGATCTTTCTTGTAGGGTCGTCTTATAGTAATCTTCTAGATTGAAATCCAACAGTTTGGGAGTGACCAAGGATCCTAGTTTTTCGAATCCCTTCTTAGCGATCCTGATCCTTTGATCTATCTCTTCCTCTACTTCTTTGAGTTTCTTGTTTCCTGTAACGAACTTCATGAAACTAGAATGAAAATCCAACTCGTCCTCGATCGCTCCTAGTAATTCGTCCGAATTTCCGATGGATTCCTCGAAGAGTTTGATCTTGTTCGAAAGGACTTCCAAGATCCTTTCTGCCACCGTCTCCTTGGAGGCGAAGTTAAAGATAAAGACATTGTCTTTCTGTCCGAACCTATGGATCCTTCCGATCCTCTGTTCTATCTTCAGAGGACTCCAAGGTAGATCGTAATTAAAAAGTACGTTTGCAAATTGAAGGTTTCTACCTTCTCCTCCCGCCTCGGTGCAGATGAGGATCTCGCTTGTTTTTCTAAATTCACTGATAGCATCCTCTTTTGCGTCCGCACTGAGAGAACCATGGAACAGGGTCACTTTGTATTCGGATAGAATGGAAGCCAGAAAGTCCTGAGTACTTCTGAACTGAGTGAATATGATGAATTTAGGATGTCCTTCTTTCTTGAGCTTGGCGATCGTCTCTTTTAATTTTTGGCTTTTACGATCTTCTTTGATCTTCTTTCCGAGTAGGATCAATCGATTCAAAGAGAGAAGTTCCCTTCTCAAATTTGCAAGATCGGAAGGAGAAGATTCATCCAGATCGGAAACGAAGTCTTCGACTCCTTCTGTTTCATCTAGGTCCCATTCTTCCAGCTTGTTGCCAACAGCTTGCAGTCTATGTAGACGATTCTCCAACATAAACTTTCTCTTGGAAAGAGCGGACAAGAGGGCAAACACAGAAGAATCCAATAATTTCTGAAAGACGATCATCACGAATCCGATGGCCCGGTTTTGGGTCCTCATCGCGAGATTGTATTCTCTTCTTACATATTCCGTAGTCTCGTCGTAGAACTGACGCTCCACTTGGGAGAGCTCTATCTTGACCGTCTTTGCAAATCTCTTAGTAAAGCCCCCTACTTCCACCTTTCTACGGCGAAGAAGTACTTTCGAGATCTTCTCCTTGAGATCGCTTTTATTCCCAAGAACATAATCGTTTATGAACGTATGATATGGCCCGAGAAGATTCGGATCCACCAAGTGCACTAGATAATACAACTCTTCTAGTTTTCCCCGGAAAGGAGTGGCTGTGAGAAGAAGGAGACATTCGCATTTCTTCGCGATCTTCTCCGCAAATAAATAGGCTCTGGTTACCTTATGATAATCCCTTCTAAGTCGATGAGCTTCGTCGAAAACTACGATGTCCCATTTTGTCTTCAGGATCTCTTCGGCATATTTAGGATTCTTAATGAAGTCTACCGAAGTGATCACATGTTTGAAGTTCTTCCAATTCTTCTCTCCGGTCGCGATGAAATTCCGTCGCTTCACGATCTCGAAGTCTTCGTTGAACTTATTCTTTAATTCCTGTTTCCATTGCACCAGAAGCGGAGAAGGAGCCACGATCAGGACTTTCTTATAACCTCTTCTGAAAATCAGCTCTTTCATCACAAGAGCTGCCTCGATGGTCTTTCCTAAACCGACCTCATCCGCAAGAATGAATCTGGGTCGAAGGGAATTCACTACTACGAAGGTGGATTCGATCTGATGAGGGAGCAGTCTGGTCCTGGAGTTGGATAAGGCGGAGAGTTTGTCGTACGCATGAGAAAGCTTTAGCTCGAAGGCTTGCAGGCTCAGATCCAATAGATCCGGATCTCCCGGAGATTGGGAAAATGCGCTGGGATACGCGCCGATGATCTTTAACTTATTGGAGTTCTCGGAGACAGTCCGTTTTGCTCCTGTCTTCGGAAATACGATAGTCAATTTATCGGATTGAGAACTTTCAATTCTGCCTATCCCTAATTCAGGCTCATCCTTGAGATAACAAGAATCCCCTCTGAATCCAGTGGAAGAACCGGATTCGAAATCCAGACTGAGTTGTATGGTGGATTCCAAACTCAAACTCCTCGTTTATCTCCCCAAATATACTTATGAGTTTGGAGAGAAAGACGTAGATCCGTTCTACCTCCTTCTTTGATCCAATCTACGAGGGTTTCCGGATGCAATTCACCGAATACAGGAGAAGCGAGTAGGTTTCCTTGGAGGGAATATGTATCTATGACTTGCAATGTTCTGTCAAAATCGACTCGGTCTCGGATAACGAATTTAATTTCGTCTAGGGCATCCTTTCTGTCTCGAATGTATTTCACGTTATCCGCAATCATTCGATCTTCCATGCCCGAACCGGGAAGTTTATAATCCAAAGTAAAAACCATGTCTTCTAGATCTCGGATCGGTTGTGCCCCGTTCGTTTCCACCCTAACTCTTGTGTACGTTCCCAGACTTTCCCGATCTCGTCTCAATTCCTTTGCCAAGGAAATAGAAAAAACTCTATTCAAATCTTCTAATGGTTCGCCACCGGTAAGAAGGATCTGCGTAGGAGTTTTCGAAATGAGCCGGATCTCCGCAAGTGCCTCATCCAAATCCATCTCTTTTCCTGCGTTGGGAGAAAGCGCATACGGGGTATCACACCAAAGTCTACGAGTTCCATCCATTCCGCAGCGCAAAGAGCAACCGGCAAATCTGACAAAAATCGTAGGCAATCCCGTTGAAATACCTTCTCCGGAAACGGAGAGATAAATTTCGTGAACGACTGTTTTCATAATAAGGAAAAGCGCTCCAAGGTACAAGAGTTTTACCGGACCGATCCAAAGATTCCGTAAAAAACCCTTTCTGAGAATACCAAAATCATTTTTCCCTATATCTAGTCAAGATACGGCGCTTAAAATAGCGAAAAAAGGTTGTTCAAGTCCTGATCACATAGTAATAGATGAAGAAGATATTTGGAAACACTTTCGAATTTCGTGAGCAAATCAGAATTCACCCTATGAAACTTTCCTTTTTTGCAAAAATCAAAAATAAAATCCATTTTTTGCATTGGAAAGTGTTGATCGGTTTCATCAGCCTTACCTTCCTATTGATCATTGCAAGTCTACTCAGTTTGTATGGAATCCTTGAATTGAAAGATTCCGGAACATGGGTGGAGCATACCTTTTCCGTCATAGATCAGATAGAGCAGTGCAAGACCGTTACTCGAGAAATGGGGATCGCTCAGGTTTATAATAAGGATCCGAAAGATGCAAACTCTCTCCCTCTACTCTCTCATTTAAGAAGTGAGATCGGGAATTTAAAGACCATCACTTCCGACAATCCTGTCCAACAAGCTCGCAGCGAAGAGATCCTGAAACTGGTCTCAAGCATAGAAACGAGACCTTGGTCTTTCGAAACCCAAAGGGGACTCACACTGATCCAGATCTCCGAATCCCTGAATAGTATGCAAGAGGAGGAACTTCGGCTTCTCAATTCCCGCAATACCATAAATTCTAGAAAAGGAACTCAGGTCGCGTATTCCCTTTTTATCCTAGTCATACTTTCCTTTTTAGTAGTCGGTTACGGTTCCTTTACGGTACAAAAAGACATCAAGGAGAAGAAAAGGATCACGGACAGATTGATCGAAAGCGAGTCCCGTCTTTTATCCATTCTAGACAACCTTCCTTCTGCTTTCTCCATGATGGACCTGGATGGAAAGGTATTATTCCATAACCAAGTCTTTGCCAGTCGATTTCTCCACGTAAGAGAGAAGAGATTAAATATGGGCCTCTTCACTTTGTTCGGAGAAGAGAAAGGCAACCAAATCAAGAAAATGATCTTAAAATCCTTGGACAAACAGGGAGCCGTGGATTTCGAGTTGGACCTGGCAACGGAAGAAGATCTAGAAAAGACATTCTATTGTGTCATCGTTCCCTTATTGGATCTGGAGGGTGAAGTATACTCGGTCTGTGGATTATTTACCGATATTTCGGTCCGAAAGAATTACGAACAGGATCTGAAGCGAGCAAAAGAAGAAGCCGAAAAGGCAAATCGCGCCAAATCGGATTTCTTGGCAATGATGAGCCATGAGATCCGTACTCCTATGAACGGAGTCATCGGAATGACGGAGCTTCTAATCGATTCGAATCTTCCCCCAGAACAAAAGGAATACGCGGAGATCATCCAAAAAAGCGGCGAAAGTCTCTTAAGCATTATCAACGATATTTTAGATTATTCTAAAATAGAATCCGGGACTCTCAGTCTGGAGATCCGCGAGTTCTCTATTCTGGAAATAATTGAAGAAGTACTGGATCTATTCCGTTCTAGAGCGGCCCAAAAGCAGATCGATTTGGTACATTATCTGGACCCGAACGTTCCGGAACAGATTGCAGGAGACAGCCTAAGACTCAAACAGATCCTCATCAACCTGATCGGGAATTCGGTCAAGTTCACCGACCAAGGTGAGATCTTTCTTTCGGCAGAAGTTGCTAAGCAAGAAGGCAGTCTTTATACAATTCTATTCTCCGTGCGAGACACGGGGATCGGTATTCCGAAAGAAAAACAAGCGGAGCTATTCCAACCCTTCTACCAGGCGGATAATTCTTCCACTCGCAAATACGGAGGGACAGGGCTCGGGCTTTCTATCTCTTCCCGACTCATAGAAATGATGGGCGGTAAGATATGGATGGAAAGTAATCCGAGTTCAGGTACCACCTTCTCCTTTGATATTATTGTCGAAGGAAGCAATAAGCCGAAGGCCAAGGAAAGCTTCTCTCATCCAGCTTTAGAAAATAAGAAAGTCTTGATCGTAGACGATAATCCTACCAACTTAAGGATCCTTGCACACCAACTTCAGATCTTGGGATTGATCACATTCTCCGCAAAATCCAAAGCAGAAGCGATGAACCTATTGGATCTTGGGATCTTACCCGATATGGGGATCTTGGATTATAATATTCCTTTGAGTAGCGGGATCGATATAGCCAAAGCGATCCGAAAGGAAAATCTTCATTTTCCTTTGGTACTTCTCTCCTCTTCCATTCTTTCTCAGGAGGAAAAGGAGATCGCGAGCGAATTGTTTGCGGAGGAGGTAAATAAGCCGGTAAAGAAAAAGGACATTGAGAGGATCGCCTACGAAATACTTGCCAACGAAGGAACAAAATCCAAGGCGAATACCCAGGCCTCATATCTTGCTAATCAAAAAGAGATCTTAAGCTCTCAATTTCCTTTTAAGATCATGATCGCCGAAGACAATGAGATCAACCAAACTCTTGCGAAACGGATCATCCAGAAATTAGGTTATGAACCTTATATCGTTCCAAACGGACGAGAGGCGCTCACAGAATTAAGGGATAAGAAAATAGATCTCATCCTTATGGATGTTCATATGCCGGAGATGGACGGGCTCCAAGCCACTCAGATCATCCGAAACACTTGGCCTACAGAGAGCCAACCTTATATTATTGCTATGACAGCGGCGGCCATGCAAGGAGATAGGGATCTCTGCATACGCGCAGGTATGAACGACTATATTTCTAAGCCTATTGTCTTCGACGATTTGATCCATGTACTTAGAAAGGCGGGGAATGCACTCTTTCCCAAATCCAAGGCTTAAAAATCCTAGAAAAATCCCCAGTCCTGCCGATCTTTGAAAAGAGGAATCGTGCCCAGAATGTCCCGAGCTAAATTCTTAATATCCATCTCTCTTTTACTGATCTTATTTTATCCGGAAGAAAGAAGGGGACAGGAAAAAGAACAAGATTCCTCCGACTCACGCAAGACCATTCTCTGGACAGGCGAGGTCTTATCCGTTTATAGAAATAAGGGAAAGGCCAAGATCAAGATAGATAGGAACTCTTACTTCTCCGAGAGAAGAGAAGAAGAGATCAAGGACATACTTACCGAAAAGAACACTCTTCCTCTTTTCAGAAAACCTAAGATGGAAGAGATCGGTTCCTTTCAGATCGAGAACATAGAAGTCGAATTCGGAAAAGTCGGAAAACTTACCAAGCCTATTTCCATTGAACTGAGAGGGAGCTTCTCCTTAGCGGAAGGTCGTCCTGCGAAACTAGTTAGCGTAGGACTTTTGATCGGAGCCTATGGACAGGAAACCTTCTACCAAGATCCGGCCAGTTTTGATTCTGCAGATGTAACTCGAAATCGTTTAGTAAAGGCAATCTTACATCCCAAAGATGGAAAGGAAATGGTACTCGTTCACTCCGGATACGAAGCAGACGGAAAGATCCTATACGAGCATATGGGATATTTCTTGTACGGACAAGGAACCGATCCTTCCGAAGACAGTTATAATCCTAGATTCGGGACTCCGGACAGAAGCAATTTGGAAGAACTGCCATCCTTCTATATAGATAAGTACGAAGTTACAAATAAGGAATATTATAAATTCCTAAAAGAAACCGGCAACCAATCTCCTCCTCATTGGGAAAACGGGATCTTTCCTCGTGGAAAAGAATACCATCCCGTTACTAACCTGACTTATAGAGAAGTAGAAGAATACGCGAAATGGTCCGGCAAGAAATTACCTACGGAGTTTCAATGGGAGAAAGCCGCGAGAGGAACAGGACTCGTCTGGAGACTACTGAAGAACGAAAGCTATGAATTCGTTTCTCAACCCAGGGATTATCCGTATGGCAACGACTTCGATACGGAACTCTGCAATACTAGAGAAAGCGGAAGAAAAGGGACTTTGTCCGTTTACGAACTTCCTACGAAAAGCCAAAGCCCATACGGAGCGATCGGAATGTGTGGGAACGCTGCAGAATGGACTAGCTCTTCTTATATTCCTTATCCCGGTCATAGACCTATGGGAGGAAGATACGGAAAACATCTAAGAGTGATCCGAGGAGGCTCCTACTCCTCGAATAAGGAAGAGGCCAAATCCTTTTCTAGGGACTTCGGGGGAATACCGAATCTTCTCAACGATCGTAAAGCAGGCTTCCGTTTGATCACGGAAGTCAAAAACTAGGTCACCCTACTCTTTAATAAAAACCGATCCAATGTTTTGGGCGAAAAGCGGCTTAAGAAGAGTCCTAATTTCTCCTTGAGACGAGACGGATAGATCTCCCTCTTTTTCTTTTCCATTCCTTTCAAAACGGATCTTGCGATCTTCTCAGGTGCCAGTCCTTTCTTCTGTCCTTCGTCCATGATCCCATGAGGAGAACCGTCTCCGGACAATGCTTTTACGGAAATATCCGTCTTCACAAATCCGGGGGAAACCGTCATAACGTGTATTCCTGATTTGGAATTTTCCAGCCGTATGCTATCCATGAATGCTTGGACTGCATGCTTACTCGCGGCATAGCCGGATCTGTACTGGGTCGCAAACTTTCCTTGCACGGAAGAGATCGCGATCACATGGCCCTCGCTTTGTCTCAGATCTTCTTCCAAGAGTCTATACAGGATCACTAGAGGAAAATAATTCGTATCCATGATGGTGCGAAATACTTTGACTTCCGTTTCGGAAGCCAGAGCTCTCATCGTAATTCCCGCATTATGGATGAAGCCATCTATTCTCTTGAACTTCTTCTTAAATTCCTCTACGATCTTTTTTAGTTCGGATTCGGAAGTAACATCCGCTTGTAATACCATGATCCGATCCGGATTTCCCGCAGAGGACTTGAGTTCTTTCAAGGCATCTTTTCTTCTTGCGACCACTCCCACGAAGGCTCCTTCTTTTTCCAAGGCGATTGCGAGTGCCTTACCGATTCCGGAGCTTGCCCCTGTTACTAAAAATACCTTGTCCTGAAAATATGAACCCATTCTTAAATCCGCAGAGTAGGTAGAAGGATAAGTAAGAATCCCAAAAAAGCAAATCAAATCGAAGGAAAATCCTTTCAGGTAAATATCTCGGAGAAAAAAAGGACAAGAGGCGCTATGGCACTTTCCCAACTTAAACAAAAGATCCGATTCAAAGACTGCGGTTTCCAACGCAGATACGAAAGTAGATATTATTGGTTTCCCGAAGAAAGTCCTCCTACTTGTTTGATAGAAGTCAGCCAGAGAGATTCCTATCACGATATGACTCTGTATATGTTGATCAATCTCGCTACGATGAAGATCGCAGATATAGACGTAGAGGAAGATCGGGTCCCTTACGAAACCTGTCCGAACGCGATCAAGGCCTATTCCTATTTGATCGGGGAAGATATTTCCTATAACAAGATCATGCGCAAATTCCCCGAAGACAAGACTCTAGGTTGTCTCCATATCAACGAGCTTTTGCAGAACGCGGCTCAGAGCTTCTCGTCCGCATACGCGTTTTTCTTAAAGGAGAGAAATTTCCCTCCTGAGTGGGACGAGTACAGAATGTACCAAGGTACGATGGATGCAAAATCGAGAAGAGAGATCGGTCGTCATTGGTGGATGAAGGATAAGGGAGTCCGTAATTCCTGTTATAGCTTTTCGGATAGACATGAACTCTCCGAGATCAAGGAGCAGGTGAAACCTCTTGACAGCATTACAGCAATGATGGTAAAAGAATTCCGAAGCGCTCGCAGCGATAAATAGTCTCTGCAGGATCTTATGCCCGCTTAGCTCAGGGGTAGAGCATTTCCCTCGTAATGAAAAGGTCGCCGGTTCAATTCCGGCAGCGGGCTTACCTCCGTGTTCGTCTAATCAGGATCGGATATGATGAGACTCTTAATATTTCTTCTCTTCTTCACTGCACTTCCGCTTCTAGCTCAGTCCGATCCGAATTGCGATCGTAAGAATGTTTGCTATTGGGTAGAATCCGGTGAAACAGAATCGGCAGTATTCCTCCAAGCTAGGTCTATGCCTGCAGAGACCCATATCACAGTATATACGAGTTTAGAAGGTTCCGGAGTCGAGAGCATTCCCCCAACGCCCAAATCTTTTGTACTGAATGGGAATGAAAAGACAAAGATATTGGTATTAAAGAAGAAGGAAGGTGCAGATCCTTCTTCCGTTGCGAAAGTATTGACGGTCGCATATTTTGGAAAGTTAGGCGCAATTCACGACGACAATTACCCTTACACTCTTCCGTTTGAAGGGAAGTCCTGGATCTCCACCGGATACAATAGCGGAGCAGAACATAGAGGAGATGCTGCTAACTCTATCGACTTTGTGCTAACCGAAGGAACTCCGATCTTAGCCGCCAGAGAAGGAACTGTAGTAGAGGCTGAGGACAAGTTCACTTTAGGAATGAAAGATCCTACTCTCATCGACAAGGCAAACCATATCATCATAGAACATTCGGACGGAACCGTTGCTATCTACGGACATCTCAAACCGGAAGGAGTGATCGTAAAAGCTGGAGATAAGGTTACTGCAGGACAAAGGATAGGCTATTCCGGGAACACAGGTTATAGCACGGGTCCTCATCTGCATTTCGAGGTATATCGACCGGAAGAGAACCGAAGAAAGAAGACCTTCCCCACCTTATTCCTGACTGAGACAGGGGAGAAGGAATATCTGAGCGAAGAGAATGCATACTGGAATCCGGACGGAAAACGATTCCAAGGATTTCCCATAACGAATCTGGAGGAGACTTGTCTAGGCATCCTTCCGCCGGAAAAAGATAAGGAACCGATCTGCACAGAGAATCTCGTCTCCAAGAAACCATTCTACCTGACTATGCCGATCTATAAGGCCGGGCCGTATCTGTTCCGAGCGGAGTTTATTCTACTCAAAAGCCAAAAGGTGATCTTGAATTTCCAGGAGAAGATCCCTGCTGGGATCACTTCTATCGCTTGGAGAATTCCTCCTCAAACCAAATCGGGAAAGTACAAGGTGAAATTCTATCTGGATGAAAAAGAGTTAGGAGAGAAGAATTTCCAAATGCTTCCTTGACCGAAGCAAGCGTTTAGCCAAAAGGTCTTCTATGTCGAATTTCCTAGTCATCGGATTTTGTTTTTTATTCGGGATCCTCATCCGATGGAAGGGAAGATTTCCCAAAGACTCTCACAAGGTAATCAACGCATTCATCATTTCAGTTTCTCTGCCTTGCATGGAATTCGGTCCCTTGCGTCACGCATCTCTAGATGGACGCTTTATCAGTCTAGCATTCATGCCTTGGTTCCTCTTTGGAGCCGGCTTTCTATTCTTTTATCTCATCGGAAAATCCCTTGGCTGGAAAGAAGGCACTATCGTTTGTCTCTGCCTTTCCGCAGGACTGGGAAACACCTCCTTCTTAGGAATTCCTTTGATCGAATCCTATTACTCGAAAGAAGGACTGCCTACTGTACTCGTGATCGATCAACTCGGGACCTTCTTAACTCTTGCCATACCGGGAACATATTTAGGCACAAGGGCCAGACATCTTTTGCATTCGGAAGGGAAAAAGACCCCACTCATTCATAGCTTATTGCGATTCCCACCGTTTGTCGCCTTAGTCATTTCGATACTAAGTAGACCTATAGAACTTCCTGTAGAATTAGAATCTTCCGTTGCGAAGATCGGTGACACGCTGATCCCCTTGGCTCTTTTTTCTGTCGGATACCAACTCCCTGGAATATTCCAAGTCAATTCCAGCTCGGTAGATGCCGAAAATCCCAAGGAAGAATTCAAGGTCCCTTTGTTTATCGGATTGGTTTTTAAATTACTGATCGGCCCGATGCTCGTATGGCTTTGCTTTGGAGCATTCTTTTCGGTTTCAAAACCGGAAGATGCGCAAGCAGCCAAGGATCTGATTCGGGATTTTAAAATTTTAGTAATGGAAGCGGGAATGGCTCCCATGATCACGGGAAGTCTTTTAGCAGCAGAATGGGGATTAGCTCCCAGACTCGCGGTTTCCTTAGTAGGAATTGGAATACCGCTTTCTTTTCTAACGACCTTGGGATTGTATTGCCTCCTGGAGAATCGAGCGTGGACTGGAACGATCTTTTTCGGGCAGTAAAAACAGGAAACAACGGAACCTTGCGCGCTCTCTTATCGGAAGCATCCGCTAAGGATGGATTCGCGGAAGAATTTCCAGAGCTAAGAGATTCCTATGGTTGCGGTCTTTTGTACTGGGCGATCAAAGAAGGAAATAAGGAAGCTACAAATCTCTTAGTCGAATACGGCTCTGATCCGAACGAAACAAGCTCTCGAGGAGAGACAGCGCTTCTTCTCGCCTTAGAATCGGAGAATCCGGAACTCACCACCATACTCTTGGATTACGGAGCCGATCCGGAAATGAGAGACCAGGACGGGAACACTCCTCTCACCCGAGCGGTCAGCTCAGGTAAACTAGAACTTGTAGAGATCCTTTTCGATCTTCCTAACCGTGCTCCCGATATTGAATCCAGGAATGGAGAAGGATACTCCCCCCTATTGCTTGCAGTCGATCTAGGTCATTATGAGATCGCAGAATATTTGCTCGGAAAGAAGGCGGATCCTAAAAAGAAGAACTCGGAAGGAAGGACCATCCTTCATCTCACCGCATTACATAACGACTATGAGATCCTGGATCTATTCTCGGAAAACAAAGAGGTCCGTACTCTTTTAGAATCAAAAGACCAGGATGGAAATACTCCTCTTTTACTTTCTGCATTATACGATAGTGTGGAATGTCTGGAAAGGCTTCTCAATTTAGGTGCTGATCCTCTTGCTAAGAACCTTGGGGAAAAGACCGCAAAAGAAGAAGCTCATAGAATGAAATTCCATCATACCTTGAAGACGATCGACAAGGCCACGATCGCTCTCTTGTTTAGAGCCTCTTCCGAGGGTAAAACGGATATTGTAGAGAAGATCCTAAGCAACGGATATGAAGCAGAGGTCCGGGACATGCTGGGTCGCACTCCTCTTCTTCTTGCAGTGAAATCTGGAAAAACAGATCTAGTCGAGCTCTTGGTGAAACACGGGGCCTCACCTTATTCGACGGACAAGGAAGGCAACTCGCCCTTGGCTTTAGCAGAAGCATCCGAAAGCCCGGCATTGCATCAGATCTTTAAGCCCTTCTTAAATCCGGAAGAAGGAACTAAATAAGTCTGGTCCTCTTTAGGATCCTTTCCAAAAGATTTTCAGGATCCGAACTTACTTCGATCCAATCCCTGGTCTGAGAATCCAAAAACCCTTCTTCTACCATATGATCCAATTGCTTTAAAAGCGGATCGAAGAAACCGTTTACATTCAATAAACCGATCGGCTTTGAGAGAACTCCTAACTGGTTCCAGGAAGTGACCTCTACTAATTCTTCTAAGGTGCCGATGCCTCCTGGCAAAGCGATAAAGGCGATAGATTTTTCGTACATGAGCAGCTTCCTCTCATGCATGGTAGGAACTAAAATGAGCTCGGTAATCTGTTTATGAGCGATCTCTTTTTGGGAAAGAAATTCAGGTAAGACTCCGATCACGAGCCCGCCCTTTTCTAAAACGGAATCGGCTACAGCTCCCATAAGCCCCGAAGTCGCTCCGCCGTAAACCAGACCCAATCCCTCGGAAGCCATGAGATGGCCGAGATACTCTGCTGCTTGTAAATAACGAGGATCCTTTCCGGGACGAGAACCACAGAATACGCAAATGGCTGGTTTCATTCTAAGTCAGGATCGTTCCTGGAGAAGGCTTGGCAACGATTAATAAAACTGGGACGAGGTTCCCAAACAGACCCTGCCATCCTCTTGGATTTAGAAGGATCCGAGTTCCTTCCCTAGATGATTCTTTTTGAACGATCCCTTCTTCCTTTTTTTATCCGAAGGCGAAAAAGCATTAGGCCTTGCGTCTAAGATCCTTAGACTTTGCGCTTATCTTCGGTGCTACTGGATTGAATTTTTTAAAACAAGGGATTAGATCTCTATGAGGTTCATTTTGAATACGCTTCTCAAATCTTTTCTATTCTGCTCGATATTCGCCGGCTTCCTATATGCGTCGGCATTGTCCGCACAAACTGGAAATCCCAAACTCCCGGATCCGGATGCTTTGGAAAGAGAAGCCGATGATCTAGACTACCAAGCGAGAAGGACCCAAAATCCAGCAGAGAGTAGAAGGCTAAGCCAGCAAGCGGATGCAAAACGTCAACTCGCCATGAACACTCGCAACGAACTGCACGATCGTGAACTGGAAAAGCCGTACAATAAACCCACCCTTGAAATACAATTCAATGCGCTACAATCTACTTGGGAATCGGAAGCCTTAGCTAGAAGTAAAAATCTAGGAGTAAACACGTATAACGCTCTTCTCAACCAAGCTGGAGCGTACCAGACCGCAAAAACAAACGCTGCCGGTCTAGGTCTAAACCCAAATCTACTGAACGATAACTTAACCTCATTCTCCAGTCCTCAGGGAAATACCAAGACCGCATTTCCGATCAGAGCCACTTACTTAAATACTGCAAAGACCTTCGGGATCGAATTCAATTACTTAGATGTGAGAATGAAACCTTCTTATACTACATTCGATGTAGCTTCATCTCTCTCTTCTGCGGCACCAATACAGTTTCACTCCGTAGAATATAGAAGGTTGGATTACTCTCTCAACTTTGCCTGGTATTTGATCACTGGAACAGGAAGGATAGGACTCGCAGCCGGAGCAAGGAATCTGGATATTTATTCCAAAGAGTACGGAAATATTCCAGGAAACTATGGGTTCGGTAGTTCGGAAGAAAAGGCAGGAGGATTAGGTCCTCAGATCGGTATCCGTCTCTTCAAGAATTTCAGCGCAAGTTTGATCGGGCATTTTCGTGCGGACTATTTCCGTATATTAGGACATTATAATAGAACAACCCAAGGAGTCCTTTCAGGGATAAGCGGGCCTTATATTCTGGATACTTCTTCAGTGGGAGGGATCAAGGAGAATCTGATCACTAGGACGGGATACGAGATAGACACCGGAATTTCCTTTATGAGGAGTCGTTGGTTAAAATACACCTTCGGATTTCAATTTACCGAATTGGCTTCCAAGATCTCCGGTTATAATTACAATCCAACCGTATTTCCGGGCGCCCCCGGGGATCCTATCTTTCTGAACCAGGTATCCAAACCTCTGGATCAATTCTCTTCCGGTTCCGCATTAGGAAAAGAAGTACATGATAAATTCTACGGAATTTACTTCGGGATATCTTTGATTATTTAAAGAAGGAAAAGAGAAGGAAGGAATTTCCGCTCCATCGAAAGAAGGAGCGGAGTTTTATATTAAGCCGCTTGGGAAGCGGGAACCAGACCGGTTCTTTCTAACAG
The DNA here is from genome assembly GCF_004770615.1 of Leptospira langatensis. Lineage (NCBI taxonomy): Bacteria > Pseudomonadati > Spirochaetota > Leptospiria > Leptospirales > Leptospiraceae > Leptospira > Leptospira langatensis. The sequence continues at coordinate 497,125 of NZ_RQER01000004.1, forward strand.
ATAGTAAGAACCGAAAAGAGAAGAAATATAAACTGCGTCGCCAAAGAGTCCATATTGGAAGAATGGAACAGCGGCCGCATAGCATTCTACTAAGCCTGCAAAGTTCAAACTATACATTCCGGAAGTCAGCCACACGAAGAAGTTGGAGATCACAAAGAAGGACGCGGATCCCGCAAGTCCGGTGATCGCAAGGCTTCCCACAGAAAGACGATCCTTCAGATAGATCCCGACGAGAGCGAACAAGATAAAGAATCCGTAGATCACTGGCATCAAGGAATGAAAACCTATAAATAGATCGCTGATCAACATAATCCCGAGAGGAAGGCTAAGCGCCAACCAACGGTTAGAGAGATATACTCCTCCGAATAGAGAAACCGCTAGGACAGGGGTAAAGTTCGGCAAATGAGGAAGAAAACGACTTACGATCGCAATTAACATCAATGCTAGGGCTACAAAGTTTCTGGATAGTGCCATGTTCTTTCTGGAATCCTTTTCCTGTATTCTATCACGAATGCAAGATCATGCAAATCGCTTCGTTATAAACCAGGATTTTCGGATAGACTGAAAGGAGAAATCCAAGAGTCAATCTTCATTTCCGGGAAAAAGGCTGGGAATTCAAACTTACGTCCCTGAGCCTAGTACTTAATGAAATCTCCCGATCCCAAAGATTATCCCAACTACTTGGCATTTCTCCAAGACATAACTTCCAAACTTAGAAGTCCGGAAGGTTGTCCTTGGGATCGGGAGCAAACTCATCTTACTCTCGTTCCCTATCTGATCGAAGAATCACAGGAAGTAGTAGAGGCACTCCTAAAGCAAGACGATGAACACAGCAAAGAGGAATTGGGAGATCTGCTCTTTCAAGTCGTGCTCCATGCTCAAATCGCTTCCGAGAGAGGGGCCTTCGGGCTGGAAGATATCGCCAAGGATGTAGCGGAAAAACTTGTGCTACGACATCCTCATGTTTTCGATCCGGAGACCTCTGAGATCTCTTCTGCGGATGAGGTAGTTGCCAACTGGGACAACTTCAAAGAGAAGGAGAAGCAACTTAGACAGAAGAAACAGGAAACTCCCAAATCCATTCTATCCGGAGTGCCGGAAACATTTCCCTCTCTTCTCAAAGCGGAGAAGCTCCAAAAGAAGGCGGCAAAGGCTGGCTTCGATTGGGAGAATATCCAAGGAGTAGAAGAGAAACTCACAGAGGAGCTGAATGAGTTCTTAATCGAGGTCAAATCGGTTGTGGACCCTTCTTCCAATCAAGTACGTATCGAAGAAGAGTTAGGAGATCTTCTTTTTACAATAGTAAATCTAGCCAGAAGACTAGGGATCTCCTCCGAGTCGGCTCTCACTCGAGCCAATGCAAAATTTAAGAGCAGGATCGAATATATAGAGAAGGAACTTGCTCACTCAGAAAAGAAATTTTCAGAGACTCCTCTTTCGGAATTGGACTCTCTTTGGAACCAAGCTAAAGATTCACAAAAGAAGCTCCCATTGAATATCTTAGAAGAAAAAGAAAAGGCAGTATCGGATCTGATCCGAGGTCTTTCTTCTTATTTTATATGGAAAGAAACAAGCGAATCCGAGTGGCCCAAGACATTCCAATTTGTTTGGAGATCGGAGGAATATAAATTGGTTTTCTCCGGTCTTGGATCTGTTACCTTATTACCTAGTACAGATCCTTGGGGAAGAAAAGGCCAGCCTATCTTTTACTTGAATCTGTCCGAAGGGGATCCAAATCTATGGACGGATCTATCCGGAACCTCTTACAAGAATACGGACGAGATCCAAGAGGCAATCCATAGCTCCCTAGGGATATATAAGAAGGCACTGGCAGGAGAATAAATAAGTTATTTTTAACTGAATTTTCCTTATTTACGACACGGATTTTCCAATTTGGATTCCACGTTATTTTCGTCTTCCTTAATATGGGAGTAAGTCAAGAGATTGTAGTTCAGGCAGATCGTCCCGAGAGTTCCACCTTGTCTTCTTCTGATAGTCTTAAAATCCTGATAGTAGATACGAGCAAGATCACTCGTAAGATCATTTCTTCGGAATTTGCTTCCTCCAGGTTTTCGGTGCAGGAAGTTTCCAATCTAGAAGAATCGTCTAAACTAGCGAAGGAACAAAAATTCGATCTGATCACTCTCGGAATCCATTTGGAAGATGGGACCGGATTCGAGCTTTGCCGAAAGATCAGAAGCAAAGAAGAAAATTTCGCTTCTGCAAACGCTAGGATACTATTCGTTACTTCCGATTTCACCGACGAGAATAGAATTATCGCACATAACGCTGGGGCCAATGGATTCATCCAAAAGACCGCAGAGCTAAGTAGTTTTCAATCCACGATCGTAGAAATACTCAAAGATCTGATCCAGGAAAAGAGCAACGCTGCTCAAAAACCGGTACAGGATCTAAATCATAAGATACTCATTGTGGACGATTCCGAATTGAATCTGGTCCTTTTCAGAAGGCTTTTAGAATCCCAAGGTGCGGAAGTAAAAACCGCGATCTCCGGCGAACACGCTCTTCAGATATTGAAAGAAAGACCCAAAGATTTTCATGCGGTATTCACGGATCTATATATGCCGAGTATGAACGGGAATGAGCTCTGTAGAATTATCCTGAAAAACCCCGAATGGAGAAGGATCCGATTGGGAATCACTTCCGCCGCCGAAGAATCCTCTCTAAGACCGGGAGAGATCCCAGAAGGAGTCGGATTATTCTCCAAACCTTATAAAACTAGAGAGATCTTCGATTTCTTAAAATAGTCGATCAGTAAGATCTCTTGGATCGGGATCCGAGAGACGGCTATCGTAAGCGCAAAGACTGCTTACCGAAAACCGCTTATAAAAATTCTATGCTGACGATCACGTCCGGATGACATTCTTTTCGGATATCTCCTTCCATCTTAGGAAGCTTAGAATACCAAGTCTTGTTCTCATACAATAGATCGATCCAATAAAAGTAAAGATTCGCTTCTCCCAATTCGTTTTCTATTTTGATCTCTGAAAAATCCTTTTTGACATCTCCGATCCTTTCGAAGGTTTCGTTGCTCTTAGTCTTGTAATGGATTTCCCAAGGATCCGCTTTGTAAGGAACTCCTTGCTGATTCGGTTTGCCGGCCTGCAATTTCCAGGTCTTGATCAGGATTCTGGAAACATCCTCATACTTTAAGATTTTTGCATATTGTATATTCTCCCGAGTATGCTTAAAGGAGAATTCCTTAGGTGCAGCCTTCCAGGAACCTGTGATCGTTCTGCCGTCACAGAAATAGGCTTTGATCTTTGGCACATCCGAAGAAGCAGAAGTCCCGGTCGAACCGGTCTTTGCATCTCCTCTCGCATCCAACTGAGGCTCTTGGGGAAGGACCGGGTCTCTAGGTAAATTGATCTTCTGCGCCAACAGGGAGGCGGAGAAGAATAAAAAAAGAAGGAGCCAATACAGGCTCCTTCTGATTTTCAAATTAGATCTCATGAGAGGATTCACCATTCAATCTAAAGGCGTTTTTGGATCGCCTCCATGAACTGGAAGGTATCTAATTGTTTCGGGCCTTTAGTTGTGGTCAGTAGGACTAAGTCCTTGGTCATCTCTCCAGCTTGGATCGTATCGATGACTGCTTTCTCCAATTTATGAGCGAAAGCAACCACATCAGGAGTTCCGTCCAATTCTCCCCTCTTAGCAAGAGCTCCAGTCCATGCAAAGATAGAAGCTACAGAGTTGGTAGAAGTGGTTTCTCCTTTTTGATACTGACGGTAGTGACGAGTCACAGTTCCGTGAGCCGCTTCGTATTCGAACTTACCGTCCGGAGAAACGAGCACGGAGGTCATGAGTCCTAAGGATCCGAAACCGGAAGCCACCATATCGGACATCACGTCTCCGTCGTAGTTCATGAGTGCCCAAAGCATTCCGCCTGGGTTCTTAACGATCTGAGCCACTGCGTCGTCGATCAGGTAGTACCAGTATTCGATCCCGGCAGCTTTCAATTCTGCGGCCCTTCTAGTGGAAACTTCGTCGAAGATCGCACGGAAACGTGCATGGTATTTTTTAGAGATAGTGTCTTTAGTCGCGAACCATACGTTGATCTTTTCGGAGATCGCATAATTGAAACAAGCTTCTGCAAAGCTGTAGATGGACTTGTCCAAGTTGAACTGTCCCATCACGACTCCAGGTCCGTCGAAATCGTTGATAGTAACTCTTTCTTTTTCTTTTCCGTCTTTGCTTGTGAAAACGATCTCTACTTTTCCTGCTTCCGGAATATAAAGCTCTGTGTCTTTATAAAGATCTCCGAATGCGTGGCGACCTACTACGATCGGTTTTTCCCAGGATCTGACTCCGGAAGGGATATTATTTACGATGATCGGTTTACGGAAAACGGTTCCGTCCAAGATAGAACGAATGGTTCCGTTCGGGGATTTCCATTCTTTCTTTAAGCTGTATTCTTTTACTCTGTCTTGGTTTGGAGTGATGGTAGCGCATTTTACACCCACTCCGTACTTTAAGATTGCATTGGCGGAATCAACGGTGACCTTATCTTCCGTTTTATCTCGGTATTCTACGCCTAGATCATAATAATCTAATTCGATATCCAAATAAGGATGAATGAAACGATCCTTAATTTCCTTCCAAATAATACGTGTCATCTCATCCCCGTCGAGTTCGACGAGAGGAGTTTTCACCTTTATCTTAGCCATTGCCATGCTCCTTTAGAATGTTAGATGGATTGCAGGTTAAACCTTAGGTTTTTCCATTCTCCGGGGGCTTACGACTTCGGGAAAGAAGGATTCTCCTTTATTTTTAAGATTCCGTTTCGAAGGTCGTGGAGGTTTTGAGTGGAGAAGTAATTGATCGCAACCGGAAGAGAAACAATGCCGAGAACGGAAAGATAGCGATACTTGAGTGCATCCTTAGTGGCCAACCCGTTGATCGACTTTTCCAAGCGGAGAAGGATCTTTTTCCATCTTTGGAAGACAGGAAGAAGGCTAGGATTGCATCCTTCGAAGTAGATATTCTCCGCAGACGATACAATAATGTCTTTTAGGTTCGTAGGAAGGGCCGGAGAACCGAAAAGATCCCGTACCTTGACCAGATCCTTTTCTAATTCGGCTTCTGTCTGCCTGGGAATAGGAAGAATGGAGCTAATCCCCAAGGAAATAGGAAGGGAAATCCTGAATAGGAAGTCTGTAGCGATTATGGAATTAAGATATCGCCTGATGGTTTCACCCAACGCGTCCGTGTGGTCCAGCTGGGTATCGCTCAGGTCTTTTACGGCCAGGATAGTGTACTGACTAAGCTTGATCTTTTCCGTCCAGAACAGGCCCAGTAATTCCGTTTCCATGTGGGTAAAGAGTACAATTTTAATTCACTCTTTTTTGGCAATCTCTATCTAGGGCCTTCTTAGAAGGGATCTAAGCCTCGGTTCGGGACGAACGGTATCCCGAACTTTCGGTTTATCCTCATAGTAATGTTCCCGTCAGTCTTCGTCGCAGATCAATTCAAGCACATATCCGTCCGGATCTTGGAAGGTAAGAAAAAGAGTCCTCTCCGTCTTGCGAACATCATATTCCATTCTTTGAGCGAATAGTTTTTCTTCGATCCTATGAAAGCTTTCGGGATCTACTCGAAAGGCAAAATCGCAACCGGAAGAGAACACAGGAGTTTTCATATCCTTCTTCTCACCATAGATCGCAAGATTTGCCTTTCCGATCCCTAAAGTCTCTACCGCTCTCGAACTCTCACCTGTTTCGGAAAGGTCGAAGATCCCACGGTAAAAATTTGCACTTACTTCGGGATCGCGGGAAACGATCCCAATATGATTCACTTCTACGAACATGATCCTTACCTCAAGTCATGATCTAATTGATCCAATTTTTCCTGTAACTTTGCGCGCATTCTTTCTTTCATGGCACGCTTCCAATGTCTTTTTCTGTGGAAATGGTGACCTCCACCGAAACCGAATCCACTTCCCCCCTTGAAGAGTAAGTGAGCCAAAACAAATAGACCTAATGCCTGCCAATAGGTTATTTGTTTAAACCCGAAAAGATCCGGAAGAAGCCAGTTCCATAATTGCCATACTGCGTACGACAATCCAAAGAAGAATAACGGCATGAATAGAAGTAGTAGGAATATCTTTCCTGCTCTAAATCCATTGTGATGCATGTGTCTCATACGTTTTTCCTCGGCTGATCAAAATTCTTCCAGAAAGAGAATTTTTAGGTCCTTCATCCGTTTCGCTAAAAATTCCTTAGCATATGATTTGCGAGCGGAGAGGGTCCCTTCGGGGATTCCGGTACTTTCCGAAATCTCTCGAAAGGATTTTCCCTCGAACACATTGCTGATGAAGGCAAACTTCTGTTCGGAAGGAAGTTCTTCCATCGCGATCGCGAGTTCGTCCATTAGCAAATTCTGATAGAATTCCTTTTCAGGACCGGCCCCAGTTTCCAAAAGAACCTCATCCATAGAAAACTCCTTCTCCATATCGGAGAAAGAGAATTTGCTAACCTTCTTACTTCGATACCAGTCCCCGACCTTATTGCGGAGAACTGCATATACGTAGGCCAACAAATATTCTATCGTCCCTGCCGAATCCAATTCGGTGACAGCGACAAGAAAAGATTCTTGGAGAAGGTCCTCCGCCTCTTCCGGATCCGCTACTTTAGAGCGAACCCAAGCGAGGATCTTATCTCTTTCCCTTCTGTATATGCTGTCCAAGGATCCCAATTCGTTTCTCTTTCCTTACAAATGAAGTCGCAAATGGGGAGAATTCCTTGGATTTTTTTCGCGCTAACTCGTCTGGAACGGGAAAAAAATGATCCAGAATGGGAAGGTGATGAAACTTCTGAGAGTCCCTAATTTCGCATTTTCGAGCATAGAGTGCTCCTTACCGATCAAAGGTCCCATGTAGGACAGGAAAGATTTGGAAATAGGTCCCGTTTTTTTTAGGATCCGTATTTTTTTAGCGAGCAATTCCTCCGGATCCGAACCGCCTCTTTCGGAGGAAAAAATGAGATCAAAGACGGAAATGTACACCGACTTAGAAACTGGTTGGGTGAAATTACAAGCGGAGAAGCATACCTTCTTCGAGATCGTGCATGCATTGAATCGATACTACGATACAATCAGAGGCTCCGAAGAAAAGCAAACTCGCTCCTTTCGCAAAAGACTCGCGAGAAGCAATCCGGATCTATCCGAGATCTTTTTCAAGAAGTTCGGAGATCACGAATATCTCATATATGCGAGGATCGAATCCGAAGGAAAATCGGAATCGGATTCCTGGATCCATATAGACGGGATCGGTCTCGAAAGAGACGAGATGAGAGCTCGCGGATACAAGGATCATCCTGCATTCGATATTCGGTGCATCCAAGATCTGTTCGAAGAATGCTGTGTCCCTGCATCCAAGTCGGAAGAAGACAGAATCCATTCAGATAAAGAATAAACTGCTCACCTCTCTTAGCGGTTGCCGAACGGATCGAATGTAAAAAGCAACCGCTATTTTTTAACTCTTCTTCCATATAAATTGATCAAGAATTTGCTTGCCTGAACCGGAAACGCGGGTTAGGAATTGAACCCCATGTTTTCCGCGCTCAAAGGGCTCTTCTTAAAAATAGAAACATTCCAAATACTAGCTCGACCTAAATCGACATTCCTTCCTTCTTCCAGTCGATTGGCTTTTATTTTATCTCTAATGCTGATCCTATTCGTCTCGGGTCTTTCTTCAGAAGAAACGAAGATCCAACCGAGGAAAGCCTCCAAACAGGAGATGGGATTTCATTTTTATCCTCAGGAAGGTTATTTCCAAGCTTGGAATTATTCTTTTACGGATGAGCAAACTTGGATCTTTGCAACCTATATTATCAGCAATCTAGGTCCGGGAACGAGAAACTGCGGGGTCAGTCTTGTGGTTTACGATAAGGAAAACGGGACACGCTTCTATACGAAAGAATTTTCCAAGGACGAACTAAAGACAGAAGCAGGAAAAACTGAATTAGAGATTTATAATAATTCAGTGACGAAGGGCGAACAAGGCCCTGAGATCAAGATGGATACGGATTCGGCCCAACTCTTCTTGAACTATAAAACTGGATGGTCAAAAGCCGTTTCTATGTCCGGAGGAAAGATCCCTTTGCCTGTGACGGATCGTTTTGTCCAAGCGGACATGGCGTTTTCTTTCGTTCCTGTGCAAGGATATCTAATAATCAACGGGAATAAGATCGAGCTGAACGGAAGAGGGGGAATGGAACATCTTCTGACCAACTACGAAGTATATAAGTACAGTCGTCGCTGGGAATTGTATCGTTCGCAAAACAGTGTGGGAGAGAAACTCTATACAGGAGGATTTATCGGGAATGATAATTTTCCAGGCGGAGAGATCCGTACTGTAAGTGTTATGGATGCTGGAGGTAAGATCCTTTTCTCCGCAAAAGTGCATGGTTCCGAAGCGCTGGAAATGGAAACGGAACCATTCTCGAATTATGAACTGCCCATCAAGGAGCGATTCCATTTGGATTCTCAAAATTCCTGCAGTCTAACTCTGACTCGCAAGCAAACCGTAGGTCAGATCAGTGTACTTTCGAATATCTCCGCAGTGCTCCGCTTTTTCGTACGCTTATTCTTTACTAGACCGTACCAGCTTTACTATATCTCGGATGCCAGACTGGATTGCAAACAGGCTCCGGAAGGAACCGGGACCTTGCCGAAAGATCCCAATTTTAAAGGGATCTTCTCCTATTATCTGATCAATCCTTAATAATAGAAAAGGCTACCTGGATCGGCAGCCTTTTACAATATCGGAGATCTTTTTTCGAAGATATTTCGGATATGAATTATTCTTTCCGATTAGGCAGTCTTTTCCATGGACTTTAATCTTCTTTGTTGGAATAACAGATTTCCATAATATACTGCCGTAAGCACGACCAGGATCCAAGGGATCAGATCTCCGTACAGAACATAAAACCCTGGCGGAGAATCTATGACTTGGATCTGTTGCCAGGTGGTTTCCGCAGTCATGAGACCTGTCGATTTTCCTGGAATAAAGCGTCCCACATGATCTACGAACCCGGAAATCCCTGAATTCGTGGATCGAACGATCCAACGTCTCCATTCGATGGCTCTCAGTCTTCCCAATTCGAAGTGCTGATCGCTCTCTGTGGTGGTTCCATACCATTTATCATTGGTAAGATTCGCAATGAACTCCGGATTACCAGAATCCTTGAACTTTCTTACAAATTCAGGAACGATCACCTCATAACAGATCAAAGGTAAGAATGGTCCTGCCTCTTTGATCTCAGACTGAAGTGGTGCGTAGTAATTGCGAACGAAGTCCGCGTCCAATCCCTCGGTTCTTTCCCAGGTGATCGGGAGCAAGGGAGCAGGCTCTTTTGGAGCAGAAGAATAATAATGCAATAAGTCGAAGGATTCGCCCGGATCGAAACGACCAGTCTGAGGACTGAGATCATACATGAACTCGAAAGGCATGGTCTCTCCGAACATGACCAGATATTGCTTTTGATACGCTTCTCTTCTCACGCCGTTCGGATCGTATACTACGTTATTATTGAAATAACGCAGATACTCTTTGCCCGAACTCTTCTTCTTATAAGCAGCATCTATTTCGTTGAATAGTACATTTGCTCTGTATCGATTTGCAAAAGAGATCATAAGGGAGTCGAAGCGAGGCCAGTACATTCCAATGGTCTCCATGAGAGGAGCCTTGCGAGCGGAATAGTACGGGATCCCGGCTTCGGGTAAAACGATCAGGTCCGGATTCTTGCCGGCTTTTTGGACCGCGTCTTCTACCATTTTGTCCATATGGGCCATATGCTCTTCTATAACCTGGCGAGGCGATCTTCCCCTCTCGTCCCGAATACTCATGGGAGCGTTCGGTTGTACGACTAGGACTTCGAGAGTTTTCTTAGGAGTCACATTCTTCCACTTAATATAGAGAGAAGTTCCTAAGATCAGAAAGATGGCGAGTAACGCAAAAGGCAGGGCCCAGAATCTTGCGAAATGGGTTCTTTTCTCTTTCGATTTTAGGATCTCTACAATATGAAGAGGATTCGTTTCGAAGAGAGTATAAGAGATCACAAATACCAAAAAGGAAAGTCCGTAGACTCCGGTGATCTCCACCGTTTGGGCCAGGATGATATTTCCGGCGAGCAGGTTTCCCCAGTACCAAGGAAACAGTTGGTAGCCCAACATATCGGCGGCCATTCCGCAGGCACCCGCCACCCAAACGCTATGTTTCCCTACTCTTCTGGACAGAAAGGAATAAGATACAAGGAATAGCGGGAACTTCGCCCCGAACAAAACCCCTGCTAAAAGAAGAAGGATGAATGCCACGATCCAAGGAAAATTCCCAAAGACCATTGCCATATGGTGGATCCAGTGAAATGCGATCGCGTAGAAGAATACTCCGAAAAGAAAACCATATCCTAATAGCCTCCAGTATCTTCCGGAATACTTATGAGCCATCCAAAATAAGCCGAAGGGAGCGATCCAAACGAAATGTGTGAGATAAAAAGGCGCGAAAGAGATGAAGCAGAAAACTCCTGTCCAAAGGAAGCAAAACACATCGAATGCCAGGGTCTTTTGAAATTCTTTAAAACGGTGTAAAAACGAATTCATGGATACCAACGTTGATCGGAAAAAAATAGTTTCGAGTCAATCGATTTCGATCCCGGTCCGACTCAGCGGATTCCTTAAACCTCGTTACAGTTTGGATTCTTTTCTCCTACATTCAGGATAGGGCTTCCCCCAGTCCCGTAATTGCTTGCCGTGAAAAGAGGATGAGGGAGGATACCAATAAGCTGGTTGGATCATGAGTTCTCCTTATTTCAAAATAGTTGGTAAAAATCCGCTTCACGGCACTGTCATTCCCCAAGGGAATAAGAATGAAGCCTTGCCTATCCTGGGAGCAGTCTGTTTGATCCCTGGCGAAACAATCATAGAAAATATCCCCCTCATCTCGGATGTGCTCATGCTCCTAGACGTACTTCGTCACCTAGGAATGGAAGTAGAGGACAAGGGAGAGGGAACCTTCTTATTTCGAAATAATGGAAATCTAAAATCGGATCTTCCTTGGGAACTCTGCTCTAAGATCAGAGGTGCAGTCACTCTGGCAGGTCCTATTCTCGCAAAAACAGGAAGAGTATTCCTTCCACGTCCGGGTGGAGATAAGATCGGCAGAAGGAGAATGGACACCCATCTTCTCGCATTAGAGGCCTTAGGCGCTCATATAGAAACGTTTCCGGACGGATACGAGATCAAGGGAGATCGATTGAGAGGGGTGGATCTTCTACTCGACGAAGCTTCCGTGACTGCAACAGAGAATGCGGTCATGGCGGCAGTCTTAGCGGAAGGCGTTACCGTCCTACGTCATGCAGCAAGCGAACCTCATGTACAAAGACTTTGTAAATTCCTGGTCTCTGCGGGAGCAAAGATCTCCGGCATCGGATCCAATATCCTCACCATCGAAGGTGTATCTTCCTTACATACTCCCAAATCCTCTCATAGGATTGGTTCCGACTACTTAGAGATTGGAAGCTTTATCAGTTTAGCCGCCGTAACAGGCGGGGAGATCTTTATCGGAGACGTGGATCTAGAGGACATACGAATGATCCGCATGGTATATTCCCGTTTGGGGATAGAAGTGCGTCCACAAGATGGAGGCATTCTAGTTCCTTCCGACCAGAAATTAGAGATTATCCCGGATTATCATGGAGCCACTCCTAAGATAGATGATTCTCCTTGGCCAGGTTTTCCGGCGGACATGACCTCGGTTGCCTTGGTGACTGCCACTCAATGCAAAGGTACTGTTCTCATTCATGAGAAAATGTTCGAGTCTAGACTCTTCTTCGTTGATAATATCATCTCAATGGGAGCCCAGATCATTCTCTGCGATCCACATAGGGCCATCGTGATCGGACCGAATCGACTCTATGGACAGAAAGTTGCGAGCCCGGATATCAGAGCGGGCATGGCAATGATCATTGCGGCGCTTTGTGCAGAAGGAACAAGTTCTATTCATAATATAGTGCAGATCGATAGAGGATTCCAAGACATAGATACTCGACTCAGATCTCTTGGCGCTCACATAGAGAGGATAGGCGGGGAATGAACCGAAAAGACTTCTTCCGGAAAGGCTTGGCAAAAGCTTTTTCCGTAATGGAGGAAGGAGTCGATGAGATCTCCGAAACCTGGAAGGCGGCGACAGAAGACAAAAAATCTGAGAAGCCTTCATCTCAAAAAGAAGAAACTCATTCGAAAGAAGATCTCATAGAGGTTCCACTTCCTAAACCGCAAGGAAAGAAGTTCAAGGGATTTCGGAATCTGCAACTTCCCCCTGGAGCGGATCCGACAGGAAAGAGATTCTTTTCCAAATGCACTGCCTGCGGGGATTGTATCTATGCCTGCCCTTATTCCGTTCTGTTTCCTGTGCCGGATGACGCGACTGGTAAACATTTTCCTAGAATGGATGTGAACCTGAACGCTTGCATGCTCTGCGACGGGTATCCTTGTATCTCATCCTGCCAAACAGGTGCTCTCAAGCCTTATAAGAAGACGGAAACCCCTAAATTCGGAAAGGCAGTCGGGATTTTCCAACATTGCATTAACTCCAGAACGGGAGAGAAGACATGCGAGGCATGTGCGATCACCTGTCCTATTCCGAAGGTCGTCAACTTTAAAGGGAACAAACCGACTTTTTCCAAGGATTGCGTCGGTTGCGGACAATGTGTCTCTTCTTGTCCTACCTTCCCAAAAGCGATCTTAGTTAAGTAGATCCGAATACCCGATTGGTCTCACAGTTTTAATTTTGCCGGATCCGATACGGATCTAAGTAAAGGCTCTTTACGTTTAGTATTAGTAGCCGAGTGCTTTTCGGATCTTCTCCGGAATATCCTCGAACTTGGGATACTTGTGCTTTTTGCCATCGGGAAAAATCACATAGTAAGTCCCGTTCAGTACTTCCATATAATAGTTTCCCTTCTTCTTTTGTCCTATCGAAGACTTATCCATCTCCTTAACCATTGCCTGATATCTAGGAGGAAGAGCCTGCCAGGAAGCGTATACTTGGATCTCACCCGCATGATTCACAGTATATAAACCGTTCTCATGCATGATTTTGATCCCATTGTAATCAAAGACTTCGAGCACATTTACTTTCGGCTCCTTCTTCTTAGGAGCGCGATTCGGATCGATCTCATTGTCCGTCTGATCCGATTGAATATTGTATTGAACGATGGACTTGGAGTCCGTAGCCCTTCTGTTCCTGGTTAGTAAAATATAAAGGTAGGAAAGGCCCAAGATCGAAAGAGCCGCAAGCATCAGAAATTCGAAATGTCTGGCGATCCAACCCATTTACTTTCTATATTCGATTGCCTTGCAAGCGAATGGGACCGGATCTCCGGCCTGGGTCCAAAAACTGCATTTCTCAAAGGCAATCGAAGTAACACAATTATCTATATCCTTCTTTCTGGATCTTCCCGGGATCAAAGAAGTGATATTTCGATTCGAGCTGCATTCCATATCTTTCAAGGAATATGCTGTGAGCAATCTTGCAGAAGACTCTTCGAAAGAATAGAATTCCTCATCTACAGTATTGCAATTCGAATAGAAAAAAATGAACAAGATCAGGAAGAAGGGAAACGTATGTTTCAAATATTTATCTCCGGCGCTTTGGGGAGAAGGAGAGGTACTTTTTCATCAACAGGAAGATCCACTTCTCCTAGAAAGGTTTTGTATTTAACAATTCCTTTGATCCTCAGATTCGGATCCTTTCCTGCGAGTAAGGCTCTCGCAACCAAAATCGCAAGTAATAATTTGTCCTGGTTTTGTCGATTTTCAAAGGAAGTTTCTATTCTAGGATTGATTATATTCTTAGAAAGGGCGGGGACAAGAACTTCTTCGGAAGAAATTACCTTTGCGAGCTCGGCAAGTTTTCCGTTGCCCAGATCCGCATATAAACCCAGATCGAAGGCATAGATCCTGACATCTGTATCGTTCGGATTTTCTATTTCGAGTTTGGAACTAATGACCATCTTAGGGACAGGAGGAAATGGAAGAATATCTATCCTCTCCATCTTGGTCTCTAGGATCTTATATTTACAGGTCTGTATATTTTTTAGATTCTCTCTGATGCCGAAACAAGAGAGAAGAAGTGGGATTGCCAAAAGGCAAACAAAAAGCCCGGAGAGATTTCCGGGCCTTCTTTTCAAATGGTCAAAATCCATCAAGGATTCCATCCGGTAGAAATCAATACTTTACCTCTAGTCATATTTTGGGAGTATTCTTGGATGGCTTTGTCTGCTTCTTTCAAAGGAATACGAGCTGCGATCTCGGTTTGGAATTCTTTGCCCAAAAGAGATCGAACTTCCGAAGTAATTCTCCAGAGACGGAAAGGACTCTGTGCCGGCATCCATGAAGAAAGCCAAAAGCCTTCTAATTTCTTGTCTTGGAAAATCCCCAATCCTGGATGAAAGGTGATCGGCTCTTCCGACAAAGCACCATACACGACGCATTTGCTTCCATATGGCATAGCGGCCAAGGCTCTCCCAGTGATCTCTCCCGCTACTGCATCCAACAAAATGGTCGCCCCCAATTTATTTGCAGTAACTCTCAATTCTCTATCGAAGTTCGGAGAGCTGGAATCTAAAACATATTCAGCTCCCAGAGATTTAAGAAGATCCACTTGTTCTTTTCTTCTTACGATATGGATCCCAGGGATCTTCTTTTTATTGGATAAACGAAGAAGCATTTTCCCTAAGGCAGAAGCAGCTCCTGTTTGCACATACGCCTTATGCTTTTCTCGGATAACCTGATCCAATAAGGCCCAAGCAGTGATCGGATTTACAAAGAGACATGCTCCTTGCTCCAAAGTGGTTTCCTTGTTCAATGGTATACAAGAATATCCGTCAGTGATCATGTACTCCGCATAAGGGCCGTCCCCTTTATTCGGAGAAATGCAAGCAACAGGTTTTCCTAATAGAGAATTGGCTCTCCATCCGCCGCCGCTTTTAACAACTACCCCGCTTCCTTCGAAACCGGGGACCACTGGGAGTTTTTTCTTAATTCCGTACAAACCTCTCATGAACATCAGGTCGGAAGGATTGATGGAGCCGGAATGGATCCGGACCAAGACCTCCCCTTTCTTTAAAGGTCGGATCTCTTTTTCAACGATCTTTGCCCTTCCTGGTTCGTTGCTGTATTCCTTAAGTTCGTACGCCAGATACGATTTTGGGAGTTCTATCTTAGCCATCTTCTCACTCTTCCTTTTAAGCCTCGTCTTCCAGCATCAACCTTCGGATCGGGTTCGTTTCATTTTTTAGAATATAGTTTTGGATGAATTCTTCGGCATCTTCCTTGGTCTTCAGGGAAAACCAATGTCCCTCCGGATAGGCAACTTGGACAGGACCAAGTTCACATCTGTCCAGACAACCGGATCTCTGGACACGGATCTTATCCTTAAATCCCAGTTCTTGTAGTCTTTTCTTCATATAGGCGAGAAGTTGAGGAGAACCCTTAGGCCCACAGGAAGGTCTTTCGCCTTCCTCTCTTACGTTTTCGCAAACAAAAACATGTTTTTTAAAATACATATTGAGTCGCTAGGCAATAGAGTATTGCCTCTTTCTCCCTAATTTCGAGGATATGGTCAAGGTTAGAACCCATTTTTTGAAAGAATAGTTTGAGCCTCTAACGATTGCCAGAACTCTTTCGACCTTTTTTTATGGTTCTGGTAAGGTAAATTTTCGAGTCCTACTTATTGGAGAATTTGATGAAACAACGGAAAATCATCCTCATTCTAACGATCCTTCTCTCGATCGCATACTGTAAAAAAGAACAAAAGCCGGTTACCGAAGCAGAAAAGCCCCTCTTCGAAAGCGTTCTGAGCGAGAACGACAAAGTGGTTAAAAGTCTCTTAACAACGGAAGAGGTCTCTCCGAATATCAGTGCCTTACTTGCCTCCGTCGAGGCGCTACAAGCCGCGAAAGGCGGTTTAGAACCCGCTGCCCAAGAAATGAGAACTGCATTAGAAACTGCTAAATCTCCGGATGCAAAAGTCTCCTTTGTCGGCCTTTCCAAATTCAGCGAGTTGCTTGCAGATACCATGAAGGCAAACGGACTCCAATCCGGAAGAAACCGTTTCTATTGTCCTATGGTCAAAAAGACATGGGTGTTTTCCGGCCAACGGATCGAAAATCCGTATGCAGCGGATATGCGCGATTGCGGGGATCTCATTCCCTAAGAATCCAAGGTAATGGAAAGAATTTGCGTCGCAGGAGTTTCCGAGTTTAAGGCTTGTCCAAGCAATTGTAGGGAATTTCTGCGCGAGACAAACTGGGACGATTCTTCCAGATTAGGATGTCTCGCTTTCGAAAAGCTAGAAAAATTTTTAGAAGGAGATAGCTCCTTCAGTGTGGGGGCAACTGCATTCCAACAGGCACCCGCGGATGTCTTAGAGAATTTTTCCGCTCAATCGGAAGTCAGTTTCGATCTAGTCCGATATTTTATCTCCATCTCTTCTCCCGATCAAGTCAAGTCCACAATCTTAGAGATGGACGATTCCCTACTTTACAGAATCGTAAAAGAAGACTTCAAGATCTTCCAAAAACTTAAGAAAGAAAAGAAGGTATTCGGGACAGAAACCAATTTCCTGGATTCCAAGGCGGCTCAGTTCTGGAACGAACTTCCTTCGGATCGGATCTCAAAATTCATCCTCTATTGTATTCGGAATAAGAAAGACAATCTATTCGCAGCCAGATTCCTATCTCTCATGTCCACAGAGGCTTTGATCTCACTCAGGGAAAGCGCAGGACTTACAAGAGAGGAAGAAATAGAATTGTACAGAGGACTCGAAGAATCCTTATATGAATTTCCCGTACAGACTCCTGGCATCTATTCACACTTGCTGGACCTATTTGCGGAAGACCCCGAGATCAATATGATCCTTTCTACCATGGGTGGTCTAGTGGAAAGAAAAGTATTCCTGCTTAAAGCGATAGATGAGGCGTTACAGATCATCCATGAATCGGACAAGAAGAACACTCACCAAGAAATATTAAATTTTCTGAATACCTTAGACAAGGATGCCGCCCTGGAAATCCTCGCAATGTTAGAAGAAAAAAGCCATCTCGGAAATTCAGAAAAGACCCTTCTCGCCTCCTATATCAAAGGAGAAGAGGCCGATTTTATCACCTTTGCCAAGAAACCGACCTATAGAATGAAGTAGAAGATCGTTCTTAAACGTGCTCTTCTACTTCGTATTCTTTGAATAAGCTCTTCTGATTTCCCATATCGCTCTGGAACTCGACAGGATAGTCCGCAGTAAAACAAGCATTGCAGAAACCACCGCCTTTATGATCGTTCACCGCTTTATGCATGGAATCCACGGATAAATACGCAATAGAATCCACTCTTAGATACTTACGGATCTCTTCGATGGTATGAGTTGCAGCAATAAGTTCCTTATGAGTAGGGATATCGATCCCGTAATAGCAAGGTGAAATGGTTGGAGGAGCGGAAACTCTAAGATGGATCTCCGTTGCTCCTGCATTTCGGATCATCTTGATGATCTTACGGCTTGTGGTCCCTCTCATGATGGAATCATCCACGATAACGACTCGTTTCCCTTCCACCACATTCTTAACTACGTTGTATTTGATCTTAGCACCGAAGTCCCGGATCTTTTGGTCCGGCTCGATAAAGGTCCTTCCCACATAGTGAGAGCGGATCAGTCCCGATTGGAAGGGGATCCCGGAAGCTTCAGAGTAACCGAGGGCCGCGATATTTGCGGAGTCCGGAACTGGAATGACCACATCCGCCTCGACAGGGAGTTCTTTAGCTAATTGGTTTCCGAGAGCCTTACGGACCTTATATACGGATTCGCCAAAAATATTGGAGTCAGGTCTTGCGAAATAAATGTATTCGAAAATACAAAGAGCAGGTTTTGCTTGGGGGAAGGGATAGAAGGAACGAATTCCTGTTCTATCTACCACGATCATTTCTCCAGGCTCCACGTCTCTTTCGTATGTGGTGTCGGTGATGTCAAAGGCACAGGTTTCGGAAGCGAAAACGATAGAACCGTCATCCCTTCTTCCCATGACCAGAGGACGGAAACCGTTCGGGTCACGGACAGCGATCAAATGGCTCTTAGTAAGCACCACGAGAGAATACGCTCCCCGTACCTTCTTCAATGCGGAAGAAAGCGCAGACAGAAGATCCGTCTCGCCGGAGCGGGCCATCAGGTGAACAATCACCTCTGAGTCGATTGTGGTTTGGAAAATGGAACCTTCTTTTTCCAGTTGGGAACGAACTTCCCAGGAATTTACCAGGTTTCCGTTATGAGCGAGTGCGATAGGACCGAGGTGAGATTCTACTCGAAGCGGCTGAGCGTTCCGTAAGAAGCTGGCCCCGGTTGTAGAATAGCGATTGTGACCGATTGCCGCGGTCCCGGTGAGTTCTCGGATCTTACTTTCTGTAAAAATATTCGAGACAAGACCCATGCCGGCGTAGCGGTAAAGATGCTCTCCGTCAGAGGAGACGATCCCGCTCGATTCTTGCCCTCGGTGCTGCATAGAATACAGACCTAAGTAGGTGAAGTTGGCCGCTTCCTGGGAATTAAAAATCCCAAAGATCGCGCATTCTTCTTTTGGTTTGTCATCTCGGACTAGGGTCCGTAGTCTGGACGTATTGGGAATCGAACTCATGGTCCCCCTTCCGACGCTAGTCTCCCAGGTCGCCTTTTAGATGCAAATACAATCCGATTATATCGTCGTAGACAACGTTCGAAGCCTACAGTTGGCATTGATCACTCTCTCTCAATCCGATTGCCTCTCTATCGATACGGAATCTAGCGGCTATTACACCTACTATTCCAAAGTTTGTTTGGTCCAGATATCCTCTAAGGGCAAGAACTACATCTTTGACCCTATTCGGTTGGACGATCTCGGTGGACTCAGACCTCTATTCGAGAATCCGTCCATCTTGAAAATATTTCATTCCGCTTCGGATGATATCAAAGCTCTAAAACGAGACTTCGGTTTCAAGTTTGTGAACATCGCGGACACGATGTTTAGCTCTCGTTTATTAGACTTAGAACAAAACTCTTTGTTGTATCTTGTGGAACATTACCACAAGGTCAAACTTTCCAAGAAGGAGCAAAAATCCAACTGGGAAAAGCGGCCTCTGGAAAAAAGCCAGCTTCAATACGCAGCCTTAGATACCGTCTATCTGGAATCCATTTGGGAAAAAATGAGGGAAGAACTCGCAAAACGGAAATTGTTAGACGAAGCCGTTTCCGAATTCGCGAAGTTAGCGGAAGAAGAGCCCGAACCTTTCGAAGGATTTTCCATCAATCTGGAAAAATTCCCGAATGTCCTGGATCTGGGCTCTGACGAAAGAAGAGCGCTGTATGATACTCTTATGTTCCGGGATGAGAAAGCCAAAAGGGTCAATAAGGCTCCCTTCCGTGTTTGGAATAACGACAAGGTCCTAGAACTTGTTAAAGCAAGAGGTGAGATAAATAAGCTCATCGATATCGTCGGAAAGAAAGACGCAGAAGGACTGACTCTGGTGTACAAGAATCCGAGCGGCCCTCCTATCCAAAAAAATGATCTATTCAAGAGATCGATTGAAGATCTCTCCGGCGAAGAAGCGGACAGATTCAAAAGACTCAGGCAGTGGAGAGAAACAGTTATGTCCATTCGCAGGATGGGTCATAACCTTATGCCGTCTAATAAGAATATAGCGGAGATCGCGAAACGAAATCCTAAGACCACAGAAGAACTCAGGGAAATGGGTATCTTCTCCAATTGGAAAGTGGAGAATTACGGACCTTCTTTGATCGCTGCTATTCAATCCAAACCATATGAGACCACTCTCTCGAGTTTGATCCCGATCAAGAAAAAGTTTGATTAGATTAGATTTAGATAAACTAAGACAGGACCTTCCTCTTTTACCGGAAGGAGAACCCGATCTACCCGAAGGCGTGGCTCATTCTTCTGTGATCATGCCTGTGTTTCATAAGAACGGACAAGATGGTTTTCTATTACAAAAAAGGAATCCGAATCTAGCGGCTCATCCTGGACAGATCTCTTTTCCCGGAGGAGTCAAAGAGCCGGAGGATCCTTCTCTTCTAGAAACCGCATTGAGAGAATGGAACGAAGAAATGGGAGCGGCCAAAGAGGATCTTTCCGTGATCGGGAATTATAAGGGCCAACTCACCCATACCGGATTCCATATCACTCCTTTTCTCGCTCAGTATTCCGGGGACTTTCTATTTCAGATCAACCCGGAAGAAGTAGAAAGAGTCATCCAACTCGAATTCGATCGCCTCTGGACGGTTCCCTTTTATAGCATACAAGGAAGAAGAAGACCCGAGGGCCCCTATTTGGAAGTATTCTATTTTGATCTGGAAGAAGGAATGCTCTGGGGAGCCACCGCGAGGATTATCGTGGATTTTCTAAGAGATCATTCTTCCTTCTCTCGAACCCCGGAGCTCCGAACTCCGAATTTAGCCGTAGCGCCTTACTTAGATCCCAGCAAGTAATTCGATCCGCTTTCTATTTTTTTCCGAGCCAGCTCAATTTTTCTTCTAACCATTACGTCTCTAAAAAATGTAGTTCTACAAAAGGTTTTGCGCTTTAGGACTTTTGCGCAAAGGCCGAAAGTTAATACGACATAACTAAAAATCTTTTCCGGAAGATCGAAATAGATCTCAAGAACCGAAAGTCATTATATATAGGAGTATTTCCAATGAGCAAATTAACGGACCTTTTCAATACAGATATCAGAACTAGCTATTTAAAAGAGAGCTGGAAAGAAGACGAGTGGTATGAGTCTCTCGCAGAAAGACCAGGCATCGCAGACAAGATACCGTACTTTAAGAAAGAAGAATCCAGCATTAAGGTGGCGGTTCTGGCAAGATGACTCCGGAAGAAAAAGAAGCACTCTTTCGAAGCCTAGCCCAAATCCAACAAGCACTCCAAGCGACTCAGCCTGGAGGAGAGTACAAGGCTATCCTATATAGCATTCCTATCGTTGGGATCATATTCGGATGGCTCTTGCTATTCTTTCTCTTCTTTTGGTGGTACCGCCAAAGAATGGCCATCATCAAAGCCGGCCTCTATCAAAAAGAAAAATTCGATCTTCGTCTTTATTCCTTCTTCTTAGGTTTGATCCTTACCTTCGTAGGGATTGCTCTTTCGTTTACTTTCATTTTAGTATTGGGCAAATCCTTAGCAATGCTCGGAGGTTTGATCCCGTTAGCAACCGGTTTAGGATTACTCTGTTATTACAAATGGTCCCCTAGGGCGCGATCTTAGCTCCTTCTTCTTACACTAGACCAAAGGCTTAATATTTCCCTTATGAACCAAGAAGACCCTATCCTGTGCGATCCGGA
Organism: Leptospira langatensis; assembly: GCF_004770615.1. Classification (NCBI taxonomy): domain Bacteria; kingdom Pseudomonadati; phylum Spirochaetota; class Leptospiria; order Leptospirales; family Leptospiraceae; genus Leptospira; species Leptospira langatensis. The sequence goes on from NZ_RQER01000004.1 coordinate 518,519, forward strand.
GGATTGGGCCTGTATTCAAAGAGTCCTAACGGGAGACTTCGACGCGTTCGAAGAATTAGTTCTGAATTACGAGGCGATGGTCTATTCTCAGGCCAAGAAAGCATTTCGTAACCAATCTGAAGCAGAAGACTTCACCCAAGACGTGTTCCTAAAGGCCTTCGAAAGCCTTTCCACATTCAAAGGCAGATCCAAGTTCTCCACTTGGCTATTCTCCATAGCACGAAACGAGATCATTCGCAGGTATAGAAAGGAACACCCAGAAGTCGATGCTTCGATAGAAGGTCTATCTTCCGGACAAACTGGAGAAGGATTCTCTTCCCAAGAGTCCGAGATCTTAGAAAGGGAAACAACCGAAAAGATCCGCTCCTTAGTGGATCGACTTCCCGAGTTATATCGTAAACCGATATCTCTGCACTATTTTGAGAATATGTCCTATAAAGATATTTCTGAGAATTTAAACTTGAAAATGAACACCTTAAAGAGTTATATTTTCAGGGGAAAAGAAATCCTTCGCGACTGGCTGAAGAAAGAAGATGAGCACGGAAAAAAATAATCTCCCGGAAGAATTAAAGGAACAATTGGATTTCTTCACCGCTCCTCCCGAAGGAAAGGTGCAGGACGAGGTCCCTCCATTACTTAAGAAAAAAGTAATGCTCCATCTGATCCATCTCAGGCATATTCGCGTCCTCTTGATAGTCATCTTATTAATGGCGTTTTCCCCTTTGACCGTGATCTTATTTACAGATTGGAATTTTCTCTTCCAAACCGGCATTTTGCATGCAATTTTGGCCACTAGCGGGTTCCTATTCTGTCTTTTCACCGTTCTAATAGGGATTTATCTTGTGCAAAATAAGAGCCCTTATACTAAGGAATGGAAAAACAAGTTAGGATTCGACGAATGAGAGCTTTCGGTGCAAGTATCGTATTTTTATTCTTATTATTAGCGGGCACTGCTTCCGCGGAGGAAACTTCTCCCGGAAAAATAAGCGCGAAAGAATTCTTGGAGATGAAGTTGGATGCTGTCTTTCCTCTCATCCAAAATATGAACAAGAAAGAAGCCGACGTACTTATCACGCAGATCAGAGAAGAGGCAAGAAAGTCCTGGGCCCAATCCGACAATTACTTCTTCTTAGTAGAACACCTAACTACGATCCGCGCGATCGAAGAAGAGCAGAACAGATTAAAGGGATTGGCTTGGGTGTATACACTCGGTCTAGCGCTTTTTGGCGGCTTTGTTCTTTATGTCCTCTTCCGACAAAGAAAACTGATCCGCGAATTGAACGAATTGATAAAAGATCGTTAATATAAGATCGAACAGTCCGGATCTTATAGCAAGCCTAGAATAACTGACTTCCTTGTTTACTTGTTGTCATACGACTTAGGATGTAATATTCTTTTTCCGGGTATTGTAACGCTTGCGTAAACCTTTTGTAACGGTTTCCTGACATTGTGGGGGCATGGAACCTATCCAAATACAAGGATCCTCCTCCCCCGCGACAAACGAGAAAACCCCTCCAAGGCGTAGGAGAAAGAGCTTTAGCGAATTTATGAAAAATGCTTCCGGTAGCCCAGGTCAAAAAATCCTAGTCGTAGACGACGAAGAGGATATTGCAGAGCTAATCAAATTCCATTTAGAAGAGAACGGGTACCAAGTAGATACATGCCAAAACGGTTTGGAAGTCCTTCCTCGTATCGAGAAGAATCTTCCTGATCTTGTAGTTCTGGATTTAATGCTTCCTGGCGTAGGCGGAATGGATCTCTGCAAACGCATTAAGGAAAAATATGCTCTTCCTATCATCATGGTCACAGCAAAATCCGGTGAGACTGACGCAGTCCTAGGATTGGAGCTTGGAGCCGATGATTACGTTAGAAAGCCATTCTCCACTAGAGAACTTATCGCAAGAGTGCGTTCCGTTCTAAGAAGATCCGGAGAAGCGGAAGAAGAGCAAGAATTCGAAGGCAATATCACCGTCGGAAAGATCTTCCTGAACCCGAAAGCCCATAAGGTCTTCATCAACAATACCGAAATCGAACTCACCCTCATCGAATACAAGATCCTATACCTGTTCATGACAAATACAGGTGTAGCTTTTACTCGAGACAAACTTTTAGATAAGGTTTGGGGAAAAGATATTTATGTGACCGATCGAGCGGTCGATGTTAATATCAAACGTCTCCGAGACAAACTGGGAGAAGAGAAGGAGAGGTTGGAAACCATCCGCGGGATCGGTTACAGATTCAATGAGGCGTAGCTTATTTTCTAAACTACTCTTAAGTAACTGGCTTCTACTCGTTTTCCTCATGGTCGTTGCGGGAGTTGTCTTCTTCTTAGAAGACAGGATCAACCCCGATCTGAAGATCCTTCTCTTCTCGGCTTATATACTTCTTGCGATGTTCGGGACTTTCTACATGTCCTTCTCCATTGCGAGAAGTGTGAGCCAAACCTTAAATCAAATTGAAATGAAAACCGGCGAGATCAATGCCGGGGATTTCGGATCCGAATTAAGTCTTCCTGAGATCAGGGAATTGGCGGATCTGGCTGTGTCCATCAATCTCATGTCTGGTCGTTTAAAGAACCAATTCGTGGACTTAACGATTGAAAAGGAAAAGTTCGACTCGGTTCTCCAAAACTTGAAAGAAGGAGTCTTCTCTGTCGACTTAGAAGGCTCGATCGTATTCCAGAATCGAAGCATTCCTGGCTCCTTGATAGAACCGAACTCAGGCTCTCGCAGAGTAGAAGACGCAGTAAAAGATCCGCGTCTCTTGGAGTTCATTAAGAAAAACTTATACGGCAAGGGCGAGCCCAAGATAGAATTGGACCTGAGCCAAAACTTCTATACGATCAAGATGTATCCTCTCCGTACCAACGGAAACATCCTAATGTTCATCGGAGTGATCCGGAACATCACGGAAGAAAAGCAATCCTATATCATCCGAGAACAATTCGTTCAAAACGCATCTCACGAATTAAAGACCCCTATCACTTCTATCAAGGGTTATACCGAGACTCTTTTAGGCCGTTTGAAATTGATGGAAGACAGTCACGAGAAGAGATTCTTGGACGCTATCTCCCGAAATACCGATCGCATGGTCCGTATCGTAGAAGACATGCTCACCATTACTCGAATCGAGAATCAGAGCGCAATTGCTCAGCCGGAAGAATTCACCCTCAAGTCCTTGGTAGAGAACCTATCTTTCACAGTGGATGGCGTGATCTCTCCTAAAGGGCAGAAACTTGTTGTGGACATGCCTACTTCTTTGGCCGTTTCCGCAGATTGGGTCTTGCTAGAGCATATGCTCTTGAATTTGATCTCGAACGCTTCTTCTTATTCCCCGGACGGGAAAACGATCACTCTGAAAATCGCTAAAATAGAACCTGATTCCGTTAACTTTCAAGTCATAGACCAAGGGATCGGGATCAAGGATGAGGATAAGGAGAGAATTTTCGAGAGATTCTTCCGAGTGGATAAAAATAGATCCCGCAAAGAAGGCGGGACCGGCCTGGGACTCTCTATCGTGAAGCATATCGTCCGACTACATCATGGCTCGGTAAAGGTATTCGACAATCCGGAAGGGGGCACTATCTTTTCCGTGACCATACCTTTGGTGTACAACGAGTCTCTGGAATTTTGAAAACCGAGCTTTAGCTCGGATTCGGCTTTCCTAAAAATCCGCCGAACTGAAAATAGAAAATCCAAATAAAAAGCGGGCTCCATCGAGACTGTTTGGAAGACCGCTCAAATTCCTTTATTAAAAAGGGATCGAGGTTAGAGTATGGATTATCCCAAAGGTTTTTCTTCCTTCGGAATCAATATAGGCATTAAGGATAAAACGAAGGATTTCGGGGTCATCTTCTCCGAAAAGCCTTGCAAAGCCGCTGCAGTTTTTACTCGAAACAATTTCCCAGGAGCTCCTGTCATTGTAGGAAAGGAACATGTCCGAGACGGAATACTGCAAGCAGTAGTAATCAATTCAAAAAATTCGAATGTAGCAACCGGAGATGCAGGCATCTCGAACTCCAGGCAGATCTGCGCGGAGATCGGAAAGTCTTTAGGCATCTCGGAAACACTGGTCCTTCCTTCTTCTACAGGAGTGATCGGAGTTCCACTTCCTATGCAGGTCATTCTTCCCGCATGTGCGAATGCAAAATCCAATCTAAAGCCCGGCAATCTAGAAGAAGTAGCCGAGGCAATCATGACCACGGACACTCGTAGAAAGATCTCGCTTAGAAAGATCAAATCCGCAAACGGAGAAGCTGTTATCTTCGGAATGGCCAAGGGGGCCGGGATGATCGAACCCAATATGGCGACCATGCTCTCTTATATTCTTACCGATGCTGAAGTTGATGGAGACCTACAGAAGATCCTAAAACAATGCGTGGATGCAAGCTTCAACTGTATCAGCATAGATTCGGATACTTCGACTTCTGATACAGTAGCCGTTTTGAGTAACGGATTAGCGGGGAAGGTAAACGCAGAGGAATTCCGATCCGCGTTACTCGAAATATGTATCGATCTTGCAAAAGAAGTAGCAAGAGACGGAGAAGGCGCTTCTAAATTGATCGAAGTCCGTGTTCGAAAATCCAGGGACGAGATCCAAGCCAGAAAAATAGGCAAGTCTATCCTGAATTCTCCCCTGATCAAGACTGCAATCTACGGCGGAGACCCGAACTGGGGAAGACTCGTCATGGCAGTGGGCAAGGTTTTCGACGAGCCGATCCCCTTCGATTCCTTGGAAATTTATTTCGGAGATCTTCCTGTCAAAGGGGCCGACTCGGACAAACTCAAAAAATTATCGGAGTATTTAAAAAAGAATTCCGAGATCCTCGTCGATGTGGTATTGAATACCGGTAACTACGAGATGGTATTTTGGGGATGCGACCTTACCGAAGGATACGTAAAAGAAAACGCATACTATACGACCTGATCGAAGGCTCGTTTAAGAATCACTCAGAGTGAAAACTTTTTTTTCCGATTTACGATTCGTCTCTTCGTTGATTACCATTGCCGTTCGCTTGGCAGCGGTGTTCACCGTACTAGGGCTCTATGAGTTCACGATCTTTGTACTTCCGAAAGAGATCGAGTTCGTAAGTGAGATCGCAGTCCTTACCTGTCTGGTCTTCGGAGTATTCGGAATTCTTCCGATTCAAGAGAAGATTTCCGGTTTTCTAAAATCCACTTTCGTTTCGGAATATCTGAGCGACGATCCAGGATCTTCCAGGCTCGCTCATAGAAGATTCGATTCGGAAGGAGTGATCAAGAACGTATTTCCCGAACTGGTCCGACTCACCAACAGTAATTTCGGAAGACTTGCTATTCTTAGGAATGACCTGACCCACTACGATCTTTATACCTACGCCCACAAGAAGCAAAGAAAAGTAAATACAATGGAGGGGATCAATCCTCGCGCGGCCCTTCTTACTTACATATTGAATAAAAGATCCGGAGCAATGATCGGTGAACCTGACCAGAACAAGATCATCAACGAGGATTTTGTAAGCTTGCGAGCAAACTTCATTCTTCCCTTCGTGTTCCGGGAAAAGTTATTCGGTTTCTTAGCGGTTTCTAATATACCAAAGGATAATGTTCGCCATGAACTCGGATTCTTGGCGGGAAAATGCGCGCTAGCAGTCCACAATCATATTCTATCTTCTCAGATCGCAGAGAATAAGAAATATAGAAAGGAATTGGAAAATGCGGGTAAGATCCGTAAATTCCTGGAATCCTCCGAGCCTCCGATGGTCGGAGATATCAAAATAGATCTGCTATCCCAGGAGCCTGGAGAATTGTTAGAGTTCTTTCAAACTCCTTCGGGTGATTTTTATTTCGTCTTCCTACGCTTGAGCGTTACCAACGCGGTCTCCGTACTTGCCCTTTGCTATATATTAGGAACTCTTTATGCGTCCCGATTGAACGAAGAAATCAAGAATGTACTTCAACTCAAGTCCTTGGTCGAAGACAATCTAAAAGAGATCTCTTGGACGGAGAGATACGATCTCGCAGTCGGAATGGTAGGAAAAAACGGAGAAAAGATATCTCTTCGCTATGTAGGTAAGAATTTCAGGATGTTCCATGCTACCCATCCGGAGAGAAATCTTGCCTCTATTGGCTGGGAGAATATGGAAACTCCCGGAAAAGATCCATTAATTCTATCTTGGAACGACAGGAATATTATTTCGTTCCAGAACCTAGGACATCGAGCATGAGAAATATTCTCTTAATATTTCTTTCTGTGATCCTATTCAGTCTGATCCTTTTTTCAGGCTTACTTAATTCATATTCTAAGGAAGGAAGACTTCCCTTCTATTTCTATCCGAACGGGGTGGTAGCAGTATCATCCGACGAATCTTATTCCGATCTGGTCGGCATGAGGATCGATCTGATAGAATATGAGATCGTTCGTAAATTAGGCCAGGACTACGGCTTATCCGGACACACCTTCCATTTCTTCGGGAAAGAAGGAAGCGCAGTGAAAACTCTTTCTTTAGTCACTCGTTCTTCTTTCGAAGTACTGCAAGACTTTCTTCCGGACATTACAATTTCCTTATTGTACTTCTTAGTTGCAATATGGTTCTTCTTTTATACGAGGGATCTGTATATATTCCTTCTTTTCGGCTCCTTATCTTCTATCTTTCTGTTTAACTTTTTCTTACTCGCGTTCCATGATTTTCTTTTTCCATTCTTCTTCTTTTTATATTTTACCAGCTTTCTTGTTCTAGACGTTTCCTTCCGATTGAGAGGGAAGGAAATTCCCTCTAGATGGTTTGCTCCACAAGTCATCTTCTCGCTAGTTGCAGGGTTTGTGGGAGCATCCCAAAAAGGAAATCCGGATCTATTCCAATTCCTTTCTACAAACGGTATCTATTTTAATTTGTTCTCTGCCGGACTGTGTATTTTGCAGTTAGTGTTCCATACTATCCGCAATAGAAGCAACTACCAAGAGATCTTTAAGAAGCTTAGTATCGTCTTAGCCTTCTTATTAATCACCTTGGTTCCCTATATCATGGCAGAATTCGGGAACGCCAAAACCTTCTTCATGATACGTCCGTATCTGACTGTAGCCTTCTTTCTATTTCCTGCACTCGTGGTATTCGGAACCTATACCTATTCGCTGGTTCCGGTGCAAATTGCATTCAGCTCCTCTCTTACCTCAGTATATTCCATCTTAATCCTAACCTTCGGTTATTTGTTCGGATTAGAATTCTTCGTACGCTGGAATCCCGGCTTTTTGGGAAAATACCAAAGAGAATGGAATATTTTCTACGTTGTCATTGCAGCTTACTTCCTAAGTTCTCTGAACAATAAATTGTACCAATGGATAGATTATTGGAGCTTCCGCAGTAATCCTAAATTGCATACTGCTCTCGAAGAATTGTCCGTAATGATCGGAGCTCCTATCTCAATGCGTGCCACCATCAACAATCTAATACGCAGATTGGTCGACGCCTTAGAAGTAGAAAGACTGCAAATCCTGATCCCTGCGGATAAATTTCCCCGCACGGATCTTAGAAATATCAACTTCGTACGAATCCCTTACGGATCGGAGATTTGGACTTACTTTGAGGATCATACGGAAGTTACCGTAACGTCTCACTTGGCCTACGGTTTAGGGATCCGCGAATCCGTTTTTCAATTCCTAAGCCAGATGAAAGTGCAACTCGCCTACCCATTATTCAATTTCGAGAAGGGAAAGGAAGTTATCGCAGTCTTCTTAGTGGGAGAAAAAAGAAACAGAAAGAATTTCACACTAGGTGAGCTCAGATTCTTAAAGGAATGCACGAGACTCGCATCCTTGCTCATTCGAAATTATAGCCTTTTGGTAGATGAAGTGGAAAAGAAGAGGATAGTAAGAGACCTGAATATGGCCTCTATCTTGGATAAAACCCTTCATTTACCCGAATTAGAGACCGTAAAAGGCACTAGTGTAGGATATTTTACTCTTCCTGCAGTTGGGATCTCTGGAGATTACTTGGATATCCTAAGGATCACTCCGAAGAAGCAATTGTTGTTTTTAGGAGATGTATCAGGACATGGATTAGGTTCAGGCTATCTAGTTTCCGCTATTAGAGGAATTATTCGCCGTCAGTTGGGCAATTCTCCTTCTCTTCCTGATATTTTTAGAGCGATCAATCTGTTTTTGATAGAGAGATATAGAGGAAGCGAGTTCATGACTTCGATCGCTGGCATCTATAATGCAAGTGATGGAGCGTTTTCATTCGTAAATGCAGGTCACACACCACCGATTTGCATTCGAAAAGGTGGAAAAATAGAAGTTAGAAGTGAAACTCAGCGTGTTCTAGGCGTACTTCCTACTGATTATCGCTTATTAACCGTTCACTTGAACCCGGGAGATAAGTTAGTTTTATTCACAGACGGTGTGACTGAAACGTTTGATGAGAAGGAAGAGATCTTCGGAGAAGAGAATCTTCTTCGACTTTTGTCTATCAATCATGATAAAGACGCGCAATCACTAGCTGATATAGTCAGAAAGACTCTAGAAGAGTTTAGAAATCATAAAGAACCTAGTGATGATATCTCTTTTGTCTGTTTAGAAGTGTCCGAGTAAGTATCAATATACCTAAAATCAACTTATTAAAATTTTTTTCCTAAAATTAATTAAAATACTTTACAATGAAAAGTTAATTGATTAATTATGTCACTATCCAAGAGCTTTCTTGATCTATCGTGAATAACGAAGAGCAATAAAGTTCTAATTCATGGAGGACGTCAATGGTTGCAAAAAAGAAAGCAGTCAAGAAAGCAGCTAAGAAAAAAGTAGCAAAGAAAAAAGCTGCTAAGAAGAAAGTTGCGAAAAAGAAATAACAACTTCAATAACATCTCTTCTATATTCCAATAGAAGGTATGAAGCTTAAAACCCGCTTCCTTGAAGCGGGTTTTTTCTTTTATACGGGTGCTTTCGATCGGATTTGTATCCGTTTTCAAGAGAGTTGTTGTAAAAAAACAACACTAGGAGGCTTTCAAAAGGAAAAACAGGACGAGATCACTGTAATTTCAGATGTTTTAGTACGTCTTTCATCTCTTCTCTCATATCAGGCAGTGCATTTCCGTAGCTCTTCACTAAAATTGCCTCACCTTCTTCTGAAATTTCGAATAAACGATACTCTTTATCTGTCGTTGGAGACTTTTCTAACTTAAAAAACTTACTCGGTCGCTTTGTGAAGCGGTTGTATGCGGTAAATTTATGATAATAGAAGCCGTCTTTCTTAGCGTTTACAGGATAAGGAAGATAATACTCCGCTCCTAAAACTAGAACATTTGGTGTGACTTTCACAATTCTAGTCCAAGTCGCGAGATTTAGAGGGTAATTCTCCTCTACAAAGGCTTTCTTGTGGTTCTTTTCCCATACGGAGAGGATCTTTTTTCTGCTATCGTCGGCTTGCTTATATCTCTCCAACCCGTTTAAACAGATTTCCATAAGGGATAATAGCTGCAGAGAGTCTGCATCGGAGGTTTGCAATTCCTTCTGCACGAGTTTCTTTGCTGTGATAAAGTCCTGAGAATAGATATTCTCCCAAATTTTATCGATCGCAGAGGATTTTTCCTGAGAATATAGAGTTTGAAGGGAAAAAATAGGTCCTAGAACCAAAACCAATGCGATGTTTAGAGATATAATTGGTTTCCAAACAAAATTTTCAAACAAACCGCTTTGAATAGCCCGCATTCTGAAAAATCCCGACTAGATCGCGGATCCTCGTTCCGGATTGTGGATCCACTTAGATCCAAGTCGATCGAATAAGGAAAAGAATTCATCGGAGTTCTTCTCTTGCACGAATACTCTTTCTTCTTCAGAGATGGGGAGCAGGGAAATAAAACGAATGGGCTTCTCTCTTTCCGATCTGAGTCCGGTAAGTTTTGGAAATCCTTCTTCTTCTCCTATCTGTCTCAATGCAAGAGAAGTAAATGTAAGGTACAATGCTTCCGGATCCCTTCGATTCATGGAGATCGTATGTCCATGACCGAACCATTTGCTCATGCTCCAAGGGTAACGGATGATCTCTCCGATTTGGTGAGGTACCCAGCTCTCGGATCTGTCCTCGTCCGAGACTTTAGTAGCGAGTATGAGTTCGACCCTTGCATAGTCTTCATAGTCTTTACGGTACAATTCTACCGATGGTTGGTTCTGAGAGCTCATTCCCACAGTGGTATATACATATACTCCGGGAAGATCCGCAGGTTTGAACCTTGCAATCCCTAATTGAGGATACTTTCCCCCATCCGCAGACCAATACTTATCATGTTTTCCGAATACGCTTTCGAGATAGGACAATCTGGATTCTTGTATATTCTTCCAAACGCCTTTGGTAGAACGAAATTCCCAGAAATTCCTGTCTTGCTTGATCCGATCCGGAATGATCCCAAACTCCGTATTCCCTAAAGGATAGGCTGTAATTGCGTCCGCCTTAGCGAATTTAGAATAACCATGAAAGTCTTTTACTCCGGACCAAGGAGGAAGATATGCATATAACTCTTCTTTATAGAATAAAGCGAGCCCGTTCCCTTCTTCGGACCAGATGAAATGGATCTCGTTTGTATCGAATTCAGGATGTCCTTTCGGATCGGTAACTTCTGCTTCTATAAGGTAGGGAGCGAGTCCGGAACGAAGATCTAATTCGGTCCTTGTCTTAGGTGCATCTATGCGATTGCAAACCCAAACAGATTTGATCGCGAAATCTGGACTTTCTTCGGCCTGCAAATACAGATATACTGTGCGGCCATCATCTTCTAAAAATGCAGTGAGGGATCCGTATGGATTCGCCTCTTGGTATAAAATCTTAGGTTCAGTTGTTTGATTCATTGGATAGGAATATCTACGATCCTGGACTTGAATTCCTCTAAACGAGCTATGATCTTTTGCTCCATGTCTCTTTCAAAGAGGATATCCGGAAAGTAAGAGCTGGCATTCAAAAGCCCGGTCAACTCTACCTCATTCCATTTCGGATAGGTCCTTAAACTGTCCCAAACTAGAATTGGGATGCGTTCCCCTTCTTTCTTGCACTTAACGAAGGTATCGACCGCTTTAATAGGAGTAAGTAATTTGATCTTCATAGCAGGTGAATTCCGCCCAAGGCCATTATCCGCGGTCTTCGGGAGGTTTCAAGTCGCTTCCTGCTTTGTATTGGTGAGAAAAAACGAAAGCCGGCGCTTCCTTTCGCCCGGCTATTGCACCGTAGGTTAACGGTGGAGGAAGTTACGTAAAGGTTCTACGAAAACCCTTTCCCGAGTCTTTCTTTCCTTATATTGTTCGAAAAGGATCAGAAAAAGGGCTGTTGCTAAAAACATCGTTTCCATACTAATTTCGACGGCGGTCGGATAAAAATCCCACTACCCTTAAGTATGGTTTTTGGAAAAAAATTTCCTAAATTTTTTGTATTTTCTGTAAGATCCGAATGATCGAAGGACCTCATTTCTTAGATAGAAAACTTAAGGGTTTAAGACAGAGCGTCCTTAGCCGCCTGCTTTACTTGCTTCAGCAATCTTGCTTTTAGTCTTTCAGGGAGCTTAGTGGAAATTTCGAGAGTCTGAACGAAGATCTCAGCGGCCAGATCGACCATCTCGCTCATTTTTACATCGTTCTCTCTGGGGATCGTCGTGCTTTTTCCCTTAGCACGCGGAGTGGAAACCCTCTTAGAGGCCTTTTTCTTGGGAGCAGGTTTCTTTTTCTTCTTTTGGACCATTGTAGTAAAAAGCTCGGGTCCGTACCTTAGCTTCTCCTACTTCCGATTCCAGTCGGATTTTATTCCTTTTCTAAAAAAATTCCCAGTACTCTATAACTGTCGATCCGATCCATGAGCAGACTTTTCTGTTCGGACTCACTCGAGTACGGGTAGCCTGTGAGAATTAAGACTACTTCTCCTCTCTTCCAGGTCCCTTCCGATTCCGTTACATAGAAGAATTTGGAATATTTTCTGAGATCCAAACACTCTTCTACCGTTTCCCAATGTGCGGATAGGGAAGGTGTAGCTTCCATTTGTTTAGAATCCGGGACTAAAATCCTTTCCTTTCCAAGAAAGGTCCGTACTTCTCCCGTTCGAATATTCTCCGCTGTGATAAACAAGGAACTCATCTCCTTGAGCAAGGCTTAGACTCAAATTTTGAAGAACTTGTTTTCGAATGAACAGGTAAGTTTTCGATTCGCAAAAAGATCCTTCGCTCCAAGCTAAAAATCTGACGAATCCAACTAAAAGCGTACTTCAGTTTTGGAAAAAAATTTCCAAAACTGAAAAAGAATCTTTGAACTTAAGAATAATATTCTAAACGATTTTCGTTTTTTGAAAATACGTCACGCCTTTAGTGATAAAAAAAGTATTTGGTTTTGCAAGACGAACGATCGATTTATAAAAGAGTGGCCTTCCATCTTCTTCCGTCTCGATCTATTTTCACCCGAGTTCTGTCGTATTGCAACTCGTCCCCATTCTTTCTAAGCGTCCCATCTTTCTCATGAATGTTTGCGAGAACAAAGCGATTCTCTCCTAACTTCACAAGAGCTAAGGAGTAAGGCGGCTTCCAAGAAAATCCAGGATTCATATTTACAGTTGTAGAAGACCAAACGATCCCTTCTTCTCCCGGATCCGCTCCGGGACGATTCAGACTGAGAGGGGATAATTGCGGAGCTTGCGGTTTCCTTTCCGGTCCTGGTCGTTCAGAAGAGAATAACGCAACCGAATTGATGCTATCAATTCCCCCATTCCCGCCAAGAAGAGAAACCTTAGGAGAGAATTTTTGCACCTTACCTACCTGATCTTCCTGCGCATAGAGTCCATATTGGACTGCAATGTCTACGAGGCCTGTCGCCGCGGAGATAGACATTGCTGCCTGGTAATTCAATATACCTCCCATCGCATTGATCGGAACATTCTTTTCATTAGAAAGTTTTAATGAAGAATTCTTTAAGGACTCGACCACATCTTTTCGAGGAAGTTTGAAATACTGAGAGGATTGTTGGATCACCATCCCTGTAAAGCAATCGTAGATCCATGCGTAATCCACTTCTTCTCTTCTATAACCGGATTGGGAGAAGAGTCTTTCTCCTGCATTCCCCGAAGGTGAAGCGAATCCTCCTTTTAAGATAAAGTATTCGCTGTGAGCCGCATGAGAAGCTCCTACCAAATGGATCGGTTTCAAATCTTTTCTGATCCAACCCTTTGCTTTCCAGCTCTCTGCTTTCTCTTCGGAGACGAGTAAGGTCGCAAACCCGTGATCCGTTACGATAGCGATCATAGGACTCGGATAAGGATCCGAAATTGGTCGGGACATTTGCTTTTCAGTGATCTCTTGTTGGTACGTGAATGCCCTGGGATTTCCGATCGCATTCGTGCGGAATTTTTTAGTAATGTCCGTTAGATCGGAGATGCTGATCCCTTCTTCGAACATCATTCTCTTCATGAGAAGTCCGTACATCGCAATCAGAGTGGCTCCGTTATCCAATTCGAATTCCGGATGACATACTGTTTCGTTGACCAGTTTCAGATCGGATACTTGTTTGAATGCGGACTTAGGAACATCTGCAGCGGCAACTAATACGACTGCATCCGGATTATCCACTAAGATGGTTCTTGCCTGTCCTATGGCTCCGGTAACGCTAGCTCCGCCCAAGTCGATCACATGTGCTTTCATTCCGGTGTAACCCAAATCGTTAGCGATCCTTACAGTATGACCATATCCTTGTTTGCCTAAGGAAGCCGCCTCAACGCTTACGAAATCAGTGATCTCGGAAGCAAGAGTCTCGTTCTTCATTCCAAGAAAATCCAGAAGAGTGGTTATAGATTTCTTATAGTGGTGGAAAACTTTCGACTGTCCGCTCCATCCTTTGTATTCCGCTTCTGGAAAATCTTTTATAGTGCTGTCGGCCACTCCTAGAAGAACTGGAAAACTCATGTATAACTCCTGAAATGTTTAAACAGCGCCGGGGGGAATGACCTTACATTCTCCCTTGCCGATGGTTTCGTTTTTCTGATTGGTCCATTCGATATTCATAGACACCGCTTTGAGCCTAGGAATTTTTTCCTTCACTTCCACAGTGCAAGTGATCGTATCTCCCGGAAAGACAGGCTTACGGAATTTGGTTAGGGTTTCCAAGGCGATGGTCCCAAGACCGGGAAGCTTCATCCCAAGTACCGGTGCCAGAAGAGAAGCAGCCAACCCTCCGTGAGCAATACGTGTCCCGAAAGCGGTGGTCTTAGCGTATTCCTCATCCACATGCAATGGATTGAAATCGCCGCTAATCCCCGCAAATAGATAGATATCGGTTTCGGTTATTGTCTTAGTGAAACTTGCCTTTTCTCCGATCTGGATCTCGTCAAAAGTCTTTCCCTTTTGGTACATTCAATATTCCTTATGGTGTCTTTAAGCAACCTGTGCGCCCAGGATCCCGTTCTTTAGGAACTCGACGCAATTTGCTACATCTTTATCAACTGTGGGAAGTTCGGAAAATCTGCTTAACAATGCTTTCGTTTTTTCCTCATCCAACTCTTTTAGGAAATGAACACTCTTGAAAAACTTACATCCGGCGTAGAATGTCAGGATCCTCAGATCTCTGATCCTATCTTCCGACTTATAATCCGCGTTCGATTGCACTGCGTCCCAGAGACCGAGTTGCACCGCTACGATAAATACGGCCAAATCCGCGAACCCGAACTCGGAAGATTGTTTCTTCTTTCTTTCCGGATTTTCTCCCGCAGAGCGTAGTAATTCCTTTGCAGCGGCCAAGACTTTTCCTTCAGGAGTGTCTCCGAGCAAACTCTCCGCTTTTTGACGCACATCTTCCGGAAGAGCCTGTGCGAGAACGTTCATGAATTTATCAAAGCCTGCATACGTAGAAGAGATAATACTTCTTTGGATCTCGGACGTTCCGCCGCCAATCGTTCCTAACTTAACGTCTCTGAATTGTCGGCTCACATGACATTCTCTCATGTAGCCCATTCCCCCATGGATCTGTACCGCATCGTTAGAGATCTCTTCTGCAGTTTCGGTCACGAATACCTTTAACGCAGAACTTTCAAAAGGAAGGCTAGCTGTTGGATCCGTATCTTTCTTATTTGCCACAAAATAGATCAACCTGCGAGAAGCACATAGATACACCCAGTTGCGAGCGAGCTTCTCTTGCACTCCAAAGAAAGAAAGGATCGGTTTGCCGAATTGATGACGCTTCCATGCGTAATCCAAACAAAGTTCCAGTCCGAACTCCATTCCGCCAGGAACGGCGGCTACAAGAACAGTTCTTTCCCATTCCAGAGTTCCCTTACCGATACGAACGAATCCGGAATTCAAAGGGCCAAGCAGATTCTCATCCGGCACGAACATATCCTGAAAGGAAAGTTCGGCGGTCATAGAAGTATTGTGGCCGAGTTTCTTTAATACCTTACTCACATAGAATCCCTTCATATTCGATTCCACGATGAATGCGGAGACTCCCATAGGCCCTCGGGACTTAGTAGTCCTAGCCATTATGATGAATACTTGACCGTTTGGTCCATTCGTAATATATAATTTACTTCCGTTTAATATGAATCCGCCGTCCACTTTGGTGGCAAACGTTCCCATGGCTGCCGCGTCGGAGCCGGAATCAGGTTCCGTCAAACCCAGACCGGCGATCCATTCTCCGGAAGCAAGCTTAGGAAGATATTTCTTCTTTTGAGCTTCTGTTCCTTGAAAAAGGATCGGAAGGGTCCCGATAATCATATGGGCTCCCCAGGAAAGACCGAATCCTCCATCCAGGGACCCTGCATTAAACGCCTCTTGAGCGATACAGCATTGCAGACAGGTCCCGCCTTGTCCGCCGTATTCTTCCGGAACCGGGATCCCTAAGAGTCCCATGCTTCCCATTTCCTTCCAAATGGAATCTCCCCAAGTCCCGGTCTCATCCCTTTCCTCAACGGAAGGTAGAACTCTTTCCTTGGCAAAATCCTTTACGTTTTCATAAAACTCTAGATCCGAAGAACTCAAATACGGATTTAAAAACACATTGTCCTCCCCAATTCCGATCAATTCTTAGTAAGATCGGAAACTTCCTTTTTAAAACTTTCTAATATTTCGTTACGTTTCATCTTAAGAGTGCGAGTCATCTCTTTGTCCGGATCAAAAGGACGAGGGAGAATATAAAAAGCGTTCTGAGGAACCACTTCGAAGGATTTAAATCCGTTCTTACGCGAAATTCTCTCAGAGACTTCTTTCTTGAATATCTCTCTAATCTTAGGATGAGTATTCCAAGAATTCAGATCTTCCGGTAAGTCGGGAAATTCGGCCTTTAATCTTTCAAAATCAGGTACGATCAAGGCCACTAGATATTTCGACTCATGTCCCGTTACCATAACCTGATTCACATACGGAGAATTCAAGAGCTGGTCTTCGATCGGGACTGGCTCCACATTCTCTCCACCGGCGAGAACGATCGTATCCTTTGCACGGCCCGCAAATACCAACTCGTTTCTATAGTTGAAACGCATGATATCCCCTGTATCAAAGAAACCATTCTTATCGAAAACGACTTCGTTCAATTCAGGACGCTTGTAATATCCCATTAAGACTTGCTTCGATTTCACCCAAAGGCTTCCCTTTCCGCCTGGAGGAACTAGATTTCCGTGCTCGTCCTTCAAGATGCATTCATATCCTTGGATAGGAGTTCCTACAGTTCCGGGAGAAGGTTGCTTCGGTTTACGAATCGAAAGCACGGCAGAAGTTTCCGTCATACCGTAACCTTCCAGCACGATCAATCCGATCGAAGAAAGGAATTTGTCTACTACGGAAGGAAGAGCACTTCCTGCAGAAACGGAAACCCTTAACTTTCCACCCAATGCTTTATGGATGGGGCGGAATACCAGGATCGCTCCTAACTTCAAAGGAGAGAGTAAGATCAGATTTATTAGCGCTAATAATTTAGCGAACGGACGAAGCAGTAAGTTCGGTCTTTTGATATGAAAATCGTATCCGAAAAGAATTCCCTTTTGGGTAGCCCAAAGATGACCTATTTTTAAGAAGAAATCGAAGATCGCCTTCTTTAAAGCGGATTCTTTAGAGACCTTGTTTACGATACCGTTATATAAGGATTCCCAGATCCTAGGAACGGAAGGGAATAAAGTAGGCTGAAAATCCTTCAGATCTTCTTTTAGATTATTGATATTCGAAACCAAGAAGCCTGCACCTAATTCGACGATACAATATTCGATTGCTCTCTCGAACGCATGCCAAGGAGGAAGAAGGCTCACTCCCGAATCGGAAGAATTCAACTGAACGAATCCGATCACCTTTTCAACGGCTGAGATCCAACCTGTTTGGTTCAGCATAACTCCCTTCGGAGCACCGGTGGTCCCGGATGTATAGATCAATGTAGCAAGTTCGTTTGGAGCCTTTTCCTTCATGCGCTGTTTCACGCAGTTCTGATGGGAAGAGAGATACACTTTTCCTTTCTCGATCAGATCGGAAAGACTCCCTTCTCCAGTTTTTAAATTTCCTATATCGTCTTCCATTACGAAGACTTTTTTCAAGGAAGGAAGTTTAGATCCGAGTTGGATCAATCGTTGTTTGTCTTTTTCTTTCTGAACCAGAGCGTATTTGCTTTCAGAATGATTCACAATATATAATATATCTTCGTCTACGACGTCGGTTCCTCTCGGAACGGAAACCGCTCCTGACGTTACGATAGCTATATCACCGATGATCCAGTTCTGACTAGCATCGCAAAGATATAGGAATTTATCGTCCTTTTGGACTCCTTCCGAAATGAATCCGGCAACCAAAGCATCTACTAAGGATTTGATCTCCAAAAAGGTTCTACCTTTGATCCCGTCTTTTGTTCTCCGGGCAAAACTTTCCTTATTGGGGAACCGAGATGCGGCTCTCTCCAGCATATCATAAAAATACTTTTGATCTGTTTCCAAAGATTCACCCACAAAATACATCTTAGTTAAGGCCGAAACCTCTCCGGAAAGAAACTCTACGTTCAAGGACCTATGCTTCAATCGATTTTTATTTAACGATGAAAAAGCGTACAGAGTGAACTTTTGTTCACATAAATTTCCTAATTACTTATCTGAACTATGTTCGTTTCAAATCGAGTCAGACACTCTCTACACAAACAATTCTCGTACATCTCCCTTATATTTTGTAAAGCCTTCTCATCCAAAGAAACGTTAAAGCACCAACATTCTTTCTCATCCACTCCGCACTCAAAGGATCTTGAACAACTAGGGCATTGTTTCTGAGTCATGGGAAAGATGATCTGCCTAGATCATAAATTTTCAATCCTTTCCTAGATTAATAGAGAGAGGAGGACGTTTAGAGTAAGGCTTATTTTAGAATGGATTTAGACGGAGATCCCGTTTTGGGAAAGCATCTTCAGGAATTCTTCTTCGGAAACAACAGTGACCCCAAGTTCTTGGGCCTTGTCCAATTTTGAACCGGCTCCTGGTCCCGCGAGAAGATGAGTCGTCTTAGAGGAAATAGAACCCACCTTCTTGCCACCGTAATAAACAACCAGGTCCATCGCTTTTTCTCTAGGTTGGAAATTCTCAAAGGAACCGGAAACACACCAGATCTGTCCGGCAAAGGGTTGTTTGTCCGATTTTTGGATCGGATCCGCCTTCATCTTTAAACCGGCTTTTTTCAGTTTATCAATGAGAGTGAGAACTCTTTTATCCGTAAAATTCTCTACAACCGCCTCAACTGTTGAAGGCCCTACGCCGGGGATCTCTAAAAGTGCCTCCGATTTCTTGGGACTCTTTGCAGCTCCGATAATAGAATCCATGGAATCGTAACCGTTCTCTATCAATAGCTCGGCAACTTTCGGTCCGATCTCTCTCAATCCCAAGGAAGAAAGAACGAATCTGAAATCCTTTTTCTTGGACTCCTCGATCCCATTCAGTATAATGGACACGCTTTTTTCTCCGTATCCTTCCTCTTCCATTAGTTTTTCTTTATGTTTTTTCAGGGAATATAGATCTGCAAGATCCTTAATATAACCTTGGTCATAAAGGAACTCTACTTGTTTTTCTCCCAAGCCTTCTATATCCATTTGCTTTCGAGAACAATAGAATATGATCCCATTCTTAACTCTGTCAGGACATTCCGGGTTCGGGCAGAAGTAATCCACTGAGTCGGCTTTCTTTTCCGTCTTGGAATTACAGCTAGGACAGCGAAGAGGTATCTTAAAGATTTCTTTTCCGGGAGTCACAACTTCTTCTACCGCAGGAATGATCTCTCCTCTCTTGGAAATGCGGACAATCGCTCCAATCCCGACCCCAAGCTCATCTATATAATCTTGGTTGTGCAGAGTGGCGAATGTGACAGTGGTACCTGCCAAGTTAATCGGCTCGATTTCCGCTCTAGGAGTGATCTTTCCTGTTCGACCTACGGCATAGTCAATACCTACGATCTTACTTTCCTTCATGAGAGCATCAAATTTGAACGCTCTCGCCCATCTAGGAGAATGAGACGTATAACCCAAGGATTCCCGTTTCGCCAGATCGTTTAGCTTGATCACGAGTCCGTCTGTAGGAAAGCCTACCTTCTCTTTATTCTTTTTGAAATCCTTAATAGTTGCGGGGATATCGCTCCCTTTCACAAGCTTTGTATCCGGCGGAAGAGGGAATTTTAACTCCTCGGCCTTCTTCATGACTTCTTGGTGGGTCTTAAATTTGGATTTCGTTCCGGGAAAGAATGCATCGTACGTAAAGATGCGAAGCGGTCTCTTGGCAACATCAGTAGAATTCTTTTGCTTCAAAGAACCTGAGGAAAGATTGCGAGGGTTTGCATATTTTCCTTCATATGCCTCGTTGAATTCCTCGAAATCGGAGAAAGTCATATAGACCTCTCCCCTTAGATACACGGAAACTTCTTCGGAGAGACGCAAAGGAATAGAACGGATGGTACGCACGTTCTGAGTAACATCATCCCCTACTCCTCCGGTTCCCCGGGTCACACCGTTAGCAAGTATTCCATTTTCATAATATAACATGAGAGAGGCGCCGTCTATTTTCCATTCTACGGAATAAAGACCTTCTGTGTCCGTTTTCAAGACCCATTCCATGAGCTCTTCTTCATTATAAGTATTCTCCAAAGAAAGCACAGGAAGCTTGTGTGTGAACTTCTCGAAGTCTTTGTCCAGATCGGAACCCACACTTAAAGTCGGGCTGGCAGGGTCCATTAGGTCCGGGAAGGCAGTCTCTAACGCCTGGAGCCTTTTGAACATTTGATCGAATTGGAAGTCGGAGATCTTGGGAGTATTCTTTACATAATACAGATATTGATGATGACGGAGTTCTTCTTCCAAAGAACGCATTTCTTTTTTTGCAGTCTTTACGTCCTTAGGAAGGTTCTCATTAGGATTTAAGGATTTCTCGGCAGGCTTGCTCTTCTTAGGAGCAGCCTTTTTTACCGCAGGTTTTTTCGGCATAGTAAATTATATTAAATCAATATTGTCCGAGGCCGACTTTCATGTATTCCATCGGATCGGTACGATTGGATTCTCCGATCCAAACTTCGTAATGCACATGAGGTCCGGTAACATTTCCGGTGGCTCCAAGCGTCGCGATCAATTGTCCTTTATGGACATACTCGCCATCGCGGACTAAAAGCTTCGTACAGTGACCGTATAGGCTATAATAACCGTTCGCATGCGCTAATACGATATGATTTCCATATCCCCTAGGAGAATAAATAGCGCGATACACTCTTCCGTCTCCGGTAGCGTAGACCGGAGTACCTGGCACGTTTGCTAAATCCACTCCGTCATGGAATTCCATATACCCGAAGGTCGGTGACCTTCTCATTCCATAATAAGAAGTTAAATTATAAGAAAATAATGGTTCTCCGAATGGGAGAGAGTTCATGATCCCGTATCTGTTATCGAGAAAGCTAAAGACCGAGTCTACAAGAGGACGATTCTTATCCATGGAAACACGAACGGCTCGGTATCCGTAGATCTCGGAGAGATAGGATCTGCCTATCATGAGATCCTTATCGCCGGCCTCTTCCAATTTCAATTCGGTTGCAGCGAGATCTTCGGAATCAGATTCATCCGGAAGTTTTAATAATTCGTCCGATTCTCCGTCTATGAGCGAATGCACTTCTTGCAAGTTCTCATTCAGAGTTGCGAAATCGTCCCTGATATCGCCCAACTTCTCGCTGTATTCGATATACTCATCGAAGTATTTTCCGTAAACGGATGCGAGTGCATTGATCTGGATCCGAGTGTTGTTGTATTTTACGATCCCTAAGACCGCGATGCCTACGATGGCAAATAAAAGACCGACTAAAAAGAAAATAGTGAAGATTGAAATTTGAAAGTGAAACGATTTATCGAATCCGTGAGGGATCAGAAGTACGGTCAGTCTTTGATGACCTTTTTCCTTAACCTGGTCGATGCGTTTCTTAATCATCTTTTCCATGGCCAAAATCCCCCTGAAAGAAGGATTTTGACCTGGAAAGAACGGTCAAGTGGAAACTATATTGAATCGAATTCCATGCTTAGGTCGCAATGTGACTAAAGGCTCCATAACCACAGGATGTTTAGGGACCAGTTCAAATTTATAGGCCTTTGCGGTCATAGCGAGGACTAAAGTAGCCTCGGTTAAGGCAAAAATATTACCGATACAGATCCTCGGCCCTCCGCCAAAAGGTATATACGCATACTTCGGTCTGTCGGCGGATCTTTCTTCCTCGAAACGGTCCGGATCGAAAACATCCGGATTCTCCCAAAACTCAGGATCTCTATGGATATTGAAAATGCAGATAGAAACGTTCGTGCCTCTCGGAACATCGTAACCTCCGATCACATCGTCTCCCATTGCCGTTCTTTCTATGACCCACGCAGGAGGATACATACGAAGTATCTCGTCCAAAACTTTTCGAGTATACGTTAACTTCTGGATGTCTTCTAATCCGGGGATCCTGTCTCCCAGAACCGAGTTCGCTTCGTTGCGAACCCTTTCCCAAACATCCGGATGTTGCGATAATAAGTAAAATCCCCAGGACAATGCGTTAGCCGTCGTTTCATGTCCGGCAAGAAGAAGGGTGATCGCTTCGTCTCGGACCTGAGTCTCGCTCATAGTCTCTCCGGTCTCCTCATCCTTAACCTCCAGAAGCATGGAGATCAAATCGTTCGAAGGATTCTTTTTGCGCTCAGCAATCAGCTCTTCTACAACGGAATGCATATCTTTCAGAGCCTTTCTTAACTTTCTATTCTCAGGTGTAGGCCAGCTAAACGGCATAGGAAAAAGACGAGTGATCCTTTTAGTAGTGATCTCCAAGGCCACTTTCAAAGAAGCCTCTATCCTACTCGCATAGCTTTCGACTTCCGTCCTGAAAAGTGTCCTGCCGACGATCGCAAATGTAAGCCTCATCATCTCTTTAGAAATTTCTAGATTAGTGATATTCTTCCAGGTAGAAAGGGTCTTATTGGTTTCTTCCGCCATGATCTCTACGAACTCGGAGATCCGCTGGCGATGAAAGGAAGGTTGGATCAACTTTCTCTGCTTCTTCCAGAACTCTCCCTCGCTGTTCAAGAGTCCCTTGCCTAGGATCCTACCAAGCTCCCGATAAAAGATACCCTTATGATAATTCTGGCTATTCTCCTGAAGGACTCGACGAACGTCCTCTGGCTGAGTGATGATATGAAAAGGGATTTGTCTGATCCCGAATAGTGCGGTCTTTCCGAATCGTTCTCTCATTTGCTGAAAGAATCCGATCGGATCCTTTGCAAGTTTAGAAACATAAGGTAAGGCCTTGAGGCCAAAGACACCCGGAGGTAAATTGGGTTTTGATTTGTTAGATTGCTTCGAAGAAGCTTCTTGTAGAGAAAGCAAGGATTGGCTCCTGGTCCAAGTTGGACATTTTTGGATTAGTCACCCAACCAATCCTTGCCGTAATTCTATGTAACAACTGCTATATAGGCAAGTCGAGTTTCTATCGGATCTTCGAAAAACTACCTTCGTTCGAAAGATGTTTCTATCAAAGTATCCACATCCATAAGAGAAGAAGAAGGGATCGTAGCATTCGGAGGATCTTCCTGGCTCAGATCCGGAGTCTGCATGCTCGTTTCGGCATCTTCGAAGGTGCCTTCGATCTGCTCTTCTACCCAGCCTTGCCATTCTCCGGTCCCTTGGTCTCCTCTCTCAGGTTGCACATAGAAAGAGGCTACCGAAAGGATCCCAATGAACAAGCTTCCAAGCGAAAGTGCAAATAACCTTCTGACCTTGGTCCGCCTACGTTGCTCGATAATCCTCGCAGAGATATTATCGCTCCACTCATAGCTTTCCAAACGTCGGAAAATTTCCTGGTCTAGCTTTTCTCTGTTCTTTTCTTCCATTGCCAATATTCTTATTCTTTATCAGGTCTCTTGAAAAAAGAGCTTCTTGAGCATTTGCTTTCCTCTAAAAGAACGGGACTTGACCGTTCCTTCGGGGATCCCGAGTTTTTCGGCGATCTGCTGCTCTTTGTATCCCTCGGAAACCAAGGCTAATACCGATTTATATTTCCATGGTAGATTGGAAATCAAATCTTGGATCTCTATATCCATTCCTCTTTCGGAATATTCCTCTCTTGGATTCAGAATGGAGTCTTGAGTGACTTTCTCCTTGAGGCGAATGGTGAGATTTGCCTGGCGCATACGTTTCTGGTTCATGCGAAGGGATTCGTTCCGAGCGATGGTATACAACCAAGTGCTATGAGAAGAATCTCCTCTGAATTTGTTCGCAGCTAGACTTTTATAGGCGCGAATATAAGTTTCTTGAACCACGTCGTCGATAGAGTCGTAAAACTCCTCGTATAAGTTCTTTTTAATGGCGGAAAGCACGATATGTTTCGTGCTATCGATCAGGCCCGCAAATTCTCTTTGATCCATTTGAGTTTCCTTCACTTCAGGATGCCGGGTAAGGGCAGTATTATTCTTTCGGGAATAAACAAATTCAGGGGGAACCCGGGAGCTTCCCTTAGCTCTTCGGGTAGGGTTACGGTTTCCTTTTCCTTCCCCCTCTTCTTTTGCTCTGCTGTTAAGACCCTTTCGATCGCGAGCCGATGTGCGATTTGGTTCATCCGTATTTCGGATGTATACTTTCCAATCGCATATACGAGAAGTCGAACCCGAACCAAGTCCGGATTTTCTTCCATCAGGACTAATTCAAGTTCGACTTGTTTCGGAGACAGTCTACGAAGCCATCTTTCATGCTCGTTCTTGTATCTCCGGTTCAGCTCAGCGATACGCTCTAGTTGAGAGTCTGTAAGAATATAACGATTTTTGAGTGAATCTAGGTCACCGAAAACGACTCCTGCAGCTCTTTCATTTCGGAAGAAGAAAGCAGTGCGAGTTAACTTGAGCGGTGAAGCTAGAACAGGTCTGATCGTCTCTTGGGAAAAAAGAGACGCCGGTAACAGAAACGTACCGGCCAGAGAAACTCTGACGAATGAATTCAGGAGATTCATGAGTCTGACTCGGTTCATAACCTAGTATACCTAAGACCCCAAAATAGGGGTTATGTTTCCAAAGATCGACTCCAAAATTCGGGACCTTGAAAAAAAGAAGATGCTTTGGAATTAGGAGAACATAATTATGTGGCTCATTCCAGATCGTATGGATTTTTTCTTTTCCAGACCCCAAAATCCCTCTATTCTCAATCGGAATTCCTCATGGGCCTAAACGCTTCACAGTTTGGAGAGAGAACGGTTCCGAATCCTTGGAAAGGAAGGATCAGGCTCATCCTGATTCTGATCCTCGGGCTTTGCATCGGAATTCCTGCTTCGATAGATCTTTCGATAGAATGGGAATATGAAAACAAAAGTCCTCATGCGGGAAATTACCGCTCCTTAAAACCTGCCACGGTAGCGATCGTACCAGGGGCTTCGGTTTACAAAGGGATACCTTCTCCCGTTTTGCAAGATCGCTTGGACTGTGCCATCGAACTCTATCGTCAAGGAAAAGTGAGAAAGATCCTTCTCTCGGGAGACAATGGCACAAGCTATTATAATGAAGTGAAGCCCATGCTTCTGTATGTGTTAGAAAGAAATGTATATGAGAAGGATGTGTTCGTGGATCACGCCGGCTTTCGCACCTTGGATACCTTGGTAAGAGCCAAGGAGATCTTTCAGGTCAAGGATGCGATCTTTGTGAGCCAAAGGTTTCACCAACCAAGGGCAGCATTTATTTCTAAGAAGATAGGATTGAACCTGCAATCTTACGAGTCGGACAGAAGGCTCTATGTAAGCGGCCCTTTCAGTAGGTTCCGAGAATTCTTTGCAAGGACCCTCGCTTGGATCGATATGAACCTTGCAAATACCGGTCCCAAATATTTAGGTAAACCATTCCCGATAGAAGGCAGCGGCATCAAGACCTGGAAAGGTTCCGTCCTTTAAGAAGAATATTCTGTTTTTCGAATATGTTCGAAGATCTCTCGAACTGCTTCCTTCAAAGGGACCTTAGGCGCCCAACCCAAGGACCTTAACTTCGAATTATCCCCCAAAGAACGGCGCATGTCCATTGGCCTGAGCCTGGCAGGATCTACCTTTGTCTCCACTTTAGAATCCGCAAACTCTATGATCCACTCCAAGACTTGAGAGATAGGAGTCTCCGTCCCGGAACATATATTATAAATTTCTTGATCTCTTCCGGATTCGGAAAGAAGGACATACGCTCTCACTACATCGGTAACATGTAGGAAGTCCCGGGTTGGAGTTAGATCTCCCACCGAGACCTCGGAAGGACCAGAACTCTTAGAGATCGTTTCCAATACTTGTTTGCAAAAATTTGGTACTACGAAGTTAGGATTCTGGCCCACACCTATATGATTGAAAGGACGAGCAATCACTGCCTCTATGTTCTTGCTAGACCGGGCGAACTGCAAGCAATACGTTTCCGCAGCCACCTTAGAGGAAGAGTAAGGATTCAACGGCTCCGGTCTTAAGTTTTCCGAAACTGGAAGATGTTCTGGTTTCAAATTCCCATATACATCCGAAGAAGACACATATACGATCTTCACATTCTTACCGGATTTGCGGAACCACTCAAGAAGATTTAAGGTTCCTCCCACATTGATGGTCAGGGTTTCATTCGGATCTTCGATTGCACGAGGCACGAAGGTCTGACCGGCAAGATGAAAAATGATATCGGGAGTGTATTCGCTTAAAATAGAATGAATGGAAGAAGGTTCTCTCAGATCGCAGGCCCTATACTGGAAGGAGAGATCTTTTGTCTTAGGATGTAAGCCCAAGCCTAGAAGTTCCGACCCGGATTTTTGTAGAAGTTCCTGAATTAAGTAAGAACCAACGAATCCATCCGCTCCAGTGATCAAATATTTCATGAAAGATTGTTCAATATGTCCTATAATCGAAGTAAAAATACGATTGTTTTGTCAAATAGCAAAAAAACAATCGAATAAAAGTCCCGGACAAAGATGGAAGATAGATCCTCAGATATTATCGAAATCAAAGACAGTTCCGTAAACGTTCGGGAGCTGATGGAAGAGATAGAATCTAGGCTCGCGCGTAAGCCCGTGTCCAAGGAAGAATTGGATCGTCTTTCTCGCTGGAAATTCTCTCCTCAATCTCCGGAAGGATATAGAGAGTTCGATGCCGCCGAAACGGCTCACTTATTCGAGAAAGGGATCTCTCCTCCCAAATTCACCAATCCTAGATTCAAGTATATCCGTGGTCCGATCCGCTGGGCATTTATTAAATTAATCGAATTATATTCCTTCTTGGACAAGAAGCTTTCCGAGAATAGGACGCGCGCATTCTATAGTGTGTTAAACGAATTGATCCTCCTAAGAGGAGATCATGAAAAGTTAAAACGCAAGTTCGAGAAATTCTACAACGAATTCGTAGAATTAAATTATTCCCTAAAAAGAGAGATCAGTCCGGACTTCGTATGGTCCAACGAGTTCCTATACGAAGAGGAGTCTTTGGAAGAAAGCGAAACAGTGATCCTCTCCAGACTGAATCCTGGGGATTCCGTACTCGCGATCAACCCCGAATGGGGAAAATTCCTAAAGCAACTATTGAAGGCGCAGATCGAATTCAAGGCAATTGTCTGGAATTCGGCCCAGTATTCCTATATTAAAGAGCATATTACCAACTCGATCCAATATCTTTCTTTTGACGAGATGCTTCCAGCTCCGCCACTTCCTACAAAGATCGTTTCCCATTCGAATCTTTGTCTCTTGCCGAACTGGGTCCTTGAAAAGTTATTCAAGAGTTTAGCGACCAAGACCTCTCCGGGAACGGAGTTTATTTTCAGATATTCGAATTATTCCAATAGATTAGTTTCTCCTTTCCAACCGGTATTATTGACACAAATCGAAGACTCCGCTTTGCGGGAATTCATACATAAATTAGGTTTTAAGAATATAGTAGAGACGAAATCGAACGACGGCTTCGTAGTACTTAGCTTTAGAAAATGAAGGCATATCTCCATATTTCCGAGTTCAGGGACGGAGACGGGATCGGCAACGATATGAAAGGGATCTGGAAGGTCCTGAATTCCTCCGGGATCAAGACTCAGATCGTTTGCCAAAAAGACTTCAGCCAAGGTTCCATTCCAACGATCCGATCAGAGGAATTGCTCAAGACAGAAGACTTAGATCCTTCTTCCATCCATGTACTGGAATACGGAGGTTCGGGCTATTCTATCCGGGACTTTCTTAGCTTTCCGGGAAGGAAATTCGTACGCTACCAGAATATCACTCCTCCTAAGTTCTTTAAGCCGTTTGTCTCCACGGAGCTCTATAGGAGTTTCGAATCGGACTATAAGAAATCCATAATAGAGTTGCACAGCCTCAAAAGGAATGCGGAAGCTTTTCTTGCCAGTTCCAAATATAGCGCTTCCAATTTGGAAGATCTGAATATCACCAATACAAAAGTGTTACCGATCGTAAAGAAGTATGTTTGGTCCGGGAGAAAGCCTCGCAAGAACAACTATACGATCGGGTACGTGGGAAGACTTGTTCCGAGTAAAAAGATAGAGGATATTCTCATACTGATCTATTTTCTAAAGCAGATCAATT
Source organism: Leptospira langatensis (assembly GCF_004770615.1). Classification (NCBI taxonomy): domain Bacteria; kingdom Pseudomonadati; phylum Spirochaetota; class Leptospiria; order Leptospirales; family Leptospiraceae; genus Leptospira; species Leptospira langatensis. The sequence goes on from NZ_RQER01000004.1 coordinate 546,522, forward strand.
CGAAGTATCGGACCCTATTGATCGGAAATGTCCCGAGCATTTTCGAAGGTTACTTCTCCAACCTGAAACAGATGTGCAGAGAATTAGGAATAGGTCCGAATGTACAATTCAGGATGGGGGTCTCCGATGTGGAGATTTCCAGATTTTGGGAAGAGATGGATGCTTACGTAAGCATGAGCGAACACGAGGGCTTCGGGATCCCATTGGTAGAAGCGATAAGCAATGATATTCCAGTTTTTGCATATGCTTGCACGGCAGTTCCGGAAACCTTAAAGGGAGCAGGCTATCTCTTCCGAAGAAAGGATCTGGAGAGTTTACGAAAGCTAGCAGAATGGATGCATTTCATTTTAGAAGCCGAGAATTCCAACCTGGACGGATCTTATGCTTCTTCCAGAAGAAAGGAAGTCTGTATGGATTATAATTCCATGCCCTTTGATCGATTCCTAAAACAAATCTTTACTTTTAGAGAAACCGCAGTTATATGATCTTCAATAAAAGAGGAGTTCATCAATTCGCGGCAGGATTTAACGTGGGAGATGCGATCTCCAATGAGATGAGTTCCCTCAAATCCGTTTTCAGAAAGTTAGGATATTCTTCGGAGATATTTGCGGAGAATACAGGGCCGGGGACGGATACCCTTGTTAAGAAGTACAAGGCCTACGCTCACAAAAGTAAAGACATACTAGTCTACCATCATTCCATTCATTCGGAAGTCCTAGATACAGTCCTAAGATCCAAAAACCCAAAGATCCTAGTGTATCACAACGTAACCCCCGATCACTTCTTTGAAAAGTACGATCTCAAACTTACTTACCTTCTTCGCAAAGGAAGAGAGGAACTAGAATTTTTAAGAGATAAATTTGATCGAGTATTTGCAGTCTCAGAATACAATAAGGCGGAGCTTATCCATCTGGGTTTCGAGAATGTAGGATTACTTCCGATAACGTATCAATTGCCTCAAGGAAGTTCGGATCGAGAAAAACCTACTTCCAAGCCTCGCTCCGATTCTCCTCGCTTCTTATTTGTAGGAAGGATCACTCCGAACAAAAAACAGGACGATCTGATCCGGTTTGCTTATCGGTATCTTAAGACTTACGGCCCCGAATTCCAACTTTTCATAGTAGGGTTCAGCTCCAAAGAGCTGTACCTCTATAGAGAAGAATTGGAGAGGATGTTAGACTTCTACAAACTCAGGGAGAATGTGATCATCACCGATTTCCTTTCCGACAAAGAACTGAAAGAGATGTACTTGAACTGCGATCTATTCCTATCCATGAGTGAGCACGAAGGCTTTTGTGTTCCTTTATTAGAAGCAATGGTAAATAACGTCCCGATCCTTGCCTTCGACGGAGGAGCGGTCAAGGAAACCCTTGCAGGTGCAGGAGTTCTATTTAAAGAAAAACGAATGGATCTGGTCGTAGAACTGGCACATAGAATGGCAACCGACGAATCCATGCGCAATGCCATTTTGGAAACCCAAGAGAGAAGATTGCAAAACTTCTCCCAGATCAACGCAGAAACAGTGCTGAGGCCCGTACTTGCTAAACTCGCGTAGAAGACTCGCAGTAGTAACCCCTATTTTCTCGGAACAGATCTCAGGCGGTTCCGAGAAATTGATCTATCAGTATACTCTGATGCTCTCTAAGTTCTATGAAGTTACTGTACTCGCGACTCGATCTTTGGATTATATTACTTGGAAAAACCAAGTCCCAGTCAAGGATCTAGAACCTGTGCTTCTTGGAAAAGATCTGGAGAAGAAGGTCAGCCAAGAGTGGATCGATACGGCAAACGGCGACAGGATCCGAGTACTTCGTTTCTCAGTGGAGAAAGAAAGGAATATCCGCAAATTCAATCAGTATTCCGACAAATTATTCCGTTCTTTTGAGTTTGCCTCGGGAGGAAAACCAAAGTTTGGGACCCAAGAGGACAGAGAAAGGACCTGGGTAGACATGCAAGGTCCTTATTGTCCGGATCTGATCCAATATATAGAAACGAATGAAAGAGATTACGACGTCTTTGTCTTCGTATCGTATCTTTATTATCCGATGGTGTACGGACTTCCTTTAGTAGCAAAAAAGGCAGTAGTGATCCCTACTCTGCATGACGAACCACCCGCTCGTTTATCAGTATATTCTAATTTATTTAAAGACGATTCCGCGTATTGCTTCAATACTCCAGAGGAAAAAGATCTATTTCAAAAATTATACGGCTATAATCCGAGTCTCGGAAATGTGATCGGTATGCATCTGCCGATACCGGAAACGAAAGGAGGTACTTCCTCCAAAAACACACAAGACTCCTTCGATTTTCTGTATGTGGGAAGGATAGACGAAGGAAAGGGAGTCTTGGAGATGGCAGAATACTTTTCGGAATGGCAAAGAAGAAGTGGCCGCAACGATATACTTACCTTAGTCGGTAAGGGAGACGATAAACTTCTCCAAAGAATATCGAAATTCCCTCATATAAGGCCGCTTGGCTTTGTGAGTGAAAAGGAAAAAGACGATCGTATCGCGAATGCTGATATACTGATCAATCCTTCCCCCATGGAAAGTTTTTCCATTATTCTGATGGAGGCTTGGATCCGACAAAAGGCAGTATTAGTAAACGGAAAATCGGACGTACTTAAAGGACATTGCTTAAGAAGCAACGGAGGATTGTATTATTCCGACAGGGACAGCTTCTCCGCAATCGCCGATTATTTAGTCAGCCATAAAAAAGAAAGAGAAGAGATGGGAGCCAACGGCAAGAAATACGTTCAGGCAAATTTCAACCCGGAGATCGTCGAAAAGAAGTTAATCCGCATCGTAGAAAGATGCATTCGAAGAAGGTACTCCGAGTAAGCTGTTAAAAGCTTAAGAAATCGCCCAAGATCTCCACCATTCTTTCGTGCAGGAGTCCGTTCGAAGCGATTACGTTTGTGATATAAGGATGAAATGTATTATTCGCGAAGGTGCTCAGCTTTCCTCCTGCTTCTTGCAGAATGGCAGCCGCTGCAGTCATATCCCAAGGCTTCAGATCTTCTTCCCAAAAGGCGTCGAATTTTCCTTCTGCCACCCAGCAAATATCCAGTCCTGCCGAACCTGTTCTTCTTACTCCTCTGGATCTGAGGATAAAATTCTTTAGATTGAACATGAGCCTGTCTATCTTCTCTTCTCTATCATACGGAAAGCCGGTGCAAAGAAGTGCCTTTCGCATCTCCTTGGTCTCGGAAACATGGATAGGAGTCTTGTCCTTAAACGCACCACCGCCCAGAGTTGCGTGATAGACTTCTCCGATAGCGGGCATAGGAACAATGCCCATAACTGCAGATTTCGTTTCTAGATCTTCGAGCCCGATACAGCAACAATAGAGAGGAAGTCTATGAGAATAATTTACGGTTCCATCTAAAGGATCTATGATCCATTTAAACTGAGAACTTCCCTCGTAAGACGATCCTTCTTCTCCCAGAATATGATCTTGAGGAAAGGCCTTTCTGATCTCGGAGACGATCAATTCTTCGGAGCCTTTATCTGCAATCGTAACCAGATCGGATTCGATAGTACCCTTATGAGAGATTTGCAGATCTTCTCTTTCATGGGTATTCTTTAAGAATTCCATAATCTTAGGGGAGAAGTTTAGGAAATGCTGGTACCTGAGACGGATTTCGTTTTCGTAGCTCATCTGAAATATATTCTTTGAAGCTCATTCTTGGGCGAGTCACCTAAAGGTAAAGTAAGTAATCCTAAAAAGAAGGATGCTATTTGTCTGGTGTTTCCTTGCAATCGATCTGTCCTGAATTCAAGAAATCTTTCGCCTTCTTTTTATGTTCTTCTTTTACATAGATAGAAGCAGCGGTCAAGACTGCAGCGACCACTCCCGCATCGTCTATATATCCCGCTCCAAAGAATATGTCCGGAATAGCATCAAATGGAGTTAAAAAGTAAGCGAGGGCTCCTGCAATGGTCAGCTTTGCTTTTAGAGGAGTATCCGGGTCCAGCATGGCATAATACAAGGCGATCGCATCCGGCAAGAAAGGCACCTTCCCTGCGACCTTCTTTACCTTGGGCCAGAAACCTTCTTTGATCCTCTCGATTTTTTCTTCTTCCATACTCATTTGGCTTTGATCAGAAGTTCTCCAGATTATTTTCAAAATTCTTAAACCGTTCCGGGATGGGCAGGACGATTTGCACTTCTTCCCCACTAAAAGGATCCTTAAATTCGAGCCAATAGGAAAGAAGAAGAAGTCCGTAGTTCTCAAACAAATGCGCGTTCCTGGAATACAATAGATCGCCAACAACCGGACTCCTAAGGCTTTGCAAATGCACTCTGATCTGGTGAGTCCTTCCGGTTTCCAAGTCTGCCTCTACAAGGGAGAATTTTCTGCCGTTCTTAGAAACCGCGGTTTGCAGCACTTGGTAGTGAGTGATCGATGGCCTTCCCTTGGTAGTAACTGTCATCTTCAGTCTTTCTACGGGATGTCTTCCGATCGGCTTATCGATCGTGCCCTCTCCTTCCGGTAGACTTCCTTGGACCCAAGCCAGATATTTCTTAGTAATATTCCTTCTTCTAAAAAGCTCGGATAACTTTGCGTGGGCAGTATCGTTCTTTGCCACGATCATCAACCCTTCTGTAGGTTTATCCAAACGATGGACAATCCCGGGCCTATCTTCTCCCCCGATCGAGGAGAGTTCTTTAAACTTGTATAAGAGGCCGTTGATCAGGGTTGTAGATCTGTCTCCTGGGCCGCTATGAGAAGCGATCCCTGGAGGTTTTCGGATAATTAAATACTGAGGAGTTTCTTTCAGCACCTCTAGATCCATTTTTACCGGAGTGAGATTCAGGGGAGGCTTAGGAGGAACAGAGATCTGGAACTCTTCTCCCGGACTAACTTTATAAGAAGGCTTTAAAATAATCTTTCCGGAGCCGTCTTTGACCCATCCGGAATCGATCCAATGCTGGATAGACGCTCTAGATATCTCATCTCCCAGAAAATCTTTCAGAAATTTATCAATCCGAGATCCTTCGGATCCGGCGTTAGCTTCGGCATGGAGTTCGAGGTTCATAATAGTTTTCCTAAGAAATACCAGAGGGTATATGTGGACTCATTCGGTGCGGATCTTTAAAAAAGATTTCCCATTTTCCGAGAATCAGTATATCTTGGATAAATTCATCGAATAAACCCCAACCTTAATCAAGGAAGGAAACAAATGGTAAAAAAAATTCTTAATATCCTGCTCGTCGGTGCAACGGTTTTTTCCATCGCTCTCTGCTCTTCCGGAGAAAATAAAGAGCAAGCCGCTCCCGAGCCTGGTTCTGATCAAAATGCTGCGGCATCTCGTAACGTCAACGTTGACTCACCTGCAGACGTTATTAATAATCAAATCAAAGACTTCCGTTATCCTGATGGAATCACTCGTCCTGGATTCAGCTACAAAAAAGCTGATGTTAGTGCGGGAGATTTCAGCGAGTGGTCAAAAGCAAATATCGCTGTGATCAAAGACGGAATTTCAAAACTTCCTGATGCATGGGCTCTGGAAATCACCGGACATACTGACCAAGTCGGTCCTGAGCAAGCAGAAGGCGATAAAAAAGGAAACGTTTACTACGGAGACATTCGTGCGAAAGCAGTGAAGCAAGCTCTTGTAAAACAAGGAATTCCTGCAAATCGTATCGTAGTTAAGAGCGCAGGTTCTTCTTCTCCGGTTTCTGGTTTGGATGCAAAAGATCCTAAGAACCGCAGAGTTACCTTCAAATTCGTAGAACAAGGTAAGTAATTCTCTAAACGGATCTCGGTCCGAATTACAAAAAAGGGCGGTTTGATCACCGCCCTTTTTTTATGCCCGGAGCCTTTCGGCAACGAGCATCTTCATTTGTTGGATCAACTCCGGATCTTAGTCCACACTCGGAGAGATCATCTTCTCCGGAAGGACCCATTGGTCGAATTGCTCGCTAGTTAGGATCCCGAGTTCGATACCGGACTCTTTCAAGCTAGTGCCCTTCTTATGAGCGTTCTTAGCGATCTTAGCAGCGTTATCGTAACCGATATGAGGGTTCAAAGCGGTAACCAACATCAAACTGTTTTTCAAGTGTTCGTTGATCTTATCCTTGTTCGGCTCAATTCCTCTAGCGCAATGCTCTTCGAAAGAAACCGCCGAGTCCGCAAGAAGTCGGATCGAATTCAAGACGTTGTGAATGATAAGAGGTTTGAAAACGTTCAGCTCGAAGTTTCCGGATGCGCCACCTATATTCACCGCGACATCGTTCGCAATTACTTGAGAAGCTACCATGGTCATCTGCTCGGACTGGGTAGGATTCACTTTTCCCGGCATGATCGAAGAACCTGGCTCATTCTCCGGAATGGAGATCTCGCCTATACCGCATCTTGGTCCGGAAGAAAGCCATCTCACGTCGTTTGCGATCTTCATGAAAGAAGCGGCAATCGTCTTTAGCACTCCATGAGTTTCCACCAAGGAATCATGAGCAGCCAGGGCTTCGAATTTATTCTCTGCGGAAATAAAAGGAAGTCCTGTCTCTTTTGCGATCTGGGCCGCAGCCTTTACTGCAAATTCAGGATGAGTATTCAATCCGGTTCCTACCGCTGTCCCGCCCAATGCCAATCTGTAAACTGCAGGTAGAACTGCTTTTACTCTCTCAATATTGTATTCTAGTTGTTTTACATATCCGGAAAATTCCTGGCCAAGAGTCAAAGGTGTCGCGTCCTGCAAGTGAGTGCGTCCTATCTTGATGATATTCTGGAATTCGGAAGATTTCTTTTTGAGAGTATCCTTCAGTTGTTCCAAGGCTGGCAGAAGTTTTTTCACCAACTGTTCCGCCGCTGCAATATGCATAGCAGTAGGAAACGTATCGTTAGAAGATTGAGCCTTGTTCACATCGTCGTTCGGATGGATTGGCTTCTTGGAGCCCTTGGTCCCGCCTGCAATCTCGATGGCACGATTGGAAATGACTTCGTTTGCATTCATGTTTGTTTGGGTTCCGGAACCGGTTTGCCAAACGCTTAACGGAAAATGCTCGTCCAGTTTGCCGGAGATGACCTCGTCTGCGGCCTGCACGATCAGGTTCTTTTTCTCATCCGTTAAAAGTCCAAGCTGGGCGTTAACGATTGCCGCAGACTTCTTTAAGACTCCCAGAGCTCGGATCATCTCTCGAGGAAAACGATCGTTCCCTATATGAAAGTGATGCAGGGATCTTTCGGTTTGCGCTCCCCAATATTTGGAATCATCTACTTCGATTTCTCCCATGGAATCGGTTTCGATCCTAGTTTTCATGAATCCTCCGTTCAATAGTTGCTGGATTAAAAGGGTTGGATTTCCGAATTGGAAAAGGTTTACAGATCCGTAATTCTATACGAAAGAATTACTCGTCTCGGAATTTACGAAGTGTGTCCGCCAAAGCAGCAAACTCGGGTTTCTTTGCAGTGACGTTCTCCAAATATTCCAAAGTGGAGTCCAACCACGCGGAATCGGATTCTAACTCTTTCCGAATGAATACATGTCGGATCGAATTCATAGAACGAATCTCGATATATCTCCGCTTCTGGTCATAGTACATTAGGTCGGCTACTTTGTCTTTTCCGAATTCCGGCGAGGCAATGGCCGCTACGACTTCATCCAGCCAGATGATCCCATTATTCTTCCGGTCCACATAATCGATGGACTTCTGTACCTTGGCCGGGATGAGAGTGGATTTTTCCTTAGGGCCCATAAGCACTCCCAAGGATTTCTTCTGCTTAGGAGCCTCTTTCTCAGGAGCTGGCTCAGCAGATTTCGGAGAGGAGGCCTTTTTACTCTGTTTGGCAGATTGGTATTCGTCCGCAGGTTCCAGATCCTTTTTCAAAGGAGAAGAAATGCTGACCCCGAATAAGCTCAGAATCCATTCTAGCAATTTTACTAAGAAAGACTTAGAGTCTTGGATGGCCTTAAGCCTTTGCTTTTCGTTTTCCTTCTCCCAATCGGTAATCGCCTTGGAGAGACGGATCTGCTCGTCGATGGCGATCTCCGAGTCTACTCCTTCTACCACATCCTTTAGAAAAGCGTAAATTCCTTTTGCCTGTCCGTTCTTTCGGATCAATGTGTGGATCGAAGTCCTTCGCTCCTTATTCGCTAAGAAAGAAGAAACCACATTCTCGATCGCCAATGCAACTATCCCAGGAGAATTTCCGGTGGCCTTTTCTCTGGTAAGAATATCATTCCTGGTCTTAAATCTTTCCAGTACTTGATCCAGGACTTCAGCCTTACTCAGGCCTGACTTCTTAATGGAAGAATCCTTCAACTTGATAGAAGATAGATCCACTGAAAAAGGCTCTTTAGATTCGCGAACTCTCACTACGATATCGCTGAATGCGAGATTGACTAAGGATTCCTTTCTCAAACTAGAAAGAGAATCCATAGATTGAGAAAGAACTTCGAACGCTTGCAAGAAGACATCCGAACCTTCCCAGGTCTTGCCGGAAGTAAACGCAGGGTGCTTCTTCAATTCTTGGATGAATTGCGCACCTTGGTGAGTCCCGGAAGGTTGGATCCAACCGGACTGTTCTCCAGGAAGAAGAGAGGTTAGGATCCTTCTTCCTAAATTTATAAAAACCTCATAGATGATCTCTATTTCAGTCTCGTCAGTTGCAGTCTCCTTCTTCACATCCAGGGTATCGCCCACGAGCTCTTCTAGAGAAGGTTGGATGACATGAAATTCCAGGTGTAAGCGAAGCAAAGGAGAACGAGAACCTCTCTTTTCAATGACGAGTAACGCCTCCGGATCCGCCTTGATCTGGCTTAGGAACTGAATGATCTCGTTCGGTTTTTTGCCCAAAAGAGAAATTAAGGAAGCAAGGATATCGTCCCTCAGTTTGAAATTTCTCTGTAAAAAGGACTCAACCGATAGAGTCTTTACATTCCTCATAGATATGGGAAGGTTTTTGGAATCTTGGAAATCCACAGGATTTCCTTTTTCATCCGTGTTCAAATATTGACGAAGGACCCAATCCCTTAGCTCACCGGCAGATCTTCTCTCTGCTAGATTCAAATCCCTTCTTGCGATATATTGTAGGAATGCGGCCGCGCTCTGGGCCAAGCAGGCTGACTTGATCTTTTGGATCTGATCTGCTCTACGAGAAGCAGGACGGATGGCGACGTTCGCGAGACCTAACTCGCGAGTTTCTTCTGACAGAAAAAGATATTGGTAAAGAACGAATCCGTTCTTGTCCTCGAAATATTTCAGATCCGCAGGTTTTAGGAATTGAAGCTGCTCGTACTTAGCGAGCGCAAAAGGAGAATAATTGAATAAGAAGAAATTCTCCACTCCCTTCTCGATCATATCCAGATCGCGCATGGCTTTCGGATTGGTTTGGAGAAGTAGATTTCGGAGTTCTTCTTCGGGAATTAGGTCCGTTCTGTCTAAGGGAACGATGCCTTCTTCCGGAACAGGATTCAGAGCCTGGGGTGAATTGCTTTCCGTTTCGGGCATGTGCGCTTCCCTCTTGCTCCGGTCGTAATTTGACTAGCGATTTGCGTGTCCTAGTATTTTATTTTCGGAAACGAATCATCGCATTCTTGAGCGCGATCTAAGAAGATTAGACGTTTATTTGCTACGGTTCACTTCGCGTCGGGGTCAAGCTCTCATCAAACCTTCGAGGAAAGAAACGTATTTTTCTCTTCCTGGGTAGGGTCTTCTTGCGGTCCCGCTTTGGACTGCCGCTTCCGCAACAGCAGGCGCTACATGATACAATACCCTTTGATCGAAAGGCTTGGGGATCAGATAATCTGAACCGAACACGAACTTTTCTCCGCCATAAGCGAGACTTACCGCTTCTGGAACATCCAATCTTGCCAGCTCCGCCAAAGCTCTAGCTGCGGCCAATTTCATTTCCAAAGTGATATGCTTGGCTCTTACATCCAAGGCTCCTCTGAAAATAAAAGGAAAGCCCAAGACATTATTCACCTGGTTCGGCATATCGCTTCTACCGGTTCCCATAATAATATCAGGTCGGACTTTTTTAGCAACTGCGTACGGGATCTCAGGATCCGGATTTGCTAAGGCAAAGATGACCGGATTCAAGGCCATAGACTTCACCATGTCTTCAGTCACCATATTGGCGACGGACACTCCGACGAAGATATCAGCATCGTGCATCGCGTCGGCCAGAGTACGGGCCTTCGTATTTTGAACATATTTCTGTTTGGTAGAATTCAGATCGGTTCTTTCGGAATGGATCACTCCTTTCGTATCCACTAAGAAGATCTGCTCTTTTCGGATCCCGATATGCTGCACTAATTCGGCGATCGCGATACCGGCTGCACCCGCTCCACAGATCACCATTTTTACTTCACTAGGACGTTTTCCATTGATCTCGAACGCATTTAATAAACCTGCAACAGTGATGATTGCTGTCCCATGCTGGTCATCATGAAAGACCGGGATATTCATTCTTTTAATGAGTTCTTCTTCTATATAAAAACTTTCAGGAGCCTTGATGTCCTCTAGATTGATCCCACCGAAAGTAGGCTCGAGCATTTGGACTGCCTTGATGAAATCGTCGGGATCCTTCGCATCCACTTCGATATCGAAAACGTCTATGCCTGCGAACTTTTTGAATAGTACCGCCTTACCTTCCATCACAGGTTTTCCGGCAGCAGGACCTATATCCCCCAATCCCAAGATCGCAGTTCCATTCGTGATAATGCCGACTAAGTTTCCTTTGTTCGTGTACTCATACACTAGGTCCGGATTTTCTTTGATTTCCAGACAAGGGTAAGCGACTCCAGGCGAGTATGCCAGGGAAAGGTCGAAGGAATCCCGAGTAGGTTTTGTAGGAACAACTTGTATTTTACCCTTTGGATGCAGGGAATGATATTCGAGGGATTTTTCTCTCATAGGAATAAAACCAATCTTTTCGCTCGGGGAAAGAACGAAAACATTATTTCCCCACGCAGAATTTGCTGAAGATTCTCCCCAGGATTTCTTCGGTGTCAACGCGTCCGTTCACTTCACCGATCTCCTCCAACGCAGAATCAATTTCTTTGATATAGATCTCTGCGGGAGCTCCGTCGCTCATGAGAGAAAGACAGTTCTCTAAACTTCTCACAATTGTGGTAAAATGGAACCGATTCCTTTCTTCCAAAAGGACATAATCTTCCGAGCTCTCCAATCCTTGGAGTTTTTCGGAGATTTTTTGGATCAAAACATCTAGTCCAGTCTTGGCCTTGCAAGAAATTTCGACCACAATCGTGCCGGGATAATTCTTGCGATCAATGAGATTTTGGTTCCAGCTTGCATGACGGATATCGCTTTTGTTCGCAGCAATGATCGCGCCTTCCAGTTTGGATCTATTTTCTTCCGCAAATTTCGCCCAATCTGTTTCTTGAGAAACATCTAAGACGAGAACTCTCACGTCTGCTTGGGAGAATTCCTTCTCGCTTCTCTCGATCCCCATTTTTTCGATCCGATCCCCAGTCTCTCGAACGCCTGCCGTATCGATGAGCCGAATGGGAACTCCCGAAAGTAAGAATTCTTCGCTGATATAATCCCTGGTTGTTCCCGGGATCTCGGAGATAATAGATCGGTCTTTCCCGAGGATCAAATTCATGAGACTGGACTTGCCTGTATTCGGCTCTCCATAGAGAACGACTCTGCTTCTCTCCAATAGGGTTTCAGCAGCGCTGGACTTGCGCAGAAGGTTATTGCAAATCTCTACGATGGATCGGATACGGCCCTTTCTTTGTTCGAACGATTCGAAAGTAAGATCTTCGGTAGAGAAGTCTATCTCCGCTTCGCATTCCGCTTTTAAGGAGATCAATTGACTTCTTAGATTGGAAGTAAGGCGAGAAATTTCTCCGAACGCATTCTTCTGAGCCAGTTCCAATTCGAACCTGGATCTTGCACCAATGATCCTGCCGATCGCCTCCGCCTCGTTTAGATCTAGCTTTGCGTTCAAGAAGGCTCTTTTAGTAAACTCTCCCTGCTTCGCAGGTCTCGCTCCCGATTGAAAGAGACATTCTAATGCTTCTCTGAGCAGGATAGGATTTCCATGAGTATGGATCTCGCAGAGATTTTCTCCGGTAAAGGAATTGGGGCCTGCGAAATATAGAAATACTACTTGGTCTAACTTCTTTTCCCCATCTATAAAACGACAGGTATAAGCATATCTCGGTTGGATGGAAGATAAAGAAGGGGGATCGCCATAGAAAGATAAATGTTTATAAGCGATCTGTAATGCTTCCGGACCGGATACTCTCAGAATACCGATGGCACCCGCTCCGGAAGCGGTAGAAATAGCAGCTATTGTATCAGCCACAATCGATTCAGTAGTCGTTCACTTCCTCAAGAAGATCCCCGTTCGGGCTCTTCTCAACGACATCCTTGTACTTGTGTTTGTCCTTCATCGGAATGATACGCACTTTTTTGTACGTTCCGTTCCCTTCTGATCTAGTGAAGACTTTCTCATTCTCTTGCAATGCCATGTGAACGATCCGTCTTTCGAAAGGATTCATTGGCTCAAGCAGTTTGGACTTTCCTGATTTAGCAACAGAAGAAGCCACGGACTTGCTCAATCGGATCAGGGATAATTCTCTTTTATCTCTGTAGGACTCGGTGTCCAAAACGATCTTGCGTCCGTGACGGATCTTGGAATCCACCATCAGGTTTACCAAGAACTGAAGCGCATCCAGGGTGGCTCCGCGTTTACCAATGATCAATCCGGACTCGCGGCTCGTGAGTTCGATATAGATCTTACCGTCTACGTCGCCCATTCCCACCACTTCAGCTTCCACACCCATCTTGCGAAGAAGGGTCAGGACAACTCCGTGAATGATCTTCTCTGCAGGAAGATCAAAGTTGGAAACGAAGGCACGTACTACGGCCGGTTTTTTCTGTGTTAGACCCAAAAATCCGGACTTACCGGATTCAACGGTCTCAAACCGTACGTCTCCGGGTTCCAATCTCAAAGTCTCTAGTGTTATCTCTTCAGCTTCGGCTTTTGTTTTGCCTTCGGCTTCGAATATATAGTTTTCCATATCGTATCCTCGATATATGAATTCAGGCTTTTACGGGCGCTTCGTCTTTCTTACGAATATTGGTCACCCATTGTTGAGCTATAGAAAGGACGTTAGTCACTGTCCAATATAGAGTCAGTCCGGAAGGCATGTTCCAAAGGAAGAATACCATCATTACCGGCATAATATACATCATCATTTTTTGATTTGGATCTGTCTGAACGGAAGTCAACTTCATGGAAAGGAATTGGGTTCCTACCATTAATAATACTAAGAGGTTCAAGGAAATCCCAGTCGCAGAAAGGAAAGGGATCGCAGGAGATGTCCAAATAAAATCAGGTTCGCTTAGATCCGTGATCCAAAGGAAAGGCGACTTCCAAAGATCGATCGTATCCGCAAACGCAACATACAATGCAAAGAAGATCGGCAATTGGATCAGCATAGGAAGACATCCACCCAACTGAGAGAGAGGATTCATGTTATGCTTCTTGTAAAGCTCTAACATCTTCTCTTGCTTTTTAGCCGGATCGTTCGCATACTTCTCGTTGATCTTCTTCAGTTCAGGAGAAAGAGCGCTCATCTTCTTCATCGCTTCTGCTTGCTTTTGGTTCAAAGGATAGAACACCAATTTAAAGAGAAGAGCGAATAGAAGGATACCGAAACCGTAACTTGGAATGGTATATTTATAGGATTGCTTCAAGAACCATACGATCCCGTTTCGGATCGGTGTGAAAATCCCTTGGTTAAAGGACTTGTTCAGATCAGAACTTAGGCCTGCAAATGCGGATTTAGGATTTTTGAAAGGATCCAATTTCGGGTCGCGGAAAAGCATTCCGTCCCATTCTCTGATCCCCACATAATTTGCGAATTCCAGAGTTTCGTCCTTTCCAGGCTCGAGAGATATATTAGAATACGCTAATATTGTTCCTGTCTCGTTTTTCTTTCTATTGTCGAAGAGGGCGCCTTCTGCAGGATGATTGAGAGTATCTACGACTGCTAAGAAGTAACGGCTTCCAGCTCCGGCAAAGTCCACACCTTCTCCGGAAGACCAAACCTCTTTGAAATTCTCGTTCCCGTTCGGAGCTCCGAAAAAGAAATTACGAATTCCTTCCCAGAATCCCCAAGCATCTCCTCCGTCCGGTAGATCCTTCTCGCTTCCGTCTATTCTATACACACGGAAGAATTTGGATAATTCCTGAGCGTTCGGCTCTCTTCCCTGAGGCATCGGACCTAAGCTTCCGAAAGTCCTCAAATAAGCGGGCTTTGTACGATCTCCGAAATAGAGTTTATCTTTTCCGAGATTCGTAACGGTGATCTCTGATTTAAAATAGTTCTCTGTAGGAAAGAAACGAAATACTTTCTTTAATAAAACTCCGTCTTTAGTTGCGTAGAAGGTAACGGTCCTATTTCCCTTATCTTCTTCCGCTTTGAAGTTGATCTTATTCCATTCCGAGTCGGCTACTTCTTCTTTTCTATGGGAGAAGTTATAGTCGAAACCCTTTCCGCGTGAGAGTTCGATTGCCTTTACTTTCTGGCCATCTACATCAATTTCCTCGAAATCGGCTCTTGCGATATTGATCTCGCCGCCTTCGATATCTTTGTGATTCTTAATATAGAATTTTTGGATCCTTCCGCCCAAGCTGGAAAGAATTACTATATGAGAATCTGTACTGAAGGTAAATGTTTTGATGTCTTTGGAATCGACTGCGGTGATCGGAGTCTGGTTCTGAGTCTTCTGTTCTGGAGTGGTTTCCTTAGAAGTCTCTTTGTTCTCCGTTACCGGTGCGGGTTTATTGGGTTGTTTTTGCTTTCCGCCATCGGGATTCAGAAAGTAGTTCCCGAGGAACCAGATTCCCATTGTGAGTACTAAAGCAAAAAAGAGTCTATTTTGTCTGTCTTCCATTTCCTATTTCCTTTTAGGGTTAGGGGGTAAGGGGTCGTCGCCTGCCGCAAAGAGAGGATTGCATCTGAGAATTCTCTTTGCGCTTAAAAAAGATGCGGTGAAAAAATCGTATTCTTGGAAGGCCTGAACTGCGTATTCGGAACAACTAGGAGTGAATCTGCAGGAAGGCGGAAGAATAGGTGAGATCCAACGTTTGTAGAATCGGATCAATAAGATGGCCAGTTGATTCATTTTATTTTTTGAGCCAGCAGACTCAAACAAGCCAGAAGTTGGGAATGATCTTTATCGAACAGGCTCGGTTTCGCTAGTATCGCGATGTCGAAGCCTTTTGGAAAAGAACCTGCTGTTTCGGTAACGGCGGCCCTTAATCTTCTCCGTATTCGATTTCTTCGAACGGCCTTTCCGACCGATCGTTCCGGACAGTATAAAAACCTGTTTTTTTCTAAGGCATTTGCCCGGTAGATGATCGTTAACGGAGGATTGGTTGCCCTTTTTCCGGAAGCGAATAGCTCCCTAATATCCTTCTTGGATGTAAGCGTCTCTTCGATATAGGTTCGTTAGAATTTCTTACCAGTTCTTTCGTCAGAAACGGTTAGCTTGTAACGGCCTTTGGCTCTTCTGCGGGCGAGAGTTTTTCTTCCGCCGGGGGTCGCCATTCTGGCGCGGAATCCGTGGGTACGGGCACGTTTAATCCGGCTGGGTTGGTATGTTCTTCTCATATAGTTCCCTGTGTATCTCTAAGATTGCAGTGTAGGACCCGATAATTAGTCCTTCGGGTTTACATTTTTTCCCGAAGAGCCAAGGGTCAATCCGTTTCTTGAACGGACTTTACGCGATATTGTATAATGGAATCAATAATGGCAACCCGGCAACGTCCTACTCTCCCACACAGCGAACCATGCAGTACCATCAGCGATGAGAGGCTTAACTTCCGTGTTCGGGATGGGAACGGGTGTGACCCTCTCTCTATAATCACCGAGAATCTTTGGACAGTTTGTGATTGGACCTTCTCTTGTCAAACCTATTTAGTAGGTTTTGTTCCAATCGATAAATTGTTCTCCGGCCATTCTTTGGCAATTAGGACAGAAGAAGGAATCGTGGCCCAACACATTCGCCCTACGGATCGTGGTGCCGCATCTTGGGCAGGGCTCGTTTTTACGATTTCGGACCTTAACGTGGTCCCTCACCTTTACGTCCAAAGGAGCTTGCTTCTTTCGGATATAATCTATGGAATCTGCTAAAACGGTCTTAATACTCTTATAGAGTTGCCTCTTCTCTTCTTCTTGGAGTTTGTAACAAGGAGTCTTGGGATGGATCTTGGCATCGAACAGGACTTCGTCCGCATAGGCGTTTCCAAGCGCACTTAATTTGGTTTGGTCCATCAAGAAGGCGCGGGTCTGTTGCCGACTCTTATTCAATCTGCTCAGAAATTCCTCTTCAGTAAACTCCTCCGAAAGAAGGTCTATCCCCTGGTCGCTGTATTTGGGGATCTGAGCATAATATTCAGGTTCAGTAAAGTATACCTTACCCATTCGAACATCGTCCGCGTAGTTCAGCACCTTGTTTTGAAAGCGGATGCGAACACAGAGATCCTTCTTCTTGTATTTTGGGTCCAAGGAGAATCGACCGGCCAACATAGGATGAATGACTATATTCTTAGGACCGAATTGGAAATTTAAGAAGGGGCCGTTCCGTTCCAGGCCTACGAACGGTAGGTTTAAGAAAGAATTTTCAGACTGACCACCGGTAAGATTTCGGACGACGATAGGATCAATGATCTCAATCGCCTGAATGATCTCTCCGGGAAGTTCTTGGATAAGTCTTTCCCGTATAATAACTAGATCCGGAAGCTCTGGCATGAGTCGGGCTCTTTATTTCTTTTTACGACTAGGAAGGTACTTATAGTATTCTACTTCTATCGTATTAATTAAGAAAGTATAATATTTTACCAGTTTCTTGTCGTACTTCTTCTTTTGTGCTTCGTTGCGGAGGAATTCTGAGATCTGATCTCGGATCAAAGGAGCCTTTAGATCGGAATGACTTAGGATGATCGAACTTGGCATCCCGACCGGAACGATATCATCAGGAATTGCAATAGTAGCTGCGTTTTGCAAAAGAGCATATTCAACGGTAGAGGCTACCTTATCGTCGTCGGACTCGGTTCTTAAATGAGCCACCGATTGTCGGATATTTTCTATATTTTCCCAGATCTTCTTTCTCATGGATTTGGAATCATGGATCTTATCTTGGATCTTAGTAAATCGGTTCGGGAATACGAATCTCTCTGCACCCTTGGCGATGAGACTTACCTTTTTCTCTTTCGGACTTTCTCCTTTTCCGAAATGCTCGTCCGCGTCGTCGTCATCCCCACTGATATAATAGTCACTGACAGTAGAGATACCCGAATAATCCGCTCTGAACCCTCCGCCACCGGAAGAAGATTTTCCTCCAAGGCCCATAATGTCCGATTTCTCTCTATCTCGGAAGAATACCGCAAGCAATCCGCCGATGACTAAGGAGACAGGAAGGCCTACTAAAATGACCCCCGCAGCATTGAAATGCACGCTCGCAATCAGGAAGAATAGCATGGTCCCAACGAACCCGAGAAGCCCCATAGAAAGATTGAATTTCTTGGCGAGAGCCTCACTTTTCTGGCGATCCTCCACTTCTCTTTCCATGAGCATTGCGTCTTGCTGCAGTTTCACAACATAATCCGGCTTGAGCATGGAATTCAATGCAGGGTTCTTAGAACTGGTCAAAGTAGAATTGATCTCTTTGGCAATAGCGAGATCCTTTTCTACCATTGGATTTACTTTTGCATCGGCAGTCAGTTTGTGAAGCACCGCGGCCATATAGCCCGGATCGACCGCATAGATCTCCGTTCCGCCTTCTTCTTTTTTGATCTCTTTGATACCGAACTTGGTCTTAAGATCGGAGACGATCTCTTGCGTATATTTGGAAACCAATTCAGGATCCGAGATCCCGATCGCATCCAATCTCTTTTCCGGACTGAAACGATAGAGAGTGAGATTGTTCTGGGAGTTCTCTTTGATCTGGCTATGGAGCCTGTTCTTTAAACTCTTGAAGGCACCCTCGACCTTTCTTTCTTCTAAGAGAGATTTCTCTTGGATGAGTTTACGAATGATCGCGACAGATTGCATGCAGGTCTCTGCGACTCTTTTTCCCAAATCGTCCTTTTCTTTATCGAAAGGAAAATCCTGCACGAGTTGGATCAATGCTTCTACCTTCTCGCTGTTTTGCTTCTTGCCTGGTTCCGCATTTCCATGCAGGGTCTCGAAGTCCTGGATACGAGCTCTGAAAAGAGTATAACCTGCTCGTTCCGAAAGTTGTTTCAGATAATTTAATGCAAACACCTCTAACGCATCACTCTGTGCGCGGTAGTGAGCGATGACCTCCGGCTGATTCACATAGGTTCCGTCCGGATTCAATTGTAGATCATCCAGGATCAGATGATAATCCGAAAGGATCTCTATAACTGCTCCTCTGTTCTTTGCGTAATTCACAAAGTCCCAGAGGAAGTCATTCATCGGAATATAATTATAAGGCAGGAATCCTCTTTTCAGAAGACTTGCCATTTCGGATTGCAAGGAGGCCAATTTAGGATACAACCAGATCTGCCCCGCCTTATTCTTATGAAGAAGCATAGCTCCGGGACGATCTTCCTCCAGAACGCGAGGCTTCTTGGCTCGATTGTTTAAGATAAGATCGATTGTTTCTTCCGAAAAGCTAAAGCAAGCCTTTCGATACGGAGTAACATCAGTCTTCGCTTCCTTCTGAGGAGAAGCTAACGCGATCTTAGCGAGCACCTTGTTCCCGTTCCGGACTAGGAACGGATACATGAGCATGGATTTGTTTCTTCCCCGCTTTTCCGTATCCAAAAGTTGGCGAAGCGCCATGTCCACAGAAGGAGGAGATTTTGCCTGCTCGCTCAAGTTGCGATACTTTCCGAGCAACTCTCCAAGTTTATCTAAAGTAAGAAGATAAGAAGGGTGAACGCTTTTCGAACCGTGCTTTTCGGTTTTCTTATGCCAATCTCTGAGTTCGTCCAGGATGCAACGAGCCGTTGCGGAGAGTCCGACAGCGCCGTCATTTAAGAAGATATAATCGGGCGCCAAGGCGTCCAGGTCAGGAGCCTTGGTTTGACTGGAAGCTAACTCCTCGAAGGATATGTCTTGCTCCAAGGTCTCCATATTTACACCGTATTTGGATAACAATCCAATCTAGGAAAATTTCTATTTGTTTCCTTCCGACCAGAATCCCCGACGGAAAGAGAGAATGAAACTATTTTATTCCGAACTAATCCCTTGCTATAGGAACAAATACGTGGATTTCGGATCTGAAACTCCAAGATTTACTCTGAAAACGAACTTAGGATCCGCCCTATTTTATGAATTCCTTCCTGTATCTCTCTATCTTCCCTCGCAAAGCTGATCCGAACGCATTCTTCTGCGAAGGGTTCTTTGGAGGCAGGGCTCGGATAGAAATACTTGCCGGGAACGATAATCACTCCGTTCTCTTTTAAGATCGGATACAATTCGGAAATACTTTTGGAAAGCCCCGAGAATTTCGCCCAAAGAAAGAAGGCGCCTTCGCTCTCGTGGAGGGAATATCGTATCTTACCTTTCCATTCTTTTCTAATACAAGAAACGGCAAGTTCTCTCTTTTTCTCATAGAATGGTTTGACTATGTCTCTACTCAACCTCAACCATTCTCCCGATCGAATGAATTCCAAGGCTATGAATTGACCTAAATTCCCACTGGCAAGATTCAAAACTGCATTCGCTTTATTTAATGCACTTACGATCTCGGGATCTCCTAAAACAAAACCGGTACGGACTCCGGGAAGTCCTATCTTGGAAAGACTGAAGCCTTGGATCATTCCCTCTTTATGGAACAAACCTTGATCCGAAAAGATAATCCCCGGGAACGGATATCCGTACGCGTTATCCAAGAAGAAGGGAATGTTTCTCTTACGGGAGAAGCCGAGTATCTTCTCCAACTCATTCGAGTCCGCAACTCTTCCTGTAGGATTGGTTGGCCTAGACAAGGCAACGCAGCCCAAGGGATTTTTTTCATCGTCCCAATTCTCCAAAGAAGAAGGATCCAACTCATAACGAAACGTATCTGCGCCAGTTGCCTTGGACTGACCTAGAGAATATGCAAACGAATCCGAATAGATCGGCTGATCCAGATAACCTATGTATTCCGGAAGAACAGGAAGAAAGATCTTACGGAAACTTCCATCCTCAAAATGGCCGGAGAAAAAATTCAATAATAAGTAGAACGCGCTTTGAGAGCCGTTGGTAATTGCAATCTGATCCTTGGAGATCCTGGTCCCAGTTTCGGAACTTAAGAGAGAGGCCAACGCTTCGAGTGTTTCTTCCTTACCGGAAGGTGTCTCATACTTCCCTAATAAGGAGTCCCAAGAACCGGAAGATGTAAATTTAGAAAGTATTTCTCTCCATACTTCCTCTACTTCTGGGATCAATGCAGGGCTTCCTCCGCCGAGCATGGACACATCCGGTCTTAGATCTCCTAAGTCCTCCATCAATTGTCCGATCCCTGTCTGGTTCTCGTATTTTCTACCGAACCTTGAAAAAATGAAATTCTTGCTCATTTGCTAATTCCACTTTTCTTTTTGCAAAACTTCCGAAAAGATAATCTAAGAGTAGAAGGAATTTTTTTCGCCTTCTTCCAAACCTCTCCCGGAGAAAGCAATGTTAGAATTCGAGTCTCTCGAAGATACAAATGAAATCGATCCGAATACTTTGGATCTGAACACATATTTGGATCGTTTTCCTTGGGAAGAAAAATGGACCCAGTTAGGAGAACCGATCGATAGCATTTGGTCTTTTGATCTGGACGCTTCTCCCGAGGAACTCTGGCCTTGGCTGATAGATACTTCTTCCTTCAATAAACGGATAGGCATCCCGGAGATGAAGTTCAAAGAGATCAACGGTAGACTCTTTGGAACTTCCCGAAACGCGGGGATCCCAATGGAATGGGAAGAAGTTCCCTGGGAATGGGAATACTGTAAACAACTGAATAATGCCAGGATGTATTCGAAAGGATTCGCATACTACGTTCGCACTCGTTATCTACTATTTCCTTTAGAGGAAAATAGGACCAGGCTATTCGTCTATTTCGGTTGGATCCCGAAAGGATGGATCGGCAAAACCATTCTTAAGATAGGAATGAAGCAGATGGAGAAATCCTACGAGAAAGCTTTGAAAGCTGTCGTAGCGGATCTAGAAAAAACCAAGAACCTAAGTTGGCTCGGACCAAGCGCACTCGGTTTTATCAAAGAAACCAAATTGAATAAAGAACCGGTTTTTCCCGCGAGAATGCAGCAAATCCGAGTCGGTTATATCCGAGAAGGACAACCGAGAGAACTAGTAGATAAGGTCTTAAATTACGTTCTCGATGCGGACGAGTCGGATCTGTACCGGATCCGGGTCAAAGCCATCTCCAAGGCTTGGAATATCTCGGAGAAAGATCTTCTCCTGATCTTCCTACATGGATGCAGGCTCGGATTATTCACCATGAGTTGGGATGTGGTGTGCCCTCATTGCAGAGGAGTCAGGACGGAGGCACAGCATTTAGGAGATCTTCCTACAAGAGATACCTGCGAAGTATGTGAGATCCAATTCGAATCCAACCAATTGAATTCGATAGAGATCACATTTCATGTTCATCCTTCCATTCGAGAAGTGCAAAAGAGAATGTTCTGTGCAGCCGAACCTGCGACCAAGAACCATATTCGATTCCAGAAATCCCTTTCTCCCGGAGAATCCTATCAGTCGAAATTGCTTCTCAGGAACGGTGTCTACCGATTGAGAGTGAACGGAGACAAAAACTATTCCTTACTCGAGATCAAAGACGAAATCCAAAACAGCCCGCTCTTATGGAAACCGAACGGATTGCCCGAACAAGTAGAGACAAATACAGAACCGAATATCTTTCTAGAAAACGAGACTGCGGCTCCACGTACATTCATCATCGAAGAAAGAAGAGAAGATCAGGATTGCCTTCGTCCTTCCGACTTATTCAATTTTCAGGATTTCCGGGATCTTTTCTCGCAAGAGGCTCTTTCTACGGATCTGCAATTGGATATAGGGATCCAAACCATACTCTTTACGGATATAGTAGGTTCTACAAAATTCTATTATCATAAGGGAGACTCCGGCGCATTCTCCGAAGTGAGATTTCACTTTGTAGAAGTATATAAAGTAGTCAGAGAATTCCAAGGAGCGGTAGTGAAAACGATCGGAGACGCGGTGATGGCTGCCTTCCCTTCTCCTGTTGCTGCTGTAGAAGCCT
The DNA here is from genome assembly GCF_004770615.1 of Leptospira langatensis. Taxonomy (NCBI): domain Bacteria; kingdom Pseudomonadati; phylum Spirochaetota; class Leptospiria; order Leptospirales; family Leptospiraceae; genus Leptospira; species Leptospira langatensis. The sequence goes on from NZ_RQER01000004.1 coordinate 568,746, forward strand.
CAGTTAAGCTTCAAGAATTTTTTTCAGATACAAATCCGGAGACGCCGATCCGGATCCGGATCAGCTTGCATACAGGGCCTTGTCTCGCAGTAAACCTGAACAGTAATATAGACTACTTCGGGAACACAGTAAACTTTGCAGCCAAATTACAAGCCATCGCAGATGGGGAAGAGATCGTGTTCTCGGAGATCATATTCAAGGACAAGGAACTTCGCAAGTTGATGACTGAAAAAGGTTGGAAGGTAAGAAGAGTCAAATTCAACCAGAGTTGGATCAACGAAGAAACTTCCGCATACAAACTTGTATTCAATGGTCAGGAACAAAAAAGCGAATAAAACGTTTTCCAATCCCGGGACTTTTCCAAATAACTATAGAATCTAAACGGAGAAAATCATGTTTCGAGTCATCTCAATTCTACTCGCAGCCTATTTCGTACTAGCAGCAGGGCTGCAATACAATGATCCGGATCCTTTACACTGGATGCTATTGTATCTTACTTCCGCTCTTACCTGTGTACTCGCAGCAATCCGAAAAGATAGTCTGCCTCTGATCTACGCGTCTATCGGAATGGCAAGTATCGAGATCGCAATCACCGCAGACGGATTCTTTACCTGGCTAAAAGCAGGGAATGAAAATCTGATCGTAGCCAAGATGAGTGCGGAAAAACCGTATATCGAATTGGGTCGTGAGTTCTTAGGAGCTATGATCAGTTTGGTAGTAGCGATCTGGCTTTGGTATAGAAAAAGATAGCTATCTTTGTCCTATTTATTCTAAGATTTGAAGCAAGCTTACGATAGCCACTTTAAGATCGGGGATTTTCTCTTTACATACATCATATATTATTTCGTAATCGAGACCTTCGTAGTGATGCGAGATAATATCTCTCATCCGCATGATGTTTGTCCAGTCGATAGAATTATATCTTAATAGTAAATCCGGTTGATGTTTATTGATGGATTTAATATTTTCTCCAATTGCTTGCAGCCTCATGGAGATAGAATCCAAAAGGATCTGTCCTTCTTCATTTGAAATAAAATCGTCAGCAGCCTCAATGCTTCTGAAGCGACTTTCTACAAGGTGAATCGATTCGAGAATAAATCGAAGTCTATCTCGAAACTCTTCAGACATGAATCATATCTTTTTGAATTCTTTCTATAAAAGACTTTCTTAAGCCAGGTCTATTACGGACTAAATCAACCGACCGACCCAGTTTGTCTTCGAGATAGATCTTTATCCCAGCTAAGGAATCGAACTTAGGTTCTTGAATATCGATCAGTAAGTCAACATCGCTGCTAAGATCTGCATTATCTTTAGAAAAAGATCCGAATATGTAGATATTAACTAGCCCGTACCTACGTGCCAATTCCGGCTTTGCCTCTCTTAGGCTTTTCAGAAGTTCTTCTCGAGTTTGAACGAACATAGTGAAACTCGGTAAACTGGAGACGCCGGGGTTCGAACCCGGGTCCTATTGCGTCTCAATGCGGCCTCTACGTGTTTGTCTTATGTTTTAAATCTCGAAAGGCCTTAGCCCATAAGCAGGCGTGTCCTTTCTATCCGATCCAAGTACTCCTTAAAACGGGAACCGAAAACCGATCCAAGAAGTCTCCCGTTTGAGACAGAAAGAAAACCACCGGGAGAGTAAGCTATCTTTCCGAAGCAGAGATTAAGCTGCTAGTGCTAATTCGTTGTTAGCGTTTAATGTTTTGAAGGTTTTTAAGAGGCCCCTCACCCCTACATGCCACCACACCTTAACTACAACAGTCGAAACCAAATTCGTCCCCGCTGTGTTACTGATTAGACTCTAGATTTGATTTTACCGGATGTGAAAGCAAGAAAAAATGAAGCGAAAGATCCTTAAAATCAAATCTGGAAGTTCGGGAGAATTTCGCCTTGGCCCCATTTAGAATTTTCATTCTTCTTTTTTTACTCTACCAATGCGCTTCTTCTTTTGAGAAGAAGGAGCCAAATCCACTTTCTTCGGACCAAGGTGCTCCCGTTCTGTCGGATGGATTATACGCTTTCCGGTACGGTAAACTGCTTTATTCGAAACAACTCATGGAGCAAGGAGCAGAAGAAGGAGAGTCTGAGATCTCACTCTTATTCTATCTTGTGAAATTGGGAAAGAAACACATATTGATCGATACAGGGATCTCCTCTAAGGAAACTGCAAAACGGTTTCAAGTGCGAGACTGGACTTCTCCGGAAAAACTCCTTTCCTCTATAGGAATACTTCCTTCTTCTATCGAAGATATTGTCCTAACTCACTATCATTTTGACCATGCAGGAGGTCTGGATCTTTTTCCGAATGCGAAAGTATACGTTCAATCGCATGACTGGAATACATTAAAAAAATCGAATTGGTTTTCTAACCAAGAAAGAAAGCTTTCTCTCAAAGAGAGATACAAGAAGGTCCAATTCTTAGATTCGAGTATAGAATTAATTCCGAATTTCAGGATATTGCTCACTGGTGGCCATACTGCAGGTTCGGTGGCGATAGAATGGTCGATCCGTCCTGGAAAACGTTTTTTGATCACAGGAGACGAATGCTATTGGATTGATCCTTGCAAGAAAGGGATCGGGCTCCCGAAAGAAGCTGCCTTCTCTGTTCGGAACAACAAAGAGTTCTTGGATTATGTAGAAGTTCTATCTTCGCAAGGCAGCACGATTCTTACGATGCACGATCCTCAAGTCTTGTCCGAGGGAAAAGAAGTGCTTCCCGGAATTTTTAAGTTGTACTAAAAAAATCCCCCGGCTTTCACCGAGGGATCTTCTCTTTTCAATAGAAGAAGGTTCCTTATTTATAAACCTTATCGATCCTTTTTTGGTATTTCTCAGTGATCACGTGTCTTTTCATTTTTAACAAGTTAGTCAACTCGTCTCCGACCTCGAAAGGCTTAGGAGCGATCACTACATGTTGGATCAATTCGAAGGATTTAAATCCGTGCTTCGTACTGTTATACTCTCGGATCTCCTTCTTGAAGAAATCGATTACCTTCGGATTTTCAATGAGATCCTTCAGATCCTTAGCTGCGATCCCGTTCTGTTCCAACCAAGGTTTCAGGACTTCTAGATCCGGAACGATGATAGCTCCCAGCACTTTCTGATCCTGACCGAATACCATGGATTGTTTGATATATGGAGACTCGTCCATACGGTTCTCGATCGGGACCGGCTCTACGTTTTCTCCGCCTAAGAGAACTACAGTTTCTTTCGCTCTTCCGGTCAAGGTGAGAGTATACTTGTAGTTGATGAATCCGATATCTCCCGTATTCAGCCAGCCGTCCACAATGGTCTTCTTGGTAACTTCCGGATTCTTGTAATATCCTTTCATCACTTGAGGCCCTTTGATATGAACAATACCTTTGACTCCCAACTTACCCGCTAGGATCTGTTTCTGATCGTTGATATGAGTGAGCACATTCCCATTCTCGTCTCTGAGTTGGAGTTCGGTTTTAGGAACGATATAACCTACGGATCCGATGATCGGATAATCGTAATGGCGCACCGAGATCACAGGAGCACTCTCAGTCATTCCGTAACCTTCTAATACTAAAAGCCCGATATCGTTGAAGAAATTATCCACATGGCGCTGCAAAGCACCTCCACCGGAAAGAGTTCCTCTCAAACGTCCACCTGTTGCCTGGCGGATCTTTGCAAGAACGACGGCGTCCAGGGTCTTATAGTTAAAGATCAGTGCCAAAATAGCAATAGTCAATAGCACTGGGGATAGGAATCCCAATCCAGGCTCATACATCTTGATATAGGAGTAAGCCACTGCGGAAATAAAGGAAACCGTAAACGGCCCAGTCAAAAGAACTTGAACGATCGCTTTGATCCCAAGTCCCAAAGATTGGAGAATATTGCGGTTCGTATAATCTACTTCTCTTCCACTCAGGAAACGAACTCCTGCATGGTATGTCTTAGAAAAGAAGTACGCCGCGTTAAAGAGGAATTTTCTGACCGGTGGGGTCTGCTTAGGATCGTTGATCCTATTATAGATACCGGTATAGATACTTTCCCAAACCCTGGGAGCGGAAGCCATAAAGGAAGGTCTCGCTTTGGCCAGGTCATTCCTAAGATCGGAAACCTTGGTGTAGAAAGTCGCGATCCCCAAAGAGATTGCGGAATATTCCACAACCCTCTCGAAAATATGCCAAACAGGAAGAATGGAAAGCATACTGTCATCTTCTTTGATCATGGATTTTTTCAGGATCAAAGGAACAACATGTTCCATCTGGTGGATCATATTGGAATGCATAAGCATTACTCCCTTAGGCATTCCAGTAGTTCCTGAAGTATAGATCAAAGTAAACAGATCATCAGGCTTGATCGCATCGATCCGCTTCTCGGCCTTGTGACCGCCTTTCGCTCTCAGCTGCTTTCCTTTTTCGACGAGATCATATAAATGCAAGACCCCTTTGGTCTTGATCTTACTGTCCTTGTCCATGATGATAAGGGTCTCTACACCCTTCACCTTGGCCTTGTTCTTCAAGAACTTCTCATACATCTTGTCGTTCTCTAAAAAGACGACAGAAGCTTCTGAGTGATTTAAAATATAATCCATCTCGGAGTCGGTAACATCGGTTCCTCTAGGAACGTTTGCGCAACCGGAGAATAAAACGGCCGCATCCACTATAATCCATTCTAAACGATTGTCCGCGAGGACCCCAATATGTTCTCTCGCCTTTACTCCTAAGTCGATAAGAGCTTCGGACAGAGCAAGGCCAAGATCTACAAGTTGTTTGAAGGTGGTCGCTTTGTATTCTTTTGTCTCATCCTTCGACCAAAAGGCTGGCCTTTCCCCAAAGGACTCGGCGGCCTTAAGGTACATGTCTGCTAAATTCTTATACATTGGGGTTATTCCTTGAGAAGAAAGAGTATATTACGCTTATGAGATAAAGCGCGTTTAAATTAATGTGATTGTATGACCCGTCAACTAAATTTTAGAAGATAGGATCTCGTAGGTGCGGTGCAAAATCGTAATGAAAGAGGAGAAGAAAACCCCGCTCGAGTAATTCTCGAACGAGGTTTTAAGGAATGTTAAGCGAGATTATTGTTGCTCTTCGCCAGCGCCTTCTTCAGCAGCAGGAGCAGAAGACTTAGGTGCTTCTTCTTTTCCTTTTTTGCCTTCTTTCTTATGTTTCTTTTTGCTGTGTTTCTTGTGCTTTTTCTTGTGTTTCTTCTCTTTTTTCTCAGGCTTAGCAGCAGAGTCTTCAGCCTTTGCCGGAGCGTCTCCACCTGCTTCTTGTGCGCTGATTCCGGTAAAACCGAACAGAGCGATCGCAGATACTAAAAGGGTAACAAGAATTTTCTTGAATAGGTTCATTATGGTCTTCCTATACTAACGATGGTTTGTGTCGTAATTTTATTGTTCTGTGAGGCAAATCAAATCCATTTTAAAGAAAAATCAGATTTCATCCACAGGAGGGACCCATTTGTTAGGGATCGAAACCGCTTCCGAAAGACGGTCTAGAAATTTATTTTTCGGAATTTCGTAGGCTCCTAGGTTCAAGGTAACCGGATTCATCTGCTGGGTATCAAACAGAGTGAAACCGTCCTTCTTCAAGGCCTCGAACAAAAAGTAGAGTCCGATCTTACCAAAATCGGGTAAGAAGGAGAACATGGACTCTCCGGCAAAAAATTTACCGATCGCTATTCCATAGGCTCCACCGCCTAATCTTCCCTCTTCGTCCCAGACTTCCACGCTATGAGCATAACCTTCTCTATGGAACTGAGTGAACCCTTTTAAGAAGGTATCGGTGATCCAAGTTTGCTCGTCTGTCCGATAAGAACAGCATCGCATAACTTGCTCAAAGGCACGATTGAATGTGACTGTGAATTTTTTTTGACGGATCCTTCTTCTTACTCGAGTGCTTAGGTGAAGGACGTTCAGATCGAATATGGCTCTCGGGTCCAAAGAAAACCAAAGTAAAGGTTTATCCGCCCAAGGGAAGATCCCTCTCGTATACGCGTACAACAATCTGTCCGCTTTCAGGTCTCCGCCGATGCCGACCACTTCTTCGAGGCTAGTGCGTGGATCTGCGAAGAAATCCGAAAAGTCTCGGACCTTGGGGGAATACGAATCTTGCTTCGGGTTTTCCATGATCAATCTAATTGGAGAGGATATGTTTCTTCGACAGAATAGATAGGTCCGTTTGAACCGCTACGACTAGAAAAAAGATGAAATTCCCGGATCTCGATATTCGGAATATGAAATTGATCGAATTCTTTCAGATACATTTCCAATCTCTTCTCTCGATCCCGTTTAAATCTTCCGATCGTGATATGAGGCTTATAATCCCTTTTTTCCAGGCTAAATCCAACTCTTCTTAAAGACGAATCCAAGGATTTTTGCAAGCGAAACAAGGCCTCAGAAAAAGAAACGGAAACGTACAGAATCTCGGGAGATTTATGTCCGAAAATTCCCAGACCAAGGACTTCGATCGAAAACGGGCTTTGGCCGATCTGAGAGCTGATCTCCGAAACCGTTTCTATTTGTTCTCGATCTAATTCTCCTAAAAAGACCAGAGTAGTATGGAAATTTTCCGGAAGGACCCATCGGATCTCTTCGAGTCCGTAGCAGATCCCCTGAATCCTTTCTCGTACTTCATTTGGAAGAGAGAGTCCTAAAAAAGTCCTCATTCTTGGTCCACACCTAAGACCCGCCTTGCCCCACGGATCGAATTCACTAAGAGTATTTTTTCGGCAAGCTCCAGATCTTTTTTCAAAACAGTTCCTTCTCTCGCATGTAACTTTTGGATCCATCTCTTTCTCGCCACACCGGGAAGAAGTCCTTGGTCCAACGCGGGAGTGATCCATTCTCCATCTAAAAAAAAGAATATGGAATGAATGGCACCTTCGGTGATCTGTCCTTCTTGGTTGGAATAGATCACATCGAGATAACCTTTGGCCAAAGCCTTTTCATATTCGAAAGAATAGGTCTCTCTGATATTCGTTTTATGATACAGAAATGGATCCGAACGATCTAACTGAGTTTTCGAAAACAGAATATTCCCTTGCTTAGGGCCTTTCACAAATTCGGAGATCTCCGTCCGAATAGTTCCGTCCCCAAAGAGTTGGATGCGGATGCGAGATGCTTTTCCCTTTTTGGATCGATTTTGTTCCAAGATCGTTTGGACAGAAAGTTCCCACTCCGATTCCTTCCATTCAAAGCCGAGTTGAGAAGCAGAGGACCTCATTCTTTCCTTATGATCTTTTAAAAAGAAGATCGTTCCTCTTTTACAGAGCATGGTAGTAAAAATATAAAAGCTGTTCTTCGCTTCGATCGGATCTTTCAGGAATTTTGCCTTGGACCAACATTCCTTCCATTCTATCTCCGCGTCAGATCCGATCGTGATCCCGGAACCGATCCCCATTCTACCGGTCCTTCTTCCAGGAGAAGTTTCTAAAAACTCCAAGGTTCGGATCGCGATCGATACTGTTTCTTTCTCCGGAGAAAGAAAGAAAATCCCTCCGGTATAGACTCCTCTTTCCTTCTCTAGCTCGCGTATGATCTCTACTGCTCTTTTCTTTGGAGCACCTGTGATGGAACCTCCAGGAAATAATGATTCGAGTATTCTCATCCAATTGATTTCTTTAGGAAGAAGGGAACGTACCTCGCTCGTCATTTGAAACACTGTAGAATATTCTTCTACCGAGAATAATTTAGAGACTTGCACGGAACCGAGTTCCGAGATCCTGCCCAGATCGTTTCGAAGTAGGTCCGTGATCATTAAGTTCTCCGCTCTATCCTTCGCAGATTCAAAGAGTTCCTCTCTTAATTTCTCGTCTTCGATCGAGTCCTTTCCTCTGGCCCTGGTTCCCTTCATCGGAACAGTTCGGATCTCATTCCCCTTCCTTTCCCAAAATAATTCGGGAGAAAAGGAAAGTATATCTCTGTGGCCCCCTACGATAGAATTTCCAGTCCGGATCCAGGCTTCATACGGAACGGATTGCTTCTTACGCAGATCGAAGAACAATTTTTCTAAAGATCCTTCCTGTCGGATCCGTAAAGGAAACGTATAATTCACTTGGTATACTTCGCCTTTATACAAATAGTCTTGGATCTTTCGGATCGCTTCCTTATACTCCTTTTGTTCTAGGCTTGGATCTAATGCGGCGAAATAGCCACGGTCCTGAAACTTTTCCTCCCAAGAAATGAGCTCTTCCGCCTTTACTTTGTGATACTTTTGAAAAACACCAAACCAAAGAAGTGGCTCGCTCCGAAATTCAGAACCATTCTCATAATCCTCGTTTAAGAACAGTTCTCCGACCTCATACGAGATCCAACCTGCCGCAAAATTACCTTTGGCTATTCTATCTTGAATTTCTAAGAGTATTTTCCTTACTTCGCTTCGTCGATTAGTAGTAAGGATTTCATTCGGCTCCGCGATGATAGGAATGCCTTCCGACGAAAAACCGCTTCCTAAAAATATAAACGGTCGATCGGGATTGTTGCGGAGATCCGGAATCATGATTTGGCCTTAAGTGCCTTATTCTCACCTGCTTCCGAATCCTAAAAGCGAAATGAAAACGATTCGGGGATTAATGTTAGAACAGTCCAAAAGAATTTTAACGTCCGTAGCCAAGATTTGTCTAGTTGCTCTCGTGTATTTTCTACTCGGGAAACTGGGACATAGCCTGAGCGTGTTTTCAGACTATGCTTCTCCCATTTGGCCGGCGTCCGGTTGGAGCCTTGTCACTACTCTTCTTTGGGGAAGGATTTCCTTGCCCGGGATTTTTCTAGGCTCCCTGATTTATAATAGTCATATTAAATCCGAATTCTTGTCTCATCCGGAGGCTTGGAAATTTGTCTCAATCGCTGCGATCATCGCCCTGGGAAGCACTGTCCAAGCAGGATTAGGAGCATATCTCTATAGACGATTCATTCCGAGATTGGACTTAACTCAGAGCACATCTTCGGTGGTTCGATTCCTTTGGATAGAGACCCTGGTTTGCATGATCGCTCCAACTATTGCCAATGCCGGTTTGTTCCTAGCCGGTGTTGTGGATGCTCATTCCATTCTACCCACTTGGATCATTTGGTGGATGGGAGACTCTCTGGGAGTCTTTGTTTACTTTCCATTTTTCTTAAGTTGGCTCGGACCGAATATTACTCAATTCAGGGCTCACTCTTGGAAAGAGAGCCTAGGACTGGTTTCCTTTTTGCTTTTGCTTGGAGGAGGGATATTTTATTTCTTCCGGGTAAATGAGATCCCGGCCTACTTTCCATTGTCCTATCTACTCATTGTAGTCATCGCACTCGCTTCTCTCCGATTCGGCGGAAAGGAATCTTCTCTAGTAATGATCGTCGTTTCGATCTTGGCAATCGTAGGAACGATCAAGGGAAACGCCTATTTCTTCGTTCCTTCTAAGGAAGTCGCTTTACTCGCTCTCCAGAGTTTTCTATCCGCGGTCTCTATCGCATCTCTTCTTGTATTGGCAGTTGTCCAAGAAAGAGCGGTAGTTGAAGACGAGCTAGTTCAATCGCATCAGGATCTCGAGAAGTTAGTAGCGGAAAGAACCAAGGAGTTAGATCAATCCTATCATTTCTTGGGAACTAGCGAGGCCATTTACAAAGGGCTTTTCGAGAACGTCCCGATCGCGATCTTCGAATGCGATTATAGAGGTGTAAAAGAAAGATTAGAAAGTCTTCCTAAACTCACCAAATGGGAATTCAACCGATTCCTAAAGACGAACCAGGATTTCGTTTCCGAATGTTATGATTCGGTACGGGTCATAGATGCGAACCGTGAGTCCGTGAGATTATTCCAAGCAAAATCGAAAGAAGAAGTGCTTTCTCTTGCAGTGGAATTCTTTCGAAAAGAGAACCAAACTTCTTTTAGAAAATTACTGTTTAGGTTGAATTTCGGGACCAGGATCCTGCAGACAGAATCAGTACTGTATGATAGCGAAGGGAAACCTTTCGAAGCCGCAATCCGTTGGTCTCTTGCCCCTGAGTTCGAAGACACTTTCTCTTCCGTTATCATCACAGTCGTAGAGATCACTGAGAAAAAACAGGCAGAGAGACAGCTCAAGGCTTCCCTCAAGGAAAAAGAAGTGATGTTGAAGGAGATCCACCACAGAGTAAAAAATAATCTGCAGGTCATCTCTAGCTTATTCAGTCTCCAGTCCGAATACGAAAACGATCCCAAGATCCACGACGCATTCTCCGAAAGCCAGAACCGGATCCAAACTATGGCTTTGATCCATGATGAACTCTATCAATCAAACGATCTGGGAAATGTAGAATTCTCCGGATATTCCAAGAGACTTGCGGAGAAGATCCGAGCCGCTTACAAGATAGGAGGAGAAGTTCAACTGGAAATATACTCCGAGATCATTCATCTGGAGATCAGCCTTGCTATTCCTCTAGGATTGATCCTGAACGAATTACTTACCAACTGTCTTAAATACGCATTTCCGAAGGACTTCATTCCGGAAGGAGGAAGGCCCATTGTTCAAGTCCGCCTGAAGAAAAACGGGAATACCGTTAGCATGGAAGTCTCGGATAATGGGGTTGGGCTTTCCAGTGAATTGGATCAGATCTCCACCCCTTCTTTCGGTCTTACTTTGGTCCAAGTACTTACCAAGCAATTGAAAGGGAAGCTGGACTTTTCCGGTTCCAAAGGAACAGGCACAAATTTCCAAATCCGTTTTGATCTTCCGGATTAGGAAAATTCCTTGCGTATCCTTCTCCAAATTGGAGGAAGGAAACCTATGAGAACAAAGGCTCCTAGTCCGATCGCAAACAGAGCGGAAGCCAGAAGAGAACAAATACTCGAAGCGGCTCTGGATGTCTTTTCAGAGAAAGGCTATCATGATGCCGGCATCGCAGACATTGCGAACAAACTGAATATAGGACATGGGACCTGTTATCGCTATTTCAAGAATAAGCTGGATATCCTACATGCCTTGGTTGATCGCATCCTAGTTGGACTACTCGAAGTAGTAAAAAAAGAAAGCCCCGAAAAATCCAGCACCCTAGAAGAATATAGAGCTCAGATCAAAAGCATAGGTATGGAATTATTCCAGCTATTCAGTAAGGATCCTCGCCAAGCAAAGATCGTTTTCTTCGAAGCGATGGCTTTGGACGAAACGGTAAAAAGAAAAGTGCAGTTGGGAATCGACAAGAGTGCCAGGCTAACAGAACTTTACTTAAAGAACGGAGTCAAAAAAGGTTTTCTTAGAAAGGAATTAGATACGAGAACCGCTTCTCAAGCAGTAAACGCAATGATGTTTGAGGGAATTCGCATCAGCCTTTCTTCAAAGGGAGATTCTAAATTCGCGAAACGTTGGCTAGAAGAAATGCCCATCCTTATGTTAGAAGGAATGGGCAAACGATAACTCGGAACCGAACGGATCTTAATTCTCTAAGAACTTGACTAGATCCTTAGAAGTCTGTTCCGGAATTTCTTCCATGGGAATATGACCTGCTCCTTCATATGCAATGAACTTGGAGTTCGGTATATCCTTGGTCCAGTTTTGAGCATACTCCAGCTTTAACCAACGATCGTTCGTTCCCCACATGATCAGGGTCGGGGTCCTGACCTGTTTGATCGCCTCGGAAATCTTTGGATCTGTAAACTTTTCTCTAGCAAATCTAAAGAAATAATTATAGGCTTCTTTGTTTCCTTCCCTTCTTGAGAGATCCACATACTTATCCTTCGTTGCTTGGGTTACTTTAGAAGGATCTCCATATACTTCCATCACGCTATTCTCTACCAGAAAACTAGGAAGCATATGCCTAGCGACGGGGCTAACTACGGGATGACTTGCAAGACCGATGATAAAAGGCAAAGGTTGTGCATATCCGGCAGCGTCGATGAGAACCATCTTCTTCACTTTTTGAGGATACTTCAAAGAGTAGTTCCAAGAGATATATCCCCCCATAGAATTACCGACTAAATAAAAAGAATCCACTTTCAAGGATTCCAAGAAACGATTTACGATCTCTACGCCTTCCTCTAAATTCAATTTTTCTATATCTTTAGGCGGCCCGGTAAGTCCATGTCCCGGCAGATCTATCCGAATGACTCTATAATGAGATTTTAATGTTTCGGCCCAAGCATCCCAGGTATGCAAAGAAGCGCTCACCCCGTGAAGCAAAACGACTACTGGCCCCTTCCCTTCATCCCTATAATGAATGTTAAGATCGCCGATCGGCGCGAACTTAGATTCGGAGTTTGCATACTTCGCTTTCAATTCTTCAAAAGGATCCGAGCCCAAGCCCAGAAATCTGCAAGACTGAAAGAGAAAGATCCCCAACAAAAAAACATGTACTATTCTTTTCATATTTCTTACCTAACTAGTTTCTGTTCCCCTTTAATGGAACAGGAACATAGACATTTCCTCTCATTACGGTGTATAGAGAATTTTTGAAAAACCCAACTGAACACCGATCAATATATTTTTAACCACGATTTTCGCTTATCTATCGAACATTTTTCTATTGACAAAACTGAATGACATGTCATTCTTATATTCAACCCCTGGTGAGGAGATCAAATCCAATGGTACAAGTGGATGTTTTTTGGGCCTACGGCCTGGGAGCCGGTTACGCAATGGCCGCAGCTCGCCAAATCAAAAAATTGCAATCCGGAGAGAAGACGAAAGGTAGCCTTCCTTCCGTGACAAAAGAAGAAGGAAAAAATCCTTTTTGGAAGAATATATACTTCATTACCAATCTTCTCTATCTTTCCTTATTGTTCGCGCCTTCCGGTCTTTATCTGGTTTGGCAATTCACAAGTTGGGAAACCATGCATGCGGGAGATAAGGGAATGCCTGGATGGCTCGTCGCTCTCTTTGGACTAACGAATGTTTCCCAAGGTATATTAGGCTTTTGGGTTGTTTGGGCCTTGTTAAAGGCAGGTAAAAACTTCTTAGCTTATTTGCAGATCCCTCTCGGATATTTCGGTATGTTCTTCATTTTGGTTCATGGTTGGGACGGAACTGGTTACAAAAGATTCTTTTCCGAATCATTGGATCAATTCCAGAACGGTTGGACTTGGAACACGGCTGCCAACTGGTTACTTTCCGACGTAGCCATTACATTGTACGTAATGGGAGTGATCCTAGTCCCTGTGTTGATCTACACATTATTGAAGATCGAAAAGGAAGGTTGGGAATTGGGGGGAAGCGGAGAATTCACTGTCCGAAATTCTCCGTCGGCATTCTCTTCTACAATTGCTTTCTTAGCGACTGTGTTTGTGGGAGCACTGGGACTCGCTATTCTCTGCAGTGCGATCTTGCATCAACTCGGTTGGATCTTAGGAACTCTATTCTCGGTTGCGGGAATCTATCTATTAGGAATTTCTAAATTCGGGATCTTTCCACTTTTATATAGAGCGGTTCTACAAACGAAGGAAGAAGGAAAACTGCAGACGGCGCATTCTGCTGCCTAAAGCCAAACAACAAATGAAAGTTTTGATCCAATGAAAGGATCAGATCATAATTGGATATAAAGATAATTCTTTCGCTGTCGCTTGTACAGAACGATAAGAAAGTATTGAACGGTCCAAGACCAAGCCCTGGGTTAATCTCCTAGGGCTTTTTTGTACTCCTGGATTAAAAATTCAGGATTCTCGCGACCGATAGAAATCCGGATCAGACTTGGATCCAATCCTACTTCTCTTAAGAAACCTCTACCTGCCTCGGTGGAGACCAATTCATAATGAGCTAAATACATATAAAGCATGTTTAATGTGAATTCAGTTCCGAAACTTGGACCTTTGAGTAGGTTCAGAGAATCATAAAAAGACTCTAGAGGAACCGCAGGCTCTATCGTGATCACTCCGCAATGCAGATCCTTGTCTCTTGCGATCTTAGAAAAATTCCCGTGATTTTCCTCGGAGCCACTCCAATGAACCGCTTTGATTTTAGGATGTTTTGCAAAGAAGTCCGCAAGGATCGCAGCGTTTCTACCAATCTCTCTCACTCTTTCCGAGTAGCCTTGTAGCTCAAAGGCCATTCGCTCGACATCTCTGCGATACGGAGTCTCTAAATACTGAGGACATTCTTTCTTCAATCTTTCGAAATACGGAGAGTTAGGATTTAAGAAGAGTGCTCCCATCATTACGTCCGCATTCCCAGATGCGAATTTAGTCAAACTTTCTACGATAATATCTGCATATGGTGTCAGGTCTACTACTGCGGAACCTGCAACAGAAATATCCGCCACCAAAGGTATTTTATATTTTTCTAATAGTTTTTTCAGCTCAGGATAATCCGGGACCTGGATCAAAGGATTTGTAGGGGACTCCGTTAGGATGGCCGCAACCTTATCTCCTTCCTTCTCCAAGAATTCTTCGAGCTCCTTTAGGTCGTTTACTTCGTGAAAGATACGAGAGCCTCTGGAATATTTTTCTAGGATGCGGATATTGTCCACATATAGCCACCCCAGTCGGAGCCAGATATTCTTTCCTTCTTCTTCTCGGATTTGATCCAATACCTTGAAAGAAGCATACACAGCATTCATTCCGGAAGTAGCCAGATGAACGCTTAAGCCTTTGTTTGGATATAAGGAAGAAAGGGATTGTATGACCCGATCGTAAGGATCCTCTTGTACGGAATCTTCTTTGTAAATGGAATCGATGAGTCCTTTCTTAAATAGATAGTCCTCAGCCTTGCGAGAAGAAACAAGACAACCCGTATGTTGGATAAAAGATAATACCTTGGATTCCGCTTCCTTGTCTTGCGGAATAGTGAGAGTAATTATACCCTCATCTTCTAGGATAACGGCTCCTTCTATTTGAAAGAATGAAACGATATGATCCGCAGCTTTTCGAGAATTAAGAATGAACTGAGGCCCTTCCACTCCCTTGGACTCTCGATTGAAGTCCAAGATCCTTTCGATATACGCGTGAGCGACGAAGCGAGGGTATCCGGCTTTCAAACGAGAAAGTGTCTCCACTCTTTTTTCTTCGTAACCGATCACATCAGCTACTTCGGGGAGGCTCATGGAAACTGCGTGTATATTTGCGAAAGGGATCCTTTCTCCGCAAACCCTGCGATGCGGTTCTATCTCTTGAATCATACTACCAATACCATCGCAAAATTTAGGATCTAAACTTCAATCTTAATCGGTATGGTCTTAGAATTTCTAAGATCATTCTAAGACGCTTGGGCGCTTGCCAATCTTTTCACTCTGTCCTCTTCCGTTAAGGCGTTGATCAGATCGTCCAAGTCCCCTTCCATTATAGCCGAAAGATTATGACTAGTAAACCCGATACGATGATCTGTACATCTTCCTTGCGGGAAATTATAAGTGCGTATCCTTTCGGAACGATCTCCGCTTCCTACCATTTGTTTCTTCATAGCATCCGCGACAGCCTTCTTCTCTTCTGCCTGCTTCTCAAGGATCCTAGCGCTCAAGATACGCATAGCCTTAGCCTTGTTCTTATGCTGGGACTTCTCGTCCTGACAAGCGACTACAACTCCAGTCGGAATATGCGTAATACGGACCGCAGAGTCAGTCGTATTTACGTGCTGCCCTCCCGAACCGGAAGACCGATATACGTCTATCCTCAAATCGTTCTCATTGATATTGATCTCGGATTCTTCGGCTTCCGGCAAGACTGCAACCGTAACAGCACTGGTATGGATCCTTCCTCCGGACTCAGTCGCAGGGATCCTTTGGACCCTGTGAGTTCCCGCTTCGAATTTAAAGAGATCGTACGCTTTATCATTCTCGAGTGCGAAGATGATTTCCTTGAGTCCGCCAATCCCAGTCGGAGAAGACTCCACTATCTCGTGTCGGATGCCTTGCTTGTCGGCATATCTGGTGTACATTCGGAATAGATCGGAAACGAAAAGGCCAGCCTCTTCTCCGCCGGTCCCAGCACGGATCTCGATCAGTATGTTTTTGCCTGAATTCGGATCTGGGGGAAGAAGAAGGATCTCCAATTCTTTCTCTAAAGAATCGATCCGGTCGACGGCAGCGTTCTTCTCTTCTTCGTACATGGAACGCATGTCTCCGTCTTTTTCTGTCTTCAGAAGTTCTTCTGCGTCCTTCTTGTCTTGGAGTAATTTTTTATATTCGGTGATCTTGTCGAATAAGGGCGTAAGTCGGGAACGTTCCTTATAAAGGCGCTTTAAATCATCCGGATTGGATGCCGTCGTGAGTTCGTCGGATATTTTAAGGTATTTTTGTTGTATTTTTTCTAGTCTGTCTAACATAGAAACAGTATCCCATTGCCTTGGTACCCTACTCCTCTACATGGAAAACTACAATTCGATTCTTTCCGCAGTTTCCGATCAGATACTGAACCTACTGTCTGGTCTCAATTCTTACCGCAGTCCTTACGCCAAGACCATTGGTTCCCCTTCTCATTTTGTTGAGGAACTAACGCAAAAGGCATCTCTCCAAACCGGAGCCGCAAGTGCAGTGCTTGCTCTTCCCCCAGGAAAGTTGGGAGCCTTAACTTTGGCTCCAGAAGCTGTACTAGTCTTACGGATCCAAGGCAAACTGATAAAGGATATTGCCGCTCTTTACGGAAAAGAACACCAAGTGAATCCGGAGCTTCTTGCCTATTGCTTGTTCCAAGACAAGACTTCCTTCTTTGGTAATTTCCTAAAAGATCTAGGTGCCCGAGTTTTGATCCGTCCTGTTACCTGGACTATCTTGGAAGAAGCTACCTTCCAGATCGCGAAAGGATTCTTCCGTGGTAGAAAATTGCAAAGACCAAAGAAAAGATTTTGGCTTCCGTTATTCGGTTCTCTGCTATCCGGAGGTTATTCCTTCTTTGAGACTAGACAGATAGCAACGAGAGCCCAGAAATTATTCTCTAAAGATATTATTAGCGTCCCTTCCGACGAGCCTTGGGCTGAGGAAACTGCCTGAACCGATCCTATAAATTACAAACCATTCTTCGTATCTTCGCTTCTATTCTTTTCTTCCTTCTGATCCTTTCTTGCAAAAGCAAGCAAGAGAGCCTGATCGAAGAGATCAACGAATTAGTAGAAGACCAAAACTACGAGAAGGCTTCTTCTCAACTCAAAGACTATCTAGTTAAACCAAAATCGGACGATGAGATCCTTTCCTTAGAAAAGCCGGAGACCACCAGGATCGTAGAGCTTTCGTACGATAGAAAGAGATTGGTCTATCTCGAAGACAGCAAGTTGACATGGAAAGACTTGGTAGAAGGAAATAAGGAAACTAAGAGCTTGGACGAAGTGCCTGCCTCTATTTCCGTTTCTTCCAACGCAAACTTTGCTTTAGCGGAATATCCGATGGCAAACGGCTGCAGGTTATTCGCGATCTCTCTTAAGAATAACGACCTTCATTATGAAGCAGGGGCTCAGATCTCTTGTAGGAATAGAGGAGGAATTGCGGACGACGGTTCCAAGATCTACTACTTCGTAGACAACCAATTGTATGAGGAAAAAACAGTAGAGCCTCGCACTCCTAAAATGATCCTTCCCAAGGAGAAGATTGCGCCTCCGTTCCCAAATCTAAAGGCTCGCTTCTTTTTGTATCCGATCGGAAAGGACTTCTTACTCTTCTCAGGAAATGCAGGATCTTATTATCTATATTACGTGCAACCCGACAAGAAGACCTCGGAGAAAATAGACCAAGAGATCATCAGTCCTCTTCTGTATTATGGGACCGGAGACGCTGCGTATTATCTTGGCGGTTCGATCGGAAGACTTCATTTGCGAAGGCTTCAATTCGGAAAAGGAAAACCTTCCGTGAACAAATTGTTTACAGTGAGTAGAAAAGAGATCAATCCTTGGAAACTACCCGCTAAGAATGAGTTCGTTTCTAATTATTCAGGCAAGGTCCATCTTTGGGGACCTTCTCGCAAGAGCCAAGTTCTCCCTTTGCTATGCGAAAGGATCTGGGTTGTGGATCAGAACAAGATCCTATGCGAGAATGAAACGAAAGAATTTTATATCACGGGCCTGGACTTTCCAGAAGAAGACTGGACCATCCTGAAACTCTACGAAGAGTCCAGAGATAAGTAACTTCCTATTAGAAGAAGATATTGATGAGAAGATTTCCCTTTTGTCCTTCTAAGGGCTCGGGAGACCCGTATCTGGTTTTAGCAAAGCTCTTTCCAGGAAATTCGTAATCCCAAGTCTTTCCGGAAAATTGCACCTGGCCGCTGGACTCGAAACTAGAATTCTTGATCCATTCTCTGAACTTTCCTTCGTCTTCGACTGAACCAAGACCGATCCATTTACTGATATAGGTTTTCTTTACCATCTCATCCAAGGCGGGAGATTTTAGATCTTCGGTAAATACGACCCCGATTCTTCCGAAAGAAAGATTGGCTACCCAGACATTCGGAAGGATCTCATTCGGATTCGCTTGTGATCTTTTTTCTAGTTCAGAATCCCTGGATCTGTTCCTAAGTAAGGAACCTTCCGCAAACTTTCCTTCCGAGTCGAAAATATAAGCTCGTTCTTCCCAAGTACCACCAGGTCGGATCGTAAGTTTTCCTTCTTTCATTTCAGGAGAAGGAAGACAAATAGAACCTGCAAGGATCTGCACTCCGTAGATCTTGGAAAGAGTACTGAAAATTCTTTGGTAACTTTCCTTGGATGCCTCCGCGATCTGAAAGGTAGAGGTATCCTCTCCCAGAGAGAAAGAAGCGAGGTTCTTAGGTAATATCCTTTGGAAGAAAACAGCCATGTTCCAAGCAGATTGCTCCTTCTCCGCATCTAAGATCTCTTTGCGGGAGTCTATTAAGAAAAAGTAATTTCCTATTTCGGGAGGATACGCCACGATCGTTGTCTTTTGCAGCCATCCTTTTTCTTTTGCAAGAAGAAGAGGTTCTTCTAACCAGGCTCTGAGCCTGTCTTCTCTGGTAAAATATTCCGGCTTAAATTCTAATTGGACGATGAGTAAATTTCCGGATCTTCTGTCCCAACCCAGAGTTACTGTTTTTGTTTCTTTCTTAGAAACACGATTCTGGAACTCTTCGTCGCTCAAATTCGTAGCGGATAGAACCCAACCTATAAATAGGAATATAGGAAGTAATAGCAATGAGACGATTGCGTTTCTAGCAAATGGGCTCATAGCAGCCATCCTTTTGCTTCTAATTTCCCGTCGGGGATCAGAGGAGCGTATTCTTTTTGATAGAGCTTGAATGCGTCCAACATGTATTCGAAGAATAAACCGGTTGGATCGAAGGAAATTGCATCCACCCAATCCAAATAATCGTGTTCGTCCGAGATTTGGATCTCTCCCGATAAAAATTCTCCATGATATGCGATGATGACACAGGGATGATTTCCTTCGCTGACCCTATGCTTATGGACCATGATCGGTTTAGGATGGATCTTGATCTGGCAAGAATCTCCCATCTCTTCCTGTAATTCTCTGGAAAGACTGACAAGCCAATCTCCATAGAATTCGTCCTCGTTCATTCTGCCTCCGGGCAGATCGCCGAAACCGGACTTTTTATCTCTGAGGATAAGAAGATCTTTTCCCTTTCTCAAAAAAACTTTCTGCGTAATTTGAAAGAACCCGTGTTTGCTCAAAATTCTCGGCTCCGAAAAGTAACTAAATACTCGGTCAGGAGGCTCTATGCCTGACAATCACTTTTATATTCTCCGATTTTCTCGCGGCAAGATAGGCCTCTGGGATGGATTGAGAGTCATATTCCCCGCTGATCAATGCGTCCGAAACAGTTTCCAAGAAGCCAGGTTCCGATTCCAATAGTTCTCTCGTTCTGTGAAAATCACCGCAACGACTCGAGCTCAAGATCCCGCCTGTAAGGATCCAAGCCAGAAAAGGATTTGGATCCTTCTTTCCATTTTGAGAGATGAGGATAGAACCTCTGGGTCGAACCAAAGATCTTTCTTCTCCTGCTTTTGGGCGAAGGATAGGATCCAATTCGGAACTGGAACCTGCGATCGCAAAATCAAAATGGGGCAAGGTTCCCTGAAATTCCGGGCCTTGTAAAAAGGCCTCCGCCTCTTCTATA
Source organism: Leptospira langatensis (assembly GCF_004770615.1). NCBI lineage: Bacteria > Pseudomonadati > Spirochaetota > Leptospiria > Leptospirales > Leptospiraceae > Leptospira > Leptospira langatensis. The sequence continues at coordinate 588,677 of NZ_RQER01000004.1, forward strand.
CTTCCAACGAAGAATCGATGATTGCCTTTCGCTTTTAATTGATCGATCCAAATCTGTTCTTCTTCAGTAAGTTCAACTTGAGAAGATTGATAGATCCAGATCGGAGAAGTCTCCTGGATCCCCCAGATCAAATCCGAAAGATCAGGCCGAAGATAGGAAATGGATATCTCATCCACAACCATTTCCGTAAGATGAGAAATTCCCAGAGAAGTCTGACCGTTCGTTGTCTTTCTATGGATCTCTTTAGAGGTAAGAAACATAGCAGTCTCTAGTCCGGAAGGAGAGCCTGTGGTATCGAATACAAGATCGAAGGCATTTTTACAATCGGACCATTCGATCGGTTTAGATCCTTCTTCAGATCGATTCAATTCTTTCCCGATACGATCCTTCCCGGATGTATCGAATGATTTTCCAGTAAGGGCTTCTTCGGATTGATTTGACCCACTTTCGGATCGATCGATTGCGTTTCCATTGGGATCAAACTTCTTTTCGATCCCGGCTTCTTCCTTGCCTAAATTAGGAAAATAGAATACTTTATCCGCACCTACTGCAAAGGAAAGATCCTTTAGATCCTCATGTCTCAGGATGGAAACGATCTCGTAATTCAAATGATTCCTTTTTCGATACAGATCCAAGGCCGCAATCAAAAGAGAACCAAGACGTCTCGGCCCTAAGACGGCGATCTTTCGCGGCAATTCTTTTCCCTTTCTATTCAACGCGACTTCTACCCCATGCAAAGAAGCCGCAAAGGGTTCTAGTAAAACTGCTTCCTTGTCCTTGAGGGTTCCCGTTTCTATAAGAGTTCCCACAGGAGCTAAAATATAAGGCCCAAATCCGCCAGGAAGTCGATCGATCCCCAATACCATTCTAGTAGGACTATGCGTGGGAATTCCTACCCTGCAAAAAGGATCCTTTTCTTCGCCCCTTGCCTCGACTGTATCATTTATTTCTAATACGTATTTCTTTTTTGTAGAAGGATCCGAAACCAAGACCTCATGCCCGATCACCTGGGGCAAAGCGAACGGAAGAAATCTCCTGTCCAGATCGGTGGAACAGATCCCGCAGAGTTCCGTTTTGACGAGTCTATACCCTTTTCCGAGTTCTAAATAAGGAAGAGCATTTCGTTGGATCTTCCAGCCGGTTTCTTCCGAGCCTTCCATTTCGTACACGGATCTGCTAAAGGAGTCATCCGAGTTATAATCGAAGGCTGTAAAACTCACAAACTGCAATTATCTAGCTCCGACAAAGAATCCCAGTATAAGCAATAGGATCACGAATACGACATTCAATACAAAGCCGGTATGTAACTCCCTTTTGATCTTATTATTCATGAAATAAGCCGCAAAGACTACGGAGAGGAATCCTCCCAAGTGTGCCCAATGCGCCACTTGGTCTTTCGAGAACAAATTCGTGATATCGGAATACACCATCAGCCAGGCTACTGCAAACACAGGAAACGGATAGTTTCTCTTCTTTACTCGAATGGAGAAGGGAGAAAGAAGCGCCGCTACTGCAGCAAGACCGGAAACCGCACCGGAAGCTCCGATCGCCGGTTGGTGCTCTCCTAAGATAATTCCACGAACGAAAGAATCCAATCCTCCCGAAACGATAGCTCCCATGAAGAAGAATAGAAGCCATTTGGTTCTTCCGACTTTATATTCCACGATCCTTCCTAAAAAGAAAAGGAAGATCATATTCCAAAACAAGTGCATGAAGTCCGCATGCAGGAAAGCCATTCCGACCCATTTCCAAGGATAGAATTCCCCGGGACGACTGATAAAGAATGCATTCAGGATCTCTTCGGGAACCAGAAAATACAGAACGAATTGAGAAATAGAAATCAGCCCGACAAAGAATGCGGTTAGAGGAAATTCGAATAGATACGCCCTCACTTCTCCCCTCTCTGAATATAATAATTCAAGTACGACTTCAACATGGTCTTCAATTCCTGGAGGATTCCATCTGCCAACGCTTGGTCTTGGCTTTCCCTCAACCAACGACTCAAAACAGAATCAGTCACCTCGACCATGATCCGGGACATCACAGTCATCTCTTCTTTTTTTTTCATCCAAGGAATAACACCAAAGAATAAATCGCTTACGAAATTTGCGATAGCCCTGTTATTCTCGCGATCTATACTAACCAGTTGAGGATCCAAATTCTTATTCGACCAAATAGGGATAAAGCCAGGTTCGGTCTTATAGAATCGAGCAAAAGCATCGATGAGTTGGTCCACTAAGGATTCCCAGTTCGACATATCGGGCTTGCTATCGATAAAGTCCATGACCATATCGTTCACCCGAGCCAAATGCCTTTCGCCCGCAGCGCTGATGATAGCATGTTTGTTCGGAAAATATTGGTATAGGGAACCGATCGGTATCCCCGCCTTCTGAGCGATCAAATTAGTAGTGATCGCTTCTGTTCCCACTTCATCCAAGAGACCAGTAACAATATCTAAAATGTATTGTACTCTTTCGATCGCCCTCTTTTGAGAAGGGGACTTTCTCAGATTCATTTTTTCAGGCTTGTCCTGGGATGAAGAAGCGCGGGTGCTTTTCTGTTTTTTAGCTTTGGGCAAAGAGGTATCCCCGGACTCGGATTGATTCTTACTAAAGAACAGTTCCCGAAGATTCCTTCAAGAAAACTATTTCATACCGTAATAGCGAAGTATATGCCTGAGGCTGGTTAGATAGGAAGCGCCGAATAAATTGATATGCACTAATACAGGATACAATTGCCAGAATTGGATCCTGTCCTTTAAATTACCCGGATCCTCCATGCCGCAGGTGGCAAGTATCTCTTGCATTTCCTCCAGGTTCAGAGGGCTTCCGAATAACTGCAGCATCGCCAGGTCTTGTTCCGGATGAGAATAAGAAACGGAAGGATCGATCAAGTATGCATGTCCGTTCTTTGCCTGGAGAACGTTACCGGACCATAGATCCCCATGTACCATTCTTGGTTGGACACGATCCAATCCCCATTCTTCCGAGAACTTCTGAAAAATAGTTTGGATGGAACCAAGATCCTTGTCGGTTAATAATTTGCGAGTTTGGGCCAATTCGATCTGGGGCTTTAATCTTCTTTGCCAATAGAATTCGGAGAAGGTAGAAAACCACCCGTTCGCTTGCGGAAGGGATCCGATGAAATTATCCCTTTTCCAACCCCAGGATCCGAATTCGGTTCTATACAGATTTTTTAAGCTAGCAATTAGATCCTGTCTGAATCCGGCAGAAGAGCCTGTATCGATAAACTCCATCGCAAGAAGGGAGGTCTTTTCCAGATGCACTGTCCCGAGACATTCGGGGACCCTTACCCCAAGTCTGCACAATTGCTCCAGACCTTCTGCTTCTGCCTCCGCCATTTCTTTTTTGGGAATGATCTTGATCGCAAGACGAGAACCATCCGGTAGTTTGGCAAGGTATAGCTCGAACAGGCTGGCAGAATGAAAACTGATCTCAGCCTTCTTATTAGAGGATAGAATACCGAGCCGGTCTAATCCGTCTCGGATCAAGTCCTCCATGCCTGTATTCGTGATTGCCATCATTCGCATCCTTCCCAATTCTTCGACCCGGGATCTCCTATAAAAATCGGTGTCCGACTCTTCAGGATTGAAGAAAAATCAACAATCGGTTTCCTTATTATTACAGGACGAAGAAATGAATATCATTCCTATGCTTAGAATCTGTTTTACGATCCTGGCGCTGGCATCTCTATGTCCCTTATCCGCCCAAGAAAGCGGAGTATGGAAATATGCTCTAGGCAAGGACCTGAGCTTTAAGTCTTCCAAGTTCTGGGAGAAGGAATTCCAACCCGGGACGACTCTCTGTTTTACCGGAACAAGTATAAGTCCGGATTCCAAAGTAATACATCATCCCCCGCCTTCGGAGCTTCTGTTACATGGGAACAAAAAAGGAGTCCGCTGGTTCCCCTTAATTACCTTCTCCTCTCCCAAGACAGGAGAGAATATTCTGTCTTCTCCCACTCACAGAAGGGAACTGATCCATAACCTAGAAAAGTTCTTAGACCAATACCCGTATTACCAAGGGATCCATTTGGATTTCGAAGGAATGTCTACGAGTGTTGGTCCTCAATATAAGGATTTCTTAGTTCTCCTATATCCTAGAATGCAGAAGAAGAAAAAGGTCCTTTCACTCGCACTGTTTCCTCAGGAGAATTTTATACCTGAACTGGCTCAGTTCCACTCCTTTGTCTATCGGCAAAATCTCGCGGACGAAGTGGTGCTTATGGCCTACGATTATCACTCCCCTAAGACGAAACCTGGACCTGTAACCGATTACTCTTGGATGCAGAAGAATATGACCCTTCTTCTCAAGACATATAAGCCGGAACAGGTTTGGTTAGGGATCCCTTTATACGGTTATTTTTGGGAGAAGGGTACGGAGGCCCCTAAGGTCCTAACCTATTACAAGGACGGAAAATTCGCTTTGGACCATGGAAAGGAAAAGCAAGGCATCTATTTGATCCAAACTAAAACAGGAGAAGGTAGTCTAATCATCGATACCTCTCTTTGGTCAGAATATGCAAAAAACGTAAAATTAAGAGGATTGGCCTTTTGGAGAATCGGATTCTAGTAGATCATCTCATTCCGTAAACGATTCGAACCTGATGACTTTTGCCGTTCTCATCATTAATATTGCTCGTGCCCTTGTACTCCATGATCCTTTTGGATCCCATATCGTACACAAGATCGATTGGTTTTACGAAAACAGAAAGAAATGCGCTGTCTATCCTCAATCTAAGGAACAAGGAAGACTTTCCATTAAATTCCCCTTCCTTGGTCTTTTCTACAGTAAAGCGGAACTTATCTCTCTCTACAGGAACAAGAAAGTAAAGGCTCAGCTTCTTACCGGAACGCAATTCCTCCCAATGATCTTCTACAAAATAATCGAAGCCTCCATCCAAAGCAGAGGGACCATTATTCTCCAGGACCTTTTCCTGTAGAGGGTCACTGGTTTTGCGACGAGCATATAATTTCACAGAGTTCCCACCTAGGAAACTTCCTCCTTCCAAATACCCATCCCTATCATCATCTAATTGAAAGTCTGGAATATTCCTATTCTTAGCAAAGCTGATCCTCTTCTTGGCGAAGATCCTTCCTTCCGGATCCTTATATGTAACCAGAGAATGTGTGTGCTTTCCGTTCTCCCAATATTCCTCGTGATAATCTCTATAAAGTAGTTTGCCGGTTTCTAGATCGTATGCAGTGCCGATAAATCGTATTTGTTTCGCTCCAGTCCCCTGCAAATAATTAGGATAGGCACTTAGAAGAATCGTAAAAAGGGAAATAAATAGAATCTTTCGAAACATAGAGGAAGTTACTCGTTCTTGCGCGTATTTTCGGATCCGCGATCCTAAATTCTTATTTAGACTGCTTTTGTAAGAGAGTTCAATTTCCAGGCCCTAATAATTTCTCCCCGTTCTCCTGAAATTCTTTTGTTCGAGTTTGCGAGCGATCTTTCTAAACGGCGGAGTGCAAATCGGGCCTTCTATTTTTTCCTTCCCTTCCTTATTCGTATTTAGAAATTCTCCCAAGAACCTATGAAAAAGAAAATCCTTCTACTCGGCTCGGGAGAGCTAGGCAAAGAATTCGTGATCGCGGCCCAAAGATTGGGGCAATATGTGATCGCCGTCGACAGTTACGATGGAGCACCGGCTATGCAAGTAGCCCATGAAAGAGAAGTCATAGATATGCTGGACGGAAATGCCCTAGACCAAGTGGTCGCAAGGCATAAGCCCGACCTGATCGTTCCAGAGATCGAAGCAATTCGCACGGAACGATTTTACGAATATGAAAAGCAAGGATACCAAGTGGTTCCAAGCGCTAAAGCGGCTAACTTCACCATGAATCGAAAATCGATCCGGGACCTGGCCGCCAAAACTTTGGGATTAAAGACCGCAAAGTACGAATACGCATCCACTTTGGATGAATTAAAGAAGGCAATCGAGACTATAGGGATCCCTTGCGTAATCAAACCTTTGATGTCTTCTTCCGGAAAGGGTCAGTCTGTGATCAAGACTACTGAAGACATAGAACCGGCTTGGATCGCATCGCAAACCAAAGGAAGAACGGGCGCGTCCGAGATCATTGTAGAAGAATTTATCCAATTTGAATCCGAGATCACTCTTTTGACTGTGACTCAGAAAACCGGCCGCACCCTATTCTGTCCTCCCATCGGTCATAGACAAGAGAGAGGGGATTACCAAGAGAGTTGGCAACCTACCGAGATCTCCGACTCCCAACTGAAAGAAGCGCAAGAAATGGCGGATAAGGTGACCCGAGAACTAAGCGGTTCCGGGATCTGGGGAGTAGAATTCTTCTTAGCAAAAGACGCAGTCTATTTCTCAGAACTTTCTCCTCGTCCTCATGATACCGGAATGGTTACTTTGGCGGGCACTCAAAACTTCAACGAGTTCGAATTGCATTTGAGAGCCGTGCTAGGACTTCCGATTCCCGAGATCGTTCTGGTCCGAAAAGGAGCGAGTGCGGTAATACTTGCGGAGACAGAAGGGAATATCCCGAATTTCCAAGGTATAGACAAGGCGTGCGAAATGCCCGAATCGGATCTACGGATCTTCGGTAAACCGATCACTAAGAAGTACAGAAGGATGGGAGTCGCACTTACGTATACGAACAAGGACGAATCCATTTCTATGCTCCGCAAGAGAGCGACGCTGATCGCGTCTAAAGTAAAAGTAGATTAGTGAGAAGGTGTCGGATCTCAGGTTGGATCCGGCACCATATTCGCATAATACTGCAATAGCTCATTGTCCAGAGCCTTGATACTGTTTCCTTCTCTTTGGATAAACTTTCTGGCCAGTAATACTTTGATCCCTCGATTCAGTATCTCGGCAGTATCCTTAGTCAGATAATTTCCCTTTCTGGTCAAAAGCCTTTCCGAGATCATCTTTTCCAGGTCGGCGAGATTGATCTCTCCTCCTGCTTCCAATAGAAGTTTTGCGACTAACTGGTTCGGCAATATCCTATGGTGTGCCTGCCATTCTCTAGAGATCTCCATAGAAATGGAAAGAGTAGGATCATCTTCATGAATATAGCGAGATACCGGGATCGGTTCGCAGAGATCCATATACACTTCCGTTCTCTTAAAAAGAAAATCCTTATAGGAAAGATGAACATCCTTGCCCGCAAACTCCACATCTTCCGGAACGTTTTCGTAGGAAAGAACGATAGGTACGACTAACACTTCGCTTCCGGTATGCTTGAACGCATCTACGGATGTGGAAAGAATTCCTGTCTTGATCGGGATAATCCCGCCTGTTCTCGAGCGAGTCCCTTCCGGATAAACCAAGGTAGGAATTCCTGCTTCTAACATCATCGTGGAATATTGGGTCAAGCATTCCAAATAAAGAAGGTTCCGATTCCTTTTTCGGTCCACCATGTACGCACCGAGAGATTTTAGAACACGAGCGAGTCCCGGAGTTGCCATCACTTTCTTGTCGGCCGCATATCTGGGGACCGGAAGACCCAACCAGCGCAAACCGAATGCGACTTCTATCGAATCCAAATGAGATCTATGGGTCGGAGTATAAAGAATATCATAACGGGAAGCGAGCGCCTTGATCTCCTTGATCTGTCCTCCTATTTTCGGAAGGCCGCTCCCAGGTTTGAATCCTCCGATCGCAAAACGAGCTGGAGCTACTAAATGGATCAAGGACTCTCGGAAGAAGGGACTATATTCGTCCGCAATCTCCGAAACATAGAACTCCACAAGTTTTTCCAAGTTTCTGGTATGATTCTTTTCGTAAGTCTCCTCCGCCTCTTCCCAAAGTTTTATTTCCTTCGGAAGAAGTAAAAGATCCGTGCCTGCTTCTGTCTCTACTGCTTCCGAATATCTTTTCTCTAAAGACTTGATCTGCAGGCTCGCTTGCTTCAGGATCCTATCTGCCATTCCAGGTTGGGAATGCACATGACGAAGTACTCTTCTTCTCAGAGCTTGCTGGAATTCTTTTCCGGAGGCAAGAGTCAATCCGAAGCGCTTGCGAGCTGTACGGGAAATATTTCGGATATCGTCGCTTGTGGATTTGGAGACGAATCGGATCATTTCCGTAGGAGATACCTTGCGAGTTAAAACCTCGAAGAGAGTCGTATAAAAAGGAAGCTCCACCTTCTTCTCTTCTGCAAGATCCAAAATAGTGGAAAGAGAATAGGCCCCTTCTACATGACTCTCACTCTGGCTCATTTCTTTTTGGATGAATTCTTTAGGATTGAAAAATAATTCTATCCTCTCCAATAGATTTGGAGAGTCCTCGCCCGAGATCAGCTTTCGGATGAATCTTTGGCCGTAAGCCCTATTCCTACTGGATCTAGAAGTAGCAGTGGTGATCAAGTCCGCCAATCCGAATTCCATAGCAGGCTTTGTAGGGAGTTCCAGTGCGTTCAATAGATCGAGTATTTCAGAAAATCCTAAACTGATCAGTTCTCCCTCGAAATTGGAGCCGCATTCCGGGATCCCACTTAGGATCCCGCAAGCGATAGCGATCGGATTCTTCATGACCCCGACCAATTCCAAGGCGCGAATATCTTCAAAAGTCTTAATATGATTTCTTGGGCCCGAGAAAAGCCCTTCTATGACTTCTGATCCTCGCTCTCCACTGGAAGCTATAGAGAAAAAGCTATGCTTTCCCTTTGCCATTTCCGAAAGAAGGTTCGGACCGGCAACTGCGACGTATTCCAGATCCAGTTTGTCTTTTATTTCACGTACTTTTAAAACATAATCGGAGAATGTGATCGCATTCGTTTTCTTTCTGGTAGAAGAGGATACAAGCCCCTTAGTAAAAACTACAATTGTGTGTTCACCATTCTGAGAAAGAACAGAAGAGATCCTATCGATTACGTTCTCCGTTTGTCTGGAAGGAACCGCAATAATAATGATCCAAGATCCTTCGGATAAGAATTCAAAATCACTGACGATCCGGATATTATCGGCAAGAGGAACATGATCGTCCAGGAACTCGGCGCTCCTGTCCTTCTGCATTCTATCCGCATTTTTCTTATCGAAGTACCAAAGATAAAGATTCTCTGCCTTTTCCGAAAGGGATACCGAAAGATGGACTCCCATAGGACCGCCGCCGAAAATTGCGACGTTCTTATAACGGGATGGAGCTTCTTCCAAATCAATCATCAACTCATTCCAATTTAATGTTTATTTTTCCGGATACTTTCCCAATGGATTAAAGGAAGAAAACCAATAAAATTCACATGCTTTTTGCGATTGCCTTTCCCGTTTAAACCGAAAGCGTAGCGGTAACGCCTCGTATTAAGAAGTGCAATTGTCTTTCCATTGCGATGAATGAAACATTGAACTCAATTTTTCAAAGAAATTCCAGTTTTAAATCCGTATCTGCCCGATTTGGAAGAATAAAAAACGCAAGCTCCTCCTCGATTGCAAAAAGATCCTCTTTGATTACAAAACCGTTTTATTTCTCCCCTATCTTTCTTCTCACATTCTTAATGATCGATTGTTCATCCTATTGGGCTCACCGAAAAAACGATCTAGCGGACGTATTCACTGCCGGAGTAGAAAGTCCTGGTTACGGACTAGGAGTTAGGATCGGTCCGTTAGCTGGTGGATTCATTTTTCAGGGAGGAGAATCCGCACCCGGTAAAAGAGATCTAGGCACAGGTTATGGGCTCAGAGGAGGAAGTTACGGACCCTACAGATCCCAACAGCTCGTATTCGGCTTCTTAGGTGGAGAAAAATTCCATTCCCTTCCCAATACTCCGGAACCTACGAATCCGAGTCAAAAAGTGGAAACAAAACCTCAGGGGCAGGATCCGAATTCTTCCCAAGGATTTTTATTATTACCGGACGCTCCGGAGGGAGAAGAAGATCCGAATCCGACTCCCGAGTTAGCGAACGAAAGACAAAACACTAAAAGTTTTGAGATACGATATTTAAAATTTTATAATAACCCGGTCGAAGAAAGAAGAAAGGCTAAGAAGGCACTCTTTTATAAAAAATTCCTGGAAAGCCTAGATCCCGAAAAGAAGAACGAGGCAATCCAAGCTTACTTGGCCCAGAATCCCAAAAGTAAGGATGATTATCCTCTTGGGTTCCTATTCGAAGTTGAGATTTATATTTCTATTAAGTATGGGATCCGATTGGGTTTCAATATAGGGGAATTCCTGGATTTCCTATTCGGATTTACCGGCTTGGATCTAATGGAAGACGATCTATAATCTTTAATAAGAAGAAATAAAAAAGGCCGCGATCGCGGCCTTTCTCATACAAGTTCAAAAATCCGATTAAAGTTTGTATTCGTATTTTTTGATCACGCCTTTTTTATCTACGATCACTCTGATGAATTTGGTGTTTTCGTTGATACGGGAAGGTTTCTCAGCAAGGGTTTTGTACGAATTTTTTTGGTAGGTGGTAGATTCCATGTACCATTCTAATAGAGATCCGTCTTGGGTATTTTCTTCGACAGTAGGAGTTCCCAAAACCGCTTCGGCCTTGATCCTCTTGTCCCCTTCTTTGATCATGCTTGCTTCGATCGTGCGGATGTCCGAGTTAGGTTGGTATGCAGGCTCGGATTTTTTTTCCTCGGAGGAACAAGCTCCCAAAAAAAGAACTGCGACAAATAAAATCGCAGAAAGTATTCGTTTCATTCTAAAACTCCTTCAGCGCGAGTAGGCGCCATTTAAAGCGGCTCTATAGTTTTCGACAAAACGGATTTGTCACGCCGAATTTCTTACTTTTTCCTCTAGCTGATAGAGAAGTTTGTCTAAATCTTTTTTCATAGACAGCACTTTCTCAATAGTCATTCCGGAACCTTCCAACAAGAGTTCCGGAATACAAAGTGCTTTCTTACGTAGGTTGCGACCTTTGATGGTCAATCGAACTACAAGGGAACGTTCATCCTCATCCGACCGGGTCCTCGTTAAGAATCCCATCTTCTCCAGCTTCTTCAACAAAGGAGTGAGAGTACCCGAATCCAATAGCAAACGATCGCCTATATCTTTCAGAGCTATCGAATCCTTTTCCCAGAGAACGAGTAGTACCAGGTATTGGGGATAAGTTACGCCCAATTCTTCCAGAAGCGGACGGTACAATGCCGTTACCGCCCTGGAAGTCGCGTAAAGAGAAAAGCAGATCTGCTTTTCTAACTTTAAGGATTCGTAATTCAATTGGATAAGAGTTCCAGGATCTTGCTGTCTATTTTTTCAGGCGGAGTAAGAGTTGCGAATCTTTTGATCACATTTCCTTTCCTATCAACTAAGAACTTAGTAAAGTTCCACTTAATGGATTTGCCGAAGAGACCAGGCGCCTTCTTCTTTAAGAATT